>JAIQGD010000019.1 GCA_020072765.1 Terriglobia bacterium
ACGTACATCTGCAGCTCCATGAAGATCTTCTCTTCTCCGGCGGCCGTGCCGCGCGCGATCTGATGCACGCCCGCGACGCGGCCCGCAGCCACCTCCAGGAACGGCGTCTTGATTTTCTCCGCGGCGATCACGGGCTCGATGCTCTCGGAAATGTCGTCGACCGCGAAGCCCAGGCTGTCGGCGACCATCGCCACCGATTCCGGCAAGCCGTGATGCTTGATGATCCCGGCGGCGACCTGCTCGCGGAATTCCTCGGGCGTCATGCCCGCGCCGATTTTTTTCTGCAACGGCAGGCGGCGCTTCGAGGCGTCCACGATGCGCACCGCCCGCGCCGAATCCACGCGCTGCGCCGCGGCCGAAAGCACCAGCACCAGCTTATCCATCACAAATCCCGGATTGACGCCCGTGCCCACCAGCGCGACGCCTTCCTCCTTCGCGGCGGCGTCGAGCTGCGCGGAAAGCTCGGGATACTTGCGGAACGGGTAGGCCAGTTCTTCGCAGGTGGAAACCACGCAGCAACCCGCGGAGATGCACGCGAGCAGCTCGTCCATGACGTGCGGCAGATGCGAGGAAGTCGTATGGATCACGACGTCCACGTGCTTGCCGAGCACCGCGGGCGCCCGCGCCGAAAGCGCGATGCCCCACGGGGCGTCCGGCGCGCCCACCACTTCGCCCAGGTCGCGCCCCGCCTTGCCGGGATCGCGGTCAATGGCTCCGGCAATCTCCACCGAGGCCTTCTGCCGCAGCAAGCGAACAATCGAGGCGCCGATGGGCCCCACTCCAAACTGCACGACGCGAATCTTTTTCTTCACGGTGGCTTCCTTGCTCTGGAGAGAAACCCTAAATTACGGCGTTCTCCCGCGGAGTGCAACCAGTTTCGGGAAATGCCGCCGACAGGCGAAGGCGATCGGAGGAAAATCAGCGAAAAGCCGGTTCAGCGCGGAAGCGCCGGGGACCGCCACGACGTCACGCCGCCTACTGATCAGCCCGTAGGGGCGCGGCACTGCCGCGCCCGCCCGGCTCTGGCAACGCCTCGGGCGCGATTCTGCGCCGCGTTCCCCCAGCTTCAGCCTGTTCTGGATTGTGGCGGGAAATTCGGGCTAGAAACGCGAGCGCGTGGCGCGGATGTATTCCCGCAACGCGGAAACATTCGGGCCGTAGGCGCCCACGCGTCCGGCATCCACGGGCAAGCCGAGGTTTTCCGCTTGTTCGATGGTCAGGCCGGCATCATCGAGCTCGGCGAGGCTGTAGCCTTCGGCGGGCTCCAGGCGATTGCGCCACGAACGGTCCACCGGGCGCAGCGGACGCGGCATGTGCCGCTTCCTCACCACATCGAAAAAACTGTGCCAGTCTCGCCGGCTCCACATCGTGTCCTCCCCTGCGCCCTGAGCCCATTGGATGCGCCCAAAGCGGTTCGGGTAGCAAAAAATCCGCGTGCCGGGGGCCCCACTTCGCTCGGTACAGGAACGGTGCCGATTGTAACCCCGGACGCAAGCAAAAGTCGCTGTCGTACTGCGCGTGTATCCAGTGAGTACCGGTCCCGCCCCCCGGGCCACCGCGCGCCACGCCTCGCCGCCGGGCCAGCCCCCAACGAACTCGAACGCGCTACACGCCCCGGCGCGCGGCTGCTATACTTTCTGAAAGCCGATCGAGATCGTACCGGCCGCACGTTACGAGGCTATGTGAACCGCGAGAAATCCGCATGAGCAATCCGGTCATCGTCGTCCACTATCACGAGCTGTGGCTCAAGGGCGGCAACCGCAAATTTTTTCTCGGCAAGCTGTTCACCGCGCTGCGCCAGAGCCTCGGCGGAGTTCCCGTCGAGCGCATCGAGCAGCCCGGCGACCGCTTCGTGGTGCGCCTGGGCGAGGGCGCCTCGGTCGAAGAAGCCATCCGGCGCGTCCAGCGCGTGCTCGGCGTGGCCTACTACGCCGTGGCCCATCCCGTCGAGCGCGACATGGAAACCCTCTGCCGCGCCGCCTGGGACGAAGTCTCCCCGCTGCGCTTCGCCAACTTCGCCGTGCGCGCCAAGCGCAGCGACAAATCCTTCCCCCACCCGGTCACCGAGATCGAGTCCACCGTGGGGCGCCACCTGCTCGAACAACTCCGCGCCCAGGGCCGCGACGTCCGCGTGCAATTGAAAAACCCCGAGCTGACCTGCCACATCGAAGTCACTCCGGGGCCGCTGCTGGTCTACGCGCGAAAGATTCCGGGCCCGGGAGGCTTGCCGGCCAACACCGCCGGGCGCCTGGCCTGCCTGCTCTCGGGCGGTTACGACTCCGCCGTGGCCGCCTATCACATGATGAAGCGCGGCGCGCATCTCAGCTTCATCCACTTTTACGGCACGGGCGCCGAGCCGGGCGAATCCTCGCTGCACGTGGCCAGCGGACTGGTGCGCGCGCTGGTGCCCTATCAATTCCGCGCCAAACTTTACCGCGTGCCCTTCGAAGCCATTCAGCGCAACATCGTCCAATTCGCGCCCGAAGGCGTGCGCATTTTGCTCTACCGGCGGATGATGCTGCGCATCGCCGAAGTCCTGGCGGGCCGCGACCACGCCCTGGCGCTCGTCACCGGCGACAGCCTCGGGCAGGTGGCCTCGCAGACTCTGCGCAATCTGGTGGCCGTCGACGCCGCCGCGCGCATGCCCGTGTTCCGCCCGCTGATCGGCGCCGATAAAATGGACATTATCGAAACGGCGCGCAAAATCGGAACCTACGATATTTCCTCGGAGCCCTTCCACGATTGCTGCCCCGTGTTTATGCCGCGCACGCCGGAACTCTCCGCGCGCCCGGCCGAACTCGCGGAAGCCGAAACCAAGCTCGACATCAACTCGCTGATCCAGCTGGGTCTTCGCGGAACCACCATCGAGAGGTTTTCGTACGCGGAAGGGCGCGTGGAAGCCACCGAGCCGAAGCCGCTGGTGCGGGCCGATCAGCAGCACACCGCCATGGCCTGAACGCGCATGCGCACACGTCCACGCGCCTGCGGCTCTTGGCAGCCTGGCGCATGACCCCGTACAGCCCCGCCCCAGAAGGATCTGCGCCGTTAATTTACAATGAAAAGTAGGAAGGGGAGCTTACCGATCGCGCCCGCCGTAGTCGCCGCGTCCGCCGCGCCCGCCACCATGGCCGCCGCGCCCGCCGCCACCACCGCCGCCGCCCCGGCCCCCGCGTCCGCCGCCACCACCCGCTCCACCGCCTTCACGCTGCGGCCGCGCTTCGTTGACCACCAGGGCGCGGCCGAGAAAGTCCTTGCCGTTGAGAGCGGCAATCGCCTTTTCCGCTTCCGCATCGTCGTGGAACTCCGCGAATCCGAAGCCGCGCGGTTGCCCGGTAAAGCGATCGCGCAGCAAAGTCAGAGAATCCGGCTGTGACCCGATTTCCGTAAACAGAGCCTGCACCTGCTCTTCCGTAGCCTTGAACGAAAGATTACCGACGTACAGTTTCTTCACGGTCATGCTCCTTGTGCCCCCAGTTGCATGAGGGCACGTCTGCGAGGCTGAAGAGGCAGGATCCCGGCCGCGGGCAGTCAGCAATGCGCCGGCCACTCGAGGCTGAAGCACGCGCTCCAGCAGCTCACGAGCATCTTGCTGCAACTGGCCCCCGCAGTCAACCCTTGCCGTGTGGCGCGGCCCGTACCCGCAAGGCTGCGGGCCCGTGGGAAGATTTCTTCAGAGCCATCTTCACGCAAGGGTAACTACGCTTCGCGCGGAACTCCCTCCGGCACGCCTCTACAAATTCACCGGCGCGCCAATCGCAACCTCGTGGGCACGACGAGCCGTCGCTGTTCGTGGTGGGATGTTTGCGTGGTCATGCCAAATCCCCACGACGAGAAAATCGCTCGTCGTGGCTACCGTGCATGACTGGTGATTCGTGCGCTGGTTTTGTAGCGGCCGGTCCTGCGACGCGGGACCGGGCAGATGCCGCGCTTGGGTTCCGCAACAGCCTCTTAGGTGCGGTAGCTGGCGTTGATGTGGATGTATTCCTGCGTGAAGTCGCAGGTCCAGACGCGGGCCGAGCCGCGGCCGGAATGCAGATCGAGGCGGACGGTGACGTATTTCTCGAGCATCTTTTCGTGCGTGGCGGCTTCGTCGAAGGTGTGCTCGCGGCCGCCGCGGCACACGGGAATCCCCGCGATGGAAATGTTGGTGCGCTCCGGGTCGAAGTGCACGCCGGAACGCCCGGCGGCCGCCAGGATGCGGCCCCAGTTGGGGTCCGCGCCGGCAAATGCCGTCTTCACCAGCGGCGAATTCGCCACCGTGCGGGCCAGCTGGCTGGCGGCACGATCCGAAGGCGCCCCGTGGACTTCGATTTCGATCACGCGCTGCGCGCCTTCGCCATCCTCGACAATCGCCAGCGCCAGCGAGCGGCAGACGTCTTGCAGGGCGGCGCAAAAACTCTTGTAGCCGGCGCTTTTCACGCCCTCGATGGCCGGCGCGCCGGACTGGCCGTTGGCCAGCACCGTCACGGTGTCGTTGGTCGAGGTGTCGCCATCGACGGTGATGGAATTGAACGTCGGCCCCACCGCCGCCCGCAGCGCGCGTGAAAGCAGCGCGGGCGAGATGGCGGCGTCGGTGGCCAGAAACGCCAGCATCGTGGCCATGTTCGGATGAATCATTCCCGAGCCTTTGGCGCAACCGAGCACACGCACCGGTTTCCCGCCGATGCGGCACTGCGCGTTGGCCCACTTCGGGCGCGTGTCCGTGGTCATGATGGCGCGGGCGAACTCCTCGAACGCGCCGGAATCCGCGCTGCGCGCGCCCACCAAATCGGGAACGGCCTGCAGAATTTTCTCGACGCGCAGCGGCGCGCCGATCACCCCGGTCGAACACACCAGAAACTGGGTGCGGTCCAGGCCTCCCATCTCCGCGGCCAGCTTGCTGGCGGCGGCCACCGAAGCGGGATAGCCGTCCTCGCGCGTGCAGCAGTTCGCGTTGCCGGAGTTGACGATCACGCCGCGCATTTTGTGCCGCGCCTTCCGCAAATGTTCGCGCGAGGCGATGACCGGCGCCGCCACCACTTGGTTCGTCGTGAAGACCGCGGCGGCCGCCGCGGGAGTTTCGCTGATCAGAATCCCCAGATCGAGCCGCGACCTCTTCAAGCCGCAGTGCGTGGCGGCAAACGTGAATCCCCGGGGGACGTCCGAAGCGGAAAGGTGCGGGTTCATAGGGCCGCCGCGTGTCTTGCCGGAACACCCAGCGCCGGCACCGCGATGCGTTCGGGAATCACCGTGGCGATGACGCCCACGAGTTTGCACGCCCGCCGCTTGGGACACGCGCGGCAATCGCGCTCGGTCTTTTGCAGGAGCGACTGCCGCCGGACGCCTTCAAACCCGTGGCGCTGAAAAAACTCCGGGGCGTGCGTGACGGCAAACAGCTGCGCGACGCCCCGGCGGCGCGCCTCGGCGAACGCAAATTCGATGAGCTGCGAGCCGGCGCTGCGCCCGCGATTTCCGGGGTCCACGGCAAGGGAGCGAACTTCGGCGAGAGTGGGGCCATAGCTTTCCAGCGCCACGCAACTGGTCACCTGGCCCTTTTCCTCGAGGACCAGAAAGTGGCCGATGTCCCGGTGAATCTCCTCTTCCCCGCGCGGCAATAGCAGCCCCTGCGCCGCATAGTGCGTGATCAGCCGGTGAATCGCGCCGGCGTCCGCCCTTCTGGCTTTGCGCGCCCTCATGGGTTCTCCTCGAGCTGGACCAACCGGGCCTGGAACTCCTTGAGCGCGGCCCGCACCGCTCCGGGGGCCGTTCCGCCGGCGATGCCGCGCCGGGCCAGCGCCGATTCCAGCGTCAACACGGTTTCGACTTCCCGGCCGAACACCGGCGAAAACTCGCGCAACCGCTCCAGCGGCAACTCGCGAATGGATCTTCCATCCTGTTCGGCCGCGCGCAGCAGCTTTCCGACGATCTCATGCGCCTCGCGGAAGGGAATATCCTGCGCCACCAGATAATCGGCGACTTCGGTCGCCACCAGCGCGGGGTCTTGCGCCGCTTCGCGGAGGCGCGCTTCGCGGAAGCCGGTGGCCGCCAGCGTCGCCGCGGCGATCTGCGTCATCGCCAGAGCCTGATCGTAGGCCGCGAAAAACGGTTCCTTGTCTTCCTGCAGGTCGCGCTGGTAACTGGTCGGCAGGCCCTTGCAGGTGGTGAACACCGAAACGAGCGCGCCGTACATCCGGCCCGTCTTGCCGCGAATCAGTTCCCAGGCATCGGGATTTTTCTTTTGCGGCATCAGGCTGCTGCCGGTGGAGTATTCGTCGGGCAAATCGATAAATCCGAATTCCGGCGTGGCGAACAGCACCATGTCCTCGGCCAGCCGCGATAAGTGCGTGGCCAGCGTCGCCAGGGTGAACAGCGCCTCAAGGGCGAAGTCGCGGTCGCTGACGGCATCGAGGCTGTTGGCCGAGATCCGCGAAAAACCGAGGTCCTGCGCCAGCGCCTTCCGGTTGATCGGAAAGGCGCAGCCCGTCAGCGCGCCCGAACCCAGCGGGCAGACGTCGGCACGCGCCGCGGCGGCCGCCAGGCGTTCGGCGTCGCGCTCGAAGGCCTGGCCATGCGCGAGAATCCAGTGGGATAGCAGCAGCGGCTGCGCGTGCTGCAGATGGGTGGTGCCGGGCATGGGCACGCCGAGATGGCTCTCGGCTTGCGACGCGATGGCTCGCAGCAGCGCGGCGACGGCGCGGCGCATCTCGCCCGCCGCTTGCTTGACGTACATCCGGAATTCGGTGGCCACCATTTCGTTGCGGCTGCGCCCCGTGTGCAGCTTCGCGCCGAGCGGACCGAGCTTCTCGATCAGCGCGGTTTCGGCAAAGTGATGGACGTCTTCCGCGTCCGAGGCGTCCAGCCAGGCGGCGTCCGACTGCGCCCGCGTCTCGATCTCGTCGAGCGCGGCCACAATGCGCCGGCTCTCCTCCTGCGTCAGAATCCCCGCGGCGGCAATGGCGCGCGCCCAGGCGCGATCCAGCGCCAGCTCCTGCGGCAGGAGCCGGCGATCGTATTGCCACGAACGCTCGAATTCGTAGAAGGAAGCGTCGGGGGGCCGTTCGAAGCGGCCGCCCCACATTTTTGCGCCGCCGGCGGAGGTCATCTCGGAGCCGCCTCGGGGGGCACGGTGATCGGAAGCGCGAAGAGATTGATGAAGCCTTCGGCGTCCTTGGGGTTGTAGCCGGCCATGCTGAAGCTGGCGAGGTTGGTGCGGTAGAGCGAGTAGGGCGACTGGCGCGACGCCACGTTGACGTTGCCCTTGAACAGCGACAGCGTGACCGAGCCGGTAACGCGGCGCTGCGCATGGGTGAAAAACGCGTCGAGCGATTCGCGCAGTGGCGTGAACCACATGCCGTAGTACACCATTTCCGCGTAGCGCAGCGAAAGGATCTGCTGGTAATGCGCCGTCTCGCGGTCCAGGCACAGCGATTCCAGCTCGCGGTGCGCGGCGACCAGCAGCGTTCCGCCGGGCGTTTCGTACGCGCCGCGCGATTTGATGCCCACGAGGCGATTTTCGACAATGTCCATGCGCCCCACGCCGTTGGCCGCCGCGACGTCATTCAACTGCTCCAGCAGCGCCAGCGGAGCGAGCTTCTTGCCGTTCACCGATACCGGGGTTCCCTGCTCGAAGCCGATCTCGACCGTCGCGGGCTGATCGGGCGCCTTGGCGGGCGAAGTGACCCACTGCCACATGGCCTCTTCCGGCGCGTTGACCGGATCTTCCAGAACGCCGCCCTCATGGCTCAAATGCCACACGTTGCGGTCGCGGCTGTAGATATTCTTCTTGGTCTGCTCGACCGGAATGTTGTGCGACTGGGCGTAGGCGATGGCCTCTTCCCGCGAGGAAATCTTCCATTCGCGCCACGGCGCGATGATGGTCAGTTCAGGACCGAGCGCCTTGGCGGCCAGCTCGAACCGCACCTGGTCGTTGCCCTTGCCGGTGCAGCCGTGGGCCAGCGCATCGGCCCCGACTTTTTTCGCCAGCTCGACCTGCCGCTTGGCCAGCAGCGGCCGCGCAAAGGAAGTGCCCAGCAGATATTTGTGCTCGTAGACGGCGCCGGCGCGCAGCGTCGGCCAGATGTATCCCGTGACGAATTCCTCGCGCAGATCCTCGATGTAGGAAGCGCTGGCTCCGGTGGCCAAGGCCTTCTTGTTTGCGGCCTCGAGGTCCTCGCGCTGGCCGAGATCGCCGATCATGGCGATTACCTCGCAGCCGCCGTAGTTTTCCTTGAGCCACGGAATGATGATGGAGGTGTCCAGCCCTCCCGAATATGCCAAAACCACTTTCTTGGGCAACGGCTTCTCCTTAAGTGAGCAGGGTGTGCAGGATCGCCTTCTGCACGTGCAGGCGATTCTCCGCTTGGTCGTAAATAATCGAGTGGGGCGAGTCGATCACACCCGGGGTGACTTCCAGTCCCCGGTGCGCGGGCAGGCAGTGCAGGAAGACGGCATCCCGGGCGGCCTGCGCGAACAGCGCTTCATTCACCTGATAGGCGGCAAAGGTAACCTCGCGCTTGGCGGTTTCGCTCTCCTGTCCCATGCTCGCCCAGACGTCGGTGTAGACCGCTTGCGCCCCGGAGACGGCTTCTTCCGGCGCGCGCAGAATTTCGATCTTGCCGCGCGTTTCGCGCGCCACGCGCTTGGCCTCGGCCACAATCGCGGCGTTCGGCTCGTAGCCTTCCGGCGTGGCCACGCGCACGTGCGCTCCGCAGCGCGCCCCGGTAACCAAAAGCGAGTGGCACATATTGTTGCCGTCGCCCACGTAGGCCAGCTTGAGCCCGCGGAGCCCGCCGAAGCGTTCCTCCAGGGTGAAGAAATCCGCCAGCGCCTGGCAGGGGTGAAACTTGTCCGACAACGCATTAATCACCGGAACGTTCGCGTTGCGGGCCAGTTCGTCGAGCGCTTCCTGCGCAAACACGCGCGCGACGATGCCCTGCACCCAGCGTTCCAGATTCTTGGCGATGTCGCGGATGGGCTCCCGCTCGCCGAGCCGCGACGCCGTATGATCCAAAAAGATGACCGTGCCGCCGAGATTGGCAATGCCGGTCTCGAAGGTCACGCGCGTGCGCAGCGAGGGCTTTTCGAAAATCATGGTGAGCACGCGGCCGGCCAGCGCGCTGCGATAACCGTCGGGATGCGCCTTGATCTGCGCCGCCAGGCGGAAGAAATCGCGCAACTGCGCCGGAGTCCACTCCGCGCCGGTCAGCAGATCGTGTTTCAATGCAGTCGGTGTCGCTACGGCGTCCATATTCACCTCGCCGCAGCCCGAAGGATGGGCTGCGCATGCGCCGCGGCCTGGGCGCCCTGCGAAGAGGCGGCGGCCGCGGACTTGGCCGCGCGCTTTAGCACGGCCTCGAATCTCTTCAGGAACTCGGCCACGTCCCGCGAGGAGATGATGAATGGCGGGAGCAGCCGCAAAATATGATCGTGCGTGCAGTTGATCAGCAGGCTGCGGCGCAGCGCTTCCTTGACGAACGGGGCGCCTTCGATGACCAAGTCAATGCCCAGGATCAGCCCTTCGCCGCGCACCTCGCGGATGAACTCATGCCGCGCCGCGAGCTTTTCGATCCCGCCGCGGAGTTCGGCGCCGCGGGCGCGCACGTTGGCCAGCAAATCCTCTTCCTCGACCACGGTGAGGAATTCCAGCGCCACCGCGCAGACCAGCGGACCTCCGCCGAACGTCGAGCCGTGCAAGCCCGGCGTCAGCGCGGAGGCGAACCTCTCGCTCGCCAGGAACGCGCCCAGCGGCAACCCGGCGGCCAGCGGCTTCGCAATGGTGACCACATCCGGGAGCGAGCCGAATCTCTGATAGGCGAACTTCCGGCCCGTGCGCCCCAGGCCGCTCTGAATCTCGTCGGCAATCAGCGCGGCGTCGTATTGCGTGGCCAGGGCGCGCGCCCGCTGCCAGAACGCCTCGCTCAGCGGGACAATGCCGCCCTCTCCCTGAATCGGTTCGACCACCAGGGCGCAGACCGTGTCGTCGAACTTCGCTTCGAGATCGGTCACATCGTTGAAGCGGACGAATTCCACGCCGGGGATCAGCGGGGCGAACGGCTCCCGGTATTTCTGCGTGTGCGTGATGGAAAGCGCGCCCATGGTGCGCCCGTGAAAGGAATTTTCCAGCGCCAGAATGCGCGTCTTCGGCGCGCCGCTCGCGGAGGTTTTGCCGTGCGCGTGCGCCCGCGCGAGTTTCAGCGCTCCTTCAATCGCCTCGGCGCCGCTATTGGCGAAGAACACGCGGTCCAGTCCCGACCACTCCGCCAGCTTGCGCGCCAGCCGCGCCTGGTAGGGGTTGTGAAACAGGTTGGAGACGTGCGTGGCGCGTCCGGCCTCGCGACGGATGGCGCGCACGATCCGCGGATGCGCGTGGCCCAGCGCGTTGACCGCGATGCCCGCCAGAAAATCGAGATATTCCCGCCCCTGCGAATCGTACAGGCGGCAGCCGCGGCCGTGCGTGAACACCACGGGCGGGCGGCGGTAGGTGTTCATCACGTAGCGCGCTTCGTCGGCGCGGATCTTCGCGGGCGAAAGGCGTGCGGTGGTGGTGCTCTTTTTCTTGGCCATGGCGGTTAGGCGACCCCGCGGGCTGCTTTGGCTCTCGTTGCTGCGCGCATGACAGGCAGCACGCGCGTTCCCGGGCAGCGCCCGCTGCTGGCGGCCGCGAGCAAAGCGCGGGGCTTGGTCCCGCCGACGATGCGCACTTCGGCGACACCACCGGCCAGCGCGCGTTTGGCGGCTTCCAGCTTCAGAATCATTCCTCCGGACACCTTGTTGCGGCGAATCAGATCCTCAATCTCCGTTCCGCGGACCGCGCGCAGCACCTTTTCGCCATCCAGCACGCCGGCCACGTCGGTGAGAAAGATCAGGCGTTCGGCGTGGATGAATTCCGCGGCGGCCGCGGCCATGTGATCGGCGTTGATGTTGTACAACTCGCCGTCGGCGCCCAGCCCCATGCAGGAAGCCACCGGCACGATGCCTTCCCGCCAGAGCGAGCGCAGGAAATCCACGTTGACCTCGGTCAGATAGCCGACGAACCCCAGCCCGCCCTCGCAATCGTCGGCCTGCATTGGCTCGGCCAGAAAGCAGGCCGCGTCGGCTGCGCTGATGCCCACGGCGGGCTGGCCCGCCAGCGAGATCGCTCCGGCCAGCTTCTTGTTCAGCAGCCCGGCGAAGACCATCACCGCGGCGTCGCGCGTCTCGCGGTCGGTGACGCGCAAGCCGCTGAAGAAACGGCTGGTGATGCCCATGCGCGCCAGCGTGGCCGTGAAGATTTTTCCTCCGCCGTGCACGACCAACAGCTCATGGCCGGCGTGGGCGAGTTCGGCGATCTGCCGCGCAATTCCCTGCACGTCTTCCTCGCGTTCCAGCAGCGCCCCTGCAATCTTGATGACCATTCTCATAGCAATCCCGCCGTTTCCGGATACCCGCGCATCCCATTCAGATTTTGCACCGCTTGCCCCGCCGCGCCCTTGCCCAGATTGTCCAGGCACGACACCACCACCAGCCGCTCGCCCGCTGCGTCGAGCGCAAAACCGATATCACAGAAATTCGTGCGGGCCACATGCTGCAGCTCCGGCAGCGTGCCCGCGGGCAGAATCCGCACCATCGGCCGCCCGTTGTAAAACTTGCCGTACAGCGCTTCGATTTCCTCCGCCTTCCGCGCCGGCTTCAGCCACCCGTACAGCGTCGACAAAATGCCGCGGGCCACCGGCAACAGGTGCGTCGTGAAGACGAAATCCCCGGCCGCCAGGCCCAGATGCTCGGTCACCTCGGGCGTGTGGCGGTGCGTGAACAAATTGTAGGCCCGGAAATTTTCGTTCACCTCGACGAAGTGCGTGTCGCGCCTCGGTTCCTTGCCCGCGCCGGTCACGCCCGACTTGCAGTCGCAGACGATCCCCCGCGCCGCGTCCATCCACCCCGCAGCGACCAGCGGCCGCAAGCCCAGAATCACCGAGGTCGGGTAACACCCCGGATTGCCGACCAGCCGCGCCTTCGGAAGCGCGTCCGCGTACAGCTCGGGCAATCCGTAGACCGCCTCGGCCAGCGTCTTGGCGTCGGGCGCCGGAAGTTTATACCACTGCGCGAACGTCTCGGGGCGCTGAAAACGAAACGCCCCGCTCAAATCCACGATCCGCAAGCGCGGATTGGCCGCCAGCAGCGCCGGCACCATCTCGAGCGAAGCCTCGTGCGGCGTGGAAAGGAACACGACCTCCGCGCCGCTCGCGGCCACGGCCTCCACCGACAGCGGGCGGCAGGGCGCGTCGCCCCAGCCGCGCAGCTGCGGGAAAAGCTCCGTCAGGCAGCGCACGTTCGCGTGCGCCTCGCGGAGAAAAAACGTCGGACTCTCGATGTGGGGATGCCGCAGAAGGAGGCGGGCCAGTTCGTATCCTGCGTAGCCCGTGACTCCGACGACGGCGACCCGTACGGGGTCGTTCATCGGAGCATTTCCTCCACGCGCTTCTGAATGGCCAGGCACGCCCGGCGCGAAGACGCGATGATCAGCACCGTGTCGTCGCCCGCCAGCGTCCCGGCAACTTCCTTCCAGTGCTCGCCGTCCACCGCGGCGGCCAGGGGCTGCGCGCCGCCGGGCGGCGTCTTCAGCACCAGCATGTTCTGCGCCGGGCGGATATCGAGCAGGAATTCCTTGAAGGCATGGGGCAGCGTCGGCAGCGGAGACGCTTCATCGGCCGCCGCATCGGCCAGCGGGCGGTAGCCCGCGGTGGTCTTCACCAGCCGCAGTTCGCGCAGATCGCGCGACAGCGTGGCCTGGGTCACGCGCACACCCAGATGGCCGAGCTGGCGGCGCAGCTCGTCCTGGCTGGCCACGGCCTGCCCCGTGAGGAGCTTCAAAATCTGTCCGTGCCGGAATCGTTTCTGTACGCCCATGTTCCCTTTATGCGTGATTATTCATCACTTTGCATAATCATACAACAGCCCCGGCGGGTGTCAAGAACTTCTCGCAACAATTATGCTTCCCCGCGCACGGCGGCGCGCGCGAGCAGTCCGCGCCACGGTCGCGTGCCGGGATGAAACAGATGCTGCGCAACGGGACACGCGCCCATCGCTCTTCCTCCCCATCCACGCACCGCGCCGCTGTAACGCACACAGCAGACGCGTCTTGCCGCAGGGAACATTTCGCGGGCGAGAGGCGCATTGGCGCGCCGCTTGCAGGAATCTCCGCGGGCATGGCGCGCAACACAATCAGCGGGTGTGCCAGCACGATGACCGCGAGGCGGCGATGCTACCGGATCGCGGGCCCACTGCTGGCAGCTTTTCTGATCGCCGCCGGGATTGCTGCGCCGTGCCGAGCGCGACAGACCGCCCGCGACTGGCAAGCCGAGGTGCGCAACGCCGCCGCCGCGCACGACTGGGCCGGCGCGCTGCGCATTGTCGATGGCGAAATCGCGCGCGCGCCGAAAGACATGGACATCCGCGCCTGGCGGGCACGGGTTCTGCTATGGGCCGGCCGGCTGACGGAAGCGGAGCGGGAATTCGCCGCCCTGGTGCAGGCCGTCCCGAACGATCCGGACGACTGGATGGGCCTGGGGACCGTGTACCTGCAGCAGCGTCGCCTGCCGGACGCGCTCCGCGCCATGGACCGCGCCGTCGCTCTCGATCCGAAGCGCTCGGACCTGCGCGCCGCCCGCGCGCGCGTCCTGGTGGCCATGGGCGAGCCGCGCCAGGCGCGCCTGGAATTTCAGCAAGTGTTGAGACAGGACCCCGCGAATGTGGCGGCGCGCGACGAACTCGCCTCGCTCCGCAACGACACCAAGCACCAACTCCGCTTCGGCGCCGAAAACGACCTGTTCAACTTCACCGGTGCGAACCACAGCCAGTGGCTGAGCCTGATCTCCCGATGGTCTCCCCGCTGGACGACGTCCGCGGCGGGAAATTTCTACCAGATCGCGGGCGTCGGCGCGGGAAAATTCACGGGCGGCGTCACGCGGACGGCGGCGCGCTGGGGTTCGCTCACCATCGGCGGCGCGGTGGCGCGCGATAACGCGGTGGTGCCGCGCGCCGAGGCCTTCTTCGCGGCCGACCGGGGCTGGGCCGTCAGCCAGGACAATGTCCTGCGCGGCATCGAACTCACCTACGGCCAGCACTGGTATTGGTACGCCACGGCCCGCATCCTGACGTTCGACGAGACCGCTTTCGTCTATCTCCCGCGCGAATGGTCCTGGTCGATTCGGCTCACGCAGGCCCGCAGCCAGTTCCCCGCCACGCCCGCGGACTGGAAACCTTCGGGGATGACCCGCCTGGCCTTTCCCCTCACGCACGCGGGCGCGCGGCGCCTGTTGGGAAACATCTTCTTCGCGGCCGGCACCGAGGACTTCGCGCAGATCAGCCAGATCGGAAGTTTCGCCTCGCAAACCTATGGCGGCGGATTCCGGTTCCAGCTCAACGCGCGCCACGATATCACCGGCTACGCCAGCTACCAGAGGCGCACACGGAATCGCACGGACACCAACTTTGGAGTCACCTATGGGATCCGCTTTTGAGAAATTGTTGACGCTGGGCCCGGCGGCCATTGTCCTGGAGGTCATCCTGGTCGCGGCGGCCGCCGACGGCCTCTTGCTGGGTTTCATCCTCCTCCGCAGGGCCTACCGCAAGCGCTACTTCGCCAAACGCGACCGCCGCGTCTACGAGTTCCGGCAAGAGTGGGACGCCCTGATCTCCGGCGAGGTGCCGTACGACACCTGGCGGACGCGCGCCTTTGACCGCCGCATTGTCGAAGAAATCGCGCTGGACGCGCTGGAAGCCGCCAAACCGAACGACTCGGCCCGCCTGCTCGCCTTCCTGCGCGCCACCGGACTGATCGAGAAACGCATCTTCGAGGCCCGGAAGCATCGCGGGTGGCGACGCCAGCGCGCGCTGGTGGCCCTGGGCCGCACACGCGCTCCCGAGGGAATTCCCGTCCTGGCCGAGGCGCTGCGCGATCCCAATCCGGAAACGCGGAACGCCGCGCTGCGCGGCCTGGGACGCATGGCCTCACCCGAGGCCGGAAACGAAATTCTCCTCTGGCTCGGCGAGGCCGGCCTGCAAGTCTCTCCCCTGCCGCTGCAAAACGCCTTGATCAACTGCTGCCGCGAGCGTCCCCAGATGCTGCTGCCCTATCTGCGGTACGCGGGCCGGCCGGTGCGCGAGGTGCTGGCCCGCGTCTTCGGGGAAATCGCGACGGGAGCTCTGGAAGAGGAATTGATGGCGCTGGCCAGCGACGAACTCCCGGAATTGCGGGCGGCCGCGGCGCGCGCCCTGGGCCAGGCGGGGCAACACACCCCGGTGATGGAAACGCTGTCCGAACTGGCGCGCGACGCGGTTTGGTACGTGCGCCTGCGTGCCGTGGTGGCGCTGGGAAGAATTCCCCAGCCGGAAGTCATCCCTCCGCTTCTGCACGCGCTGCGGGATCCCAACCGCCTGGTGCGCATGCGCGCCGCCGAGGGATTGGCGGATCAACGCGGGGAAATGGCTTCCGTCTTCGCGGAGGTCGTGGCGGCCCAGGATCCCTACGCGCTGTACGCCTATCTGGCGGCGATCGAAAACGCCGGCCTGCGGCAAACGCTCGCAGCCGACTTGCAGCAGCGTGAATCCCGCGGCGGCTTCGACGCCGGACCGTTATTGGCCGTGCTCCGCGCCGGCAAGCTGGCCGCGAAAGCGTCGGCCACGCCTCCGGCGAATACTCCCGCCCCGGTGAGCCCATCATGATCCGGCTTCTGGATTGGGCCAACCACGGATTCTTTGTCTACTACCTCGTCTGCAATCTGATCTATCTGATGCTGCTCCTGATCGCGCTGAAGACCACGGCTCTGCATCAACTCAAGCTCCGGTCGCTGCGCTTGGCGTGGTTCCGGGAATCGCCGCTGGTGCCTCCCATCACCCTGCTGATGCCCGCGCACAACGAGGAACAGTCCATCTGCATGGCCGTCCGCAACGTTCTGGACCTGGATTTTCCGGAGTTGGAGGTGATTATCATCAACGATGGGTCGCAGGACCGCACGCTGAAAGAATTGGAAGGCGCGTTCCGGCTGCGCCGCGTGCACGCCGTGTACGTCGCGCAGGTGCCCAGCGCCCCCGTGCGGGGGCTGTACCGCAGCGACGCCGACGCGCGGCTGGTGGTGGTCGATAAGGAGCCCGGCGGGAGCAAGGCCGATGCGGTCAACGCCGGGTTGAATGCAGCCACGTCTCCCTACGTCTGCGTGGTGGATGCCGACTCGATCCTGGAGCGCGACTCGTTGCTGCGGATCATGGTGCCGGTCCTCGCCGATCCCGAACGCGTGGTGGCGGTGGGCGGCATTGTGCGCGTCATCAACGGCTCGGACATCGCCGGCGGGCGCCTGCAACGCGTGCGCCTGCCGCGCAAAAGCCTGGAAGTGATTCAGGTGGTCGAATACCTGCGCGCCTTCCTGATGGGCCGGGAGGCCTGGGCGCAACTCAACATGCTGATGATTATCTCCGGGGCGTTTGGTCTGTTCCGCACCGATCTGGTCCGCGCCGTGGGCGGCTACCGGCCCGCGGCGATTGGCGAGGACTTCGATCTGGTCGTGCGCCTCCACCGTCATCTGCTGGAGCACAGTGCGCGGTACCGAATTTCGTTTGTGCCCGATCCCGTCTGCTGGACCGAAGTGCCCGCGGACCTTCGCTCACTCGGGAGGCAGCGCGCGCGGTGGCACAAGGGCCTGCTGGACGTGCTGCGGCGGAATGGCGATATGCTTTTCCGCCCTCGCTACGGCCGCATCGGATGGCTCGCGCTTCCCTACCTGTGGGTGTTCGAGTTTTTCGCCCCGGTCATCGAACTGGGCGGCATCGCGACAATCATCCTCGCGGCCTGTCTCGGCGCTCTCAGCCACCGCTTCTTCGTCGAGTTCCTGATCTTCGGCTACGTCTTCGCCACGGTGATTTCCATCGGCTGCGTCCTGCAGGAGGAGATCACCTACCGGCGCTACAACGACTGGAAAGACGTGCTGCGCCTGGTGACCTACTGCTTCCTCGAGCATTTCCCCTACCGGCAGCTCCACATGATTTGGCGGCTGCAAGGGGCCTGGCAGTACCTGCGCGGCGACGTCGCCTGGCGGCCCATGAAACGCCAGGGCCTGGAATCCCCCCACACGCGCTGACCGCTGCGCGCCGTCTCTCAGCTTGTGAAGAAACGTGCATTTTAGGGGGTCGGAACTTCAGCTCCGACATCAGCGGCGCCTTTTCATCAGGGGTTTTCGCGGTTTGTGCGTCCCGACGTCTTGTCTCGGGAAACCCCTGAAGGGCCGATTTCGACTCTTTCCGCAGGCCGTTCTGCCGCCAGGGCGCCGGCTCTCTGCGCAAAACAGTCATCGGGCGAAGGCTCGCGCCGGCTCCTCGCTGTTCAGTCCCTTCCGAGGCGTGCTAGAATCATCTTGCGTGTTTTCCGCGCAGCCTCACCGAACTCAGCCGCCACGGCCCCGGTGAGTGTTGTAGGCCCGTAGCTCAGTTGGCTAGAGCGCCACCTTGACACGGTGGAGGTCTGCGGTTCGAGCCCGCACGGGCCTACCATTTGTTTGCACTGCTGGGGCATCGAGCGGGCCGACCGGGTCGGCCAGGTCTGCGGTTCGAGCCCGCACGGGCCTACCATTCTTTTGAATGACTTAGGCCACAGTCGTGACTCGCCGCTTCAATTCTTACCTGTGATTTCCTACCTGTGATTGGGTATTTCCTACTTTTCCTGCGAACCGCTTACTTCTCGAGCAGCCCAGCAATCGCCTGCCAGTCGAGCTGCCGGATCAGTTTACTGACCGCCACGCAGTTTCCGGGATCTTCGCGCAAATGCTTTTGCTCCGCCAAGGACTGCGTGGAGTTGAGGATGTCATCCACATAAATGATTTGTAGCGCCGAACGCGGCAGCTTCGGATTCAGCAGCTTCGGATTGCGCTCCACCACTCTCCGGCAGCCGGCCGTGCCCGGCCGCTGTATTTTCCAGCCCTCGATCGAGTCATGCGGCGGGGCATCGGCCAGCACGCAAGCCGGCGCGTCGAGGACGCTCCGGTCGCCCGAGTCCAGCATCGCCTGCGCCTCTTTGTAAGTCTGCGCGTCGGCCTGCCGCCGCGCCAGCTCCTTCGGATCGTTCGTGCCGAATTGCAGCTCCTCGCGCGCACCCTCTTCCCATGCGCGGTGCATGGCCTCCAGGTGCCGCGCCTCGTATTCCGCGCCGGAGCCCCCCTTGGCCCGCACCGCGGTTTCCTCCTTGCGCCGCTTGGCCATCTCCTCGGGGCGTAAGTAATCCTCATTCCTTTTTTTGGCTTCCACGTCGGACTTCTGGGAAGATTCCACCCGGCTCTTATACGTTGGCAGCAGGTATTTCAACAGCCGCTCCATCGTGATCGGAACCCACAGCTCGTCCCCCGGGCGCGCGATCACCAGCATCGCCCTCCCCTCCCCGTAGACCGGAAGGCCCCCAATCTCGCCGATTTTCCTCGGCTCGATGAAGAACTGGCCTCGGGCATCTTCGTAACGGACACCCACTATGGGGGGGATGTTCACATGAAACCGCAGCCCGCAATTCACTTCGCCTTCGGTGAGATAGCGCGTCTGGATCTCCCCCGTGGCCTTCAGCCGCACCCGCCTCTCGAAATATCCCGGAAAGCTGAAAAACGTGTCCGCTCGCAGCGGCAGCCCTTCCGCCAGATACTTCTTCAAATCCGCAGTGGCCTCGAACGAATACCGCGAGGAGCTAGAATAGACGTCGAATCCCCTCGGCGGATTCAGCAGCGCCGCTTTCTTCACCACCTCGTTAATGCGCTGCAAATTGGCCATGAGCGCTTTACTCTCCGTTGGCGTGGTCTGCAGCTCGCGGGCGACAGAAGGGTTGGTGGTCTGAAGCCACGGCAGGAATTTTCCGTCATGATCCGGCACGAAGCCTTCGTCCTTCTCCCCAGGAGGGTGCGGTAAGGGAGGGAGCGGCTCAGGGACCAACTCACCCGTGTTCACAGCCTTGGCCTCCCGTGCCTTGCCGGTGGCGGCAATTTTCGCCTCCAGCGCCGCGGTGTCCGTCGTCAGCTTGTTGTTGTAGGCGAGCCGCCGCGCCCGCTCGTAGGCTTTGACCGCTTCCAGGTACTCCCCGACGGCCGCGAGGCCATCTCCATACTTGACCGTTTGCTCATAGTCCTTCATTGGAGCGAGCGCTGCTTTATCCGGTGCGGACGCTGGAGCCACCGCACTCTTCGCCGGTTCCGCTTCACTCTGCGTGGGCGCAGCCGCTGGAGCGGGAGCATTCTTTTTCTCATCCCGCACCTTTCGCGCCGCCGCCAGCTTCTTGTCCAGCGCCGCCTTATCGATATCGAGCTTATTGTTGTAGGCCACCCGCCCGGCCCGCTCGTACTGCAAGACCGCTTCAAACGCGTTCCCCGCGGTCATCAAATCGTCCGCGCGGCGGACGGTCTCGTCATAGTCTTTCTTCGCCGCGTCCGTGGATGATTGACAGAAGGCTGCTGGCGAAAGGATGACCACGGCGGGTCCCGTGCCGATTCCCAGCAGCATGATCAAGCCAAGCAATTTCCCGCGCTTGCTCATTGCTCGTCCTCCTCTTTTGCGGAGGGAAACCCTTCTTTGCCAGCGTTTCCAGCGAAGTGCTTCGCTCGGCATTCCGTTCGTTCCTATATATGCCAACCCGCCGGCGTCTGCAAGTCGATTGACATTTTCGCCCTACGCTGTGCTAAGGTGGCCCTGCTTGGCTGGCCTATGGCTCGTTCAGGCTCATCGGGTCCTTACTACCCGCTTCGCTTCTGCGACCCAACGAAGAAACCCCGCCAAGTTCAAGCACCGGCTCGCCACTCTGTTTAGGAGGATCCGCCGTGACCCTGCCCCGCGCCAGCTCCGCTTCCACAGCCGCGTGCAGCGCGCGAACTTTCCTGCTGCTCATCGCGCTTTTGATGCCGTCGTTTTCTCTCGCCCAGGATTACCCCGCTCCGAACCCACAGAGCGCCATGCAAAACTCCATCGCCACTTTGGAAGAGCGCATCGCGACTTTGGAAAGCCAAATTGCTGACGCCGAAAGCCAGAACCAAACTGCCAGGGCTCAACTGTTGCAGCAGCAGGTAGCCATGTATAAGAAGGCGCTGGCGACGATGCAAGAAAAACTGAAGGCCATGCCCAGCGCTTCACCCGGGAACTCGCAGGCCGCTGCCGCTTCGGCCGGGCCGTCTCCTCGGCTCCCCAAAAGAGACGCCGCCAAGATTGCCACGCTGCACACAGCAATTCTCTCCGACTCGGAATTGCGCGCCTTTCTCGTGAAGACGCAGGAGATGGTCGACCGGCGCATCGCCGCCAAAAAACGCGCTCTGGCCGAGCAGCTTTTCAAGTCGCTGAAATCCAAACCGGCTTCCCCGGCGGAACTTTCCGCCGCCGCCAATGGCCTGTGGTCCGCCGGCCAGTCCGCCGTGGCTCTCTGGCTGATGGGCAAAGCGACGATCGAAAATCCCGGTCCCGACAACCTGAATAATTACGCCGCCTTTCTCGTCATGGCCGGTGCCCCGGAATCCGCTCTGCCCATCCTCTGGAAGCTTGACCAGCAGTATCCCGACAACAGCACCGTCCTGAACAACATTGGCCAGGCCTGGTTTGACCTGGGCGATATGGACGAGGCTAAAAAATACCTGGATAAGGCCGTGCGCCGCTTCCCCGGCCACCCCCAGGCCAACCGCTCCGAGGCCCTGATCGAGGAGTCTAAGGGAAACAAGCAGGCCGCCGTCACGTACCTTAAGAATTCCCTGAGCGAGACCTACAGCGATGACCGGGAGCAAGATCTCGAGCGCCTCGGCTCTTCGTTGGACCCGGACGAACTCAGGAAGAGCCTGGGCATGCACAAGGATCCTCTCGGCCTGGAGAAATTTAATTACCCTCGCTGGCCCAAGAACACGGACCAATCCGATGAGGACGTGAAGAAATGGGATGACTTTCACGACGCCATTTCCGCCGAGAATCGGACCCTGGATGGGATGATCAAATCACTGCAGGACAAATTGAAGAAAAAGCAGGAAGCGAATTCGCAGCCAGGGAATGGCGTTGGTCTTGTGTTCGGCGGCGGAACGGATGTCACCGAAAACATTTCAAATGACAGCGGCCCCTCGCAGGGCAGCGGAGAGGTGGACTTTCCGTCGCCCTATTTTAGGCGCGCGGTGCGGCTCCAAAACGACGCCTTCGAGCGCTATAAAGCGTTTCGAAGACATTTCGATGCGCAGGCCCCCGAAACGAGCCGAAGCCTGGACGCCCTGGAGAAATCGAGCAGTAGCGAGAGCGCCGCCGTGGGGTACAAATACGCCAATATGCCCGAACGCCCGGGGATGGATGAAGCGGAGTGCGGCGAGACGAAGGCCATCTACAACCCATATCTCCAAAACGCCAACACCATCCTGGAGGGCCGGGCAGTTGCTTACAGGGATGCTGGCCGCAGCCTTCGCGATGACATCAGTTTTGCCCGGCAGTTTATCCTCGATCCCGACGCGTACCAATTGGATAAGCTTGAAAACAAAAAGGAGTTTTTGGGCGACTTGACCGCCGTTGCAAGTCCTATTTTCCGCACCGCCGGCGTGTGCAGCGAGGGGCCGGGAGAAGAGGGCGGCCTCAATCTGCCCGATTTCGACGACATCCACTGCCCCCCCGACAAACATATCAAGCTGAATCTGCCCATGGTGCAATGGGAATTCACCTGCACGCAGGCCAGGCTGAAGTACGACATTGTTTATTTCAAGGGCAAGGAGTTCGAGGACCTGCGCACTGGAGCGACGAAGGGCAACGTGGATTTCATGTTGTCCGCTGGCATGGGCAAGGATGCCGAATTAGGACCGATCAAAGGCGAGTTCCGTGCCGGCGTCGGTCTGTCTATCGACTACGACAACGGCGGTGTCAGCGACGTGGCCCTGGTGGCTGTGGTCAAGGGAGAACTGGCGCCCAAATTGGATTTCGATCCCACGGAACTCCCCGGCCGCCATGGAGCTGCTTTCGGAGAGTTTCCATCTGTGGAAGCCGGGGTCGAAGCCAGGGCGGGATGGAACGCCGGTCCTTCCATTCACGGCCAGGGTTTGTTGGGCGGGGGAGAGGCGGAGTAGTTCTTTGCCAGCCATGCGCCTTTTGCCATGAAATTGAGCTGAACGATCACCGCACTGAGCCGCACCCCTTTGGTCGTGATTCGCCGCTCGTGTTTCTACCTGTGATTCCCTACCTGTGATTGCGTGTTTTTCGCTGCATCAGCGGGAATCGACGACTCCGTTCTGGACGAGTTGCAGTGGTTGTCGCGGCGACATGCGGGTTCAGCGAACACGCTGCCAGCGGACCCCATACGAAAACGCGATCAGGAGAACAACGCGAACCGCGTCATCGCAACTCCTCCGTAAATCTAGTGCCCGCTTTTTACTTTGACCGTCGCCGTCTCGCCCTTGAGCTCTATCTCTGTCCCAAAGGGTTTTGAGGCGTCCGCCATCCGCTGCAGGATATCGCGCGCCTTTTGGCCTGTCGTCGGCGCCGGCAAGCCGCGCGTGTCGATGAACCGGTTATTCGCATAGATGTGGTAAGGATCGGGCAAGCCCTCGCCCACGTAATTCATAGAGATCGGCTGCAACGTGATGGATTTGAGGTTACTCCCCTGAAATTCGACATAGGCCACCACGCTTTCCCAAGTGATGGGTTCTTCGATCCTCCAGAGCCCGGGAGACACGTTGAAAATAAAATTGCCTAGATCGTAGAAAATCGGCTTCCCGTGATAGATCTCCAGGCCGTGCAGCAGCGGCGCCCCGTGCATCACGATGATATCCGCGCCCGCATCTACCTCGCGGTGCGTCCATTTTTTCAGCCATTCACTCGGGGCCAGCCGCTCCGGCAACTCCTCCTCAAACATCGCCAGGAACGCCCTGTTCGAGAAGACGTGATTGTGCTGGTACACGATGACGACATCCGCGTGTTTCCGGGCATCTCTTATGCTCCGAAGAATTTGTTCGGCGTCCTCCTGGTTCGGCTCATTTTGCACTCCTGGCGGAAGGTCATCAAACGCCTCGTTCTTCTTGTCCCCCATTTGAATGCGCAACTCATTCACGCCGGGCCGGTCCACCGTCGCACTACCTCCCTCCTGGATCGCTCCCGACGCACTCGCCACCAGGGCCACCGTACCCTTCGGCGTGTGCAAGTAACCCGGCGCCACGGCTTGATCTGCATTCCGTCCGATCCCCGCATGAACGATCTTCCGTTCCTCCACCTCACGAAGCGTGTTTTCAATGCCCGTCCGCTGGAAATCAAAAGAATGATTGTTGGAAAGAGACAGCAGATTGAATCCAAACGTCGCGAGCGCATCGAGCGTTTCCGGCGGCGAGAGAAATCCCTCGTCCTCCGGGGCCTTATCTCCTTTTTCGGCGATGGTGGCCTCGAAGTTGGTGAACTTCACGTCTCCTTTCATCAGCGATTGGACCGCCGGCACGGCCGCCGGCGCGGTTGCGCGGATATCTGAACGGATCATCGACTGCCCGGCCAAAGTGATCAGCATCGGCTGCGACTGCGGCCATAGAGTCGCTCCAGCAGCAAGCGCCATCGCGAGACAAATTATCGCAAGCACGTAGCGATTCGATTTCGAGGTTGCTGCCATGTGCATCCCCCAGTTTTTGGCGACTGCCTGAGACTTCTTATCTCATCATTTCAGGGCTCGACGGAGTCTGCTGTTTGCGCGGCGATGCGTGCCGTAGCTTCGAATTGCGTCGCCAATCCTAACACGCCTGCGCATTCCACAAACTGTCCGCTCGCGGCCGAGCTCGTTCGGACAGCACACTTCGGCTCGGCCATGGGCGCACTTCCGTTGACACGGCGGAGGTCTGCGGTTCGAGCCCGCACGGGCCTGCCATTTGTTTCAATGTCTTGCGCCACACGCATATTTCTCCGCGCGATTTCCTACCTGTGTTTCCCTACCTGTGTTTCGTTTTCTTGTTGGGCTAGGAGGGACTCCCGCGGCAGGCGCCGCATCGGCACACCGAACAGCAACGGACTTAACGAAGTTGGCGGTCCGAAACCGTCGAGGACGACAGTTCCAGGTTGCACTGGGCGAGGTGGCGCGAGACTTCAAGGGGAAGCGTCGTTTCGGCCCCGATGGTGTTAATGCGTGCAGGGTTGGAGATATTGTTCCATGCATGGAGGCTTTTCTGGAACCACTCGCTCGCCTCCTGCAACTCGGACATTTTCTGTTTCCTTGTGCGACTGCTGTCAGCGAGTTGTTCGGCGAGCATGCCTTCTCCGGTGTATGTTTCCGCCAAAGCATATAGAACATCTTGATCGTCCGGACTGGCATGGGAAAGGGGGCCGAGCAGCGCCAACGATTGCTCATATTGTTGCCTGGCTCTTTCCGTTTGACCGAGCTTGAGAAGAGATCCCGCCAGACGCTCCGTGACGGAACAGAAATAGAACTGCGTCTCCAAGTCGTTCGAGCCGCCGGCGCGCACCGCACTCAGGAACTCCTGGCCCGTTGCATACTCGAGCGACGCCGCGCGAATCTTGCCTTGGTGCTCCAGCGCTTCGCCCATCCACATATGGAAGACACCCTGAAGAGTGCGCATGAGCGGCGTTTGTGATGGTTCGCCTGCAACTGCCCCGAGGGTTTTGCGCAGGTAGCGGATGCCTTCTTCCACTCGGCCCTCTTCCACCAAGGCCAGGCCGAGCTCCGCGCTACTTGTTATTTCCGCTCGGCGCAGAAATTCGTTTTTTGGATCCATGGCCTTCAGCCGCGCGGCCGCTTGCTGGGCCTTCGCGTAATAACGGACCGCTTCCGCGTTCTGGCCCTCCAACAAGTAGACGTCGCCGATCTTCGAAGTCAGGATCGTTGCGTTCGAGGCAAAGCGGATATTGTCTCCCTTGGGATTCAACGCATCCAAGATGTCGACGCCACTGCGGTAGTAGTTCAAGGCAGCAGCACGATTCCCTAGCTTGAATACGGCATCGCCCAGGACCCCATTTATTACAGCTCCTTGCGCTTGATAACTTAGATTGGCGGGAGCGAGCTGAACAGCACGCTGACGGAGAAGAAGGGCCTTCTGAAGGTCAGCCACGCCTCCGGATGCTGTGCCGATGCTCCCCATGGCGCCTTCGCCGACCTGCAGCATTCCCAGATTTACATGCCCGCGCATGGACTGCACAACGATCCGGACGTCGTCGGGGCTGGCAACGGCTTCCTGATCCAAGATGGCGAGCGCCTTTTTGCAGTAGTCAAATGCCGCCGCCACGTTGCCGGCGGCGGCTCTCTGAAAATCAGAGTAGTCCAGATAGGCGGCGGCCAGTTCCACCTGGTCTGCGCTGTTCCTCGGATTTAAGCGCGCCAACGACTCGCGCAACGCAAGCGATTTTTGAAAGCTGGCCAGTGCAGACTGTGTGTCGCCGAGATTGGGGTCCTGAGGATTTCCCTGAAGGGACCCAATGCGGCTGTACGCGGTGGCCAGCTCACGAAGCAGGCTGGGTTCGTTTCCCGATTCCGTAGAGAGGCTATCCAAATATTCCAAGGATCTCTGCAGGATGAGTTTCCGGGCCTGGGTAGCGCCCGGCAGGTTTGCAATCGAGTCGTGCACTTCAAAAATAAGAGAGTTGGCCAGCTTGCGCACATCGTTAAATCGGGCTTCCGCGCGCCGCCGGTTGGCCTCTGCGATGCGCGCTTCGCGCACGGTTACGGCGACGCCGGTGACCAGTGTGATCAGAACCAGCGCGGCTGCGGCGACACCCGCTTTGTGCCTCCTTACGAACTTTGCGGCGCGATAGCTCCATGTCCCTTTTCTTGCGGAGACCGGAATCCCCTCCAGGTGGTTGCGCAGGTCTCCCGCGAAGTGTTCCACCGAGGCGTAACGCAGCGCGGGTTCCTTCCGTAGCGCCTTCAACAGGACAAAGTCGAGGTCACCGCGAAGCCGGCGCTGTAACCGAAGGGGCGACACTTCTCGCGTACGGCTGACGGTTTCAGCCGTCAGCTCGCGCAACGCTCCGTCCTGCAGAACACTCTCGGTGCGCTCCACGGAAGTGCTGGGCCGCTCGGGCTCGTCGTGAGTGATGGCTTCCGCTAGTTTCCCCGCGGTCCGCTTATCGACGCGGTAGGGAGAGCGGCCGGTGAGCAGTTGATACAGCACGACTCCGAGGGAATAGACATCGGTCGCGGTGGTGATCGGCTCGCCACGAATCTGCTCCGGGCTCGCATATTCGGGAGTCATGGGCCGGAGCACCGTGGCCTCGGTGGCGCCGGAAGCATCCAGGAGCTTGGCGATGCCGAAGTCCAGCAGCTTCGGCGTTCCCTCTTGCGTGACGAGAATGTTGCTGGGTTTTATATCCCGATGAATCACCAGATGCTGATGCGCATATTGCACGGCCCCGCAGACCTGGCCGAACAACTGCACACGCTCGGTCACGGTCAGTTTCCGCGCGTCGCAATAGGCGTCGATGGGCTGCCCTTCCACCAGTTCCATCACGAGATAGGGGATGCCGTCGTCGGTCGTGCCGCCATCAAGCAGTCGGGCAATGTTCGGATGGTCCAGGCTGGCGAGAATCTGGCGCTCGTTGCGAAATCGTTCCAGGAGCAAGGCCGTGTCATAGCCGCTGCGGACCAATTTGAGAGCGACCTTCTTCTCATACGTTCCATCGGCGCGGAGGGCGGCGAAAACCTCGCCCATCCCCCCATGTCCGATTTCATCTCCGACCAGATAGGGGCCGATTCGGCGGCCTGCGCGGACATCGGCGCGCGGTGTGGTGTCCGCTGCTCGCTGGGCCACTGCGCCCGCGACGTTCAGGAATTGGCTGCCGGCTTCGTGGTGGGAGGCGATCAGAGACTCCACTTCGCGGCGCAGTTCGGAATCCCCGGCACAGGCCTCGTTCAGATACTGCTCGCGTTGCGTGGTGGCGAGCGAAAGCGCCTTTTCCAGGACTTCGCTGATCCGTTCCCATCGTTCCGGGGTCACGGCTGCTCGCTCCGGTTCATCTCGCGGAAGAGCCAGGCACGCGCCGTGGTCCAACTGCGCTTAACCGTGGCGGGGGAGACTCCCAGCACTTCCGACGTATCTTCAATCGAAAGGCCCGAAAAAAAACGGAGTTCGACAATTTCGCTCTGCTGTGGATTGAGTTGCGCCAGATTGTTCAACGCGCTATCCAGCGCCAGGATGTCCAGGTTCTTCCCCGGGGACCCGGCCACGGCTTCGTTCAGAGACAGCGTGAGCGAGTTGCCGCCACGTTTGGCGGCCCGGTTCGTTCGGGCGTGATCCACCAGGATCTGGCGCATGAGCCGCGCGGCCACTCCGAAAAAGTGGGCCCGGCTTTTCCATTCGGGAGGATTCTGACCTACCAGGCGCACGTAGGCTTCATGCACCAGCGCCGTGCTTTGCAGGGTGTGATCGGGGCGTTCCTGGCGGAGGTAGTGCCGCGCCAGGCGGCGGAGTTCCTCGTAGACCAGCGGCATGAGGGCGTCCAGCGCTTCGCGGTCTCCCGCGCGCCACCGAACCAGGAGATCCGTGACCTGCCTGGGAGATCCGTTCTGCACGTGTGTCTCCGGCCGTGGGGAAGAGCGCTCGCGGCGCATCATAGGGAATCGCCGACGGGTTGTCAATCCGCTTGAAACGCCGTGATTTAGGGCCGCCCGGACGGTTTCTTAGAGAATTGTACTGCTCGGTGAGCCAATCTCTCCCGTTTTTCCGCATATGTAGGGCAGAAAGGGTAGATAGGTAGTCCGCAGGGGGCCACAGCCGGGTCTGATCTCGCTGGCGAAACCTTGGATCAGCTCTAGTGGCTGTCGATTGCGTTCCGCCCGTCACCGCAAGGAGTGACTATGCCATCCCAATCATTGCGCTGTGTCTGCTTGTTCGCGGTCCTGTTTGCCGCCACGGGGGTCCAGGCCCAGGACCTGCACATCAAGAAAAACGTCTCCGTGGGAGGGAATTTCGTCTCCACCACGGAGACTTCCATCAAAGGCGCTCGCGAGCGCAGCGTGGATCAAGGACCCAACGGAAGCACCATCACCCTCAGGCAATGCGACCTCAAGCGCACCCTGACGGTGAACGAGCAGGCCCAGACCTACCTGGCGTCCGACGATCCCCAGGACGAGAACGCCGTCAGGGCCGCGGCCCTGGCGACCGGTGCGCCGGCAGCAGAGGTCTCTGGAGGAAAGATCACCGTGACCACCACGATCACCGACACCGGCGAGCGCAAGCCGATGTACGGCTATCAGGCGCGGCACCTGAAAGCCAAAGTCGTCCAGGAGCCTTCGGCGGACGCCTGCACACAGGTCCGCCAGTCGTTTGACATCGATGGCTGGTTCGCCGACATCTCCAAAGAGCATGCGGCATGCTCGGTGTTAGCTCCTGCCGTTCAACAGGGCACGGGCTGCCATGACACGGTGATCTCCCGCCGCAATGGCAGCGGCAAGGCGGGCTACCCGCTGCAGGAGAACATCAGCATGCCCACCCCAGACGGTGGTACGACGACGGTGACCATCCAGGTTTCGGAATTGACGAAACAGGAGCTCCCCGCCGATTTGTTCGACGTGCCGTCGGGGTACCGGCAGGTCAGCTCGCGTGCCGAACTCAACGGCGCATCCATGGCTCCACAACAGGCGGCAGGCACGCCCATGCAGCCGGGAGCGGCAGGCAACGGCCCAGGCCAGCAGTCAGCGGCTCAGCAGATAATGAACAACCCGAACCCCGGCGCGCGTTCCGCCGCCGGCCAGCAAGGGGCATGGCAGGCGGTCAATCAGTATGGAATCCCGCATGGCAATGCGCCGATGAACGCACCCATGGGAGGGATGTCTCCGACGATGGGAATGCCCGGTATGGGTGGTCCACCGGCGGGCAGCACAGCGGTGGCCGCGCCTCAGGCGCTCGGGCCGAAGGCGCCGGGAAAAATCCGTATAGGTGTCGCATCCCCGGACGCGCAAGTGGGCCAGGGCAACAACGCGGGAGCGGACTACAGCACGCCCATCCGCAACGCCGTCGTCGCGTTGATGAGCGGACCAGCGATCGAGATCGCCGCCCTCGACTCGCGCATTGCGATCCAGGTGCAGGCCGAGGCCCAGCAAAAGCAGTGTGATTATGTTCTGTACTCCAGTGTGGCGCTGAAACACAGCTCGGGGGGAGGCTTCGGCAAGTTCATGAAGATGGCTGGACCCCTCGCCAGTGTGGCTCCCATGGCTGGCGGGATGGGCGGCGCCATGGGCGGAGCCGTGGCCGCTCAGGCTGCCGGGGCTGCGGCTTCGGCGGCCGCCATGTCGGCGCAGCAGCAGGCCATGAGCCAGCTCTCCGGCTTCAACGGCCAAATCAAGTCGAAGGACGACATCACCATGCAGTACCAGCTCGTCCCCACCGGGGGATCTTCGCCCCGGCTGCAGAACACTCTGAAAGCGAAGGCGAAGTCGGATGGCGAAGACGTACTGACGCCGCTGCTTCAGCAAGCAGCTACAAACGTCCTGACCGAAGTCACCAAGAAGTAGCAGCCAGTCTGGGGCGGGAGTAGTTTAAGAGGTCCCTCCCGCCCCCCCGTTTTGCGTGCGCAAGCACCACAGCGGGGCATCAAGGCGTGGCTTCACTGCGCCAACACGCTCCGAGAAACGGAGGCCTGCCATGAAAGCAAACACCAAGACAATCATCGTGGTTGCCGCGATTGGATTCATTTTGCTGACAGGTATGCGATTCATGTCATCGTTCCGCAAGCCGGCGCCCTCACCGCAAGCCATGAGCCCGTTTGGCCTTTTTGGTCAGCCCGGGTCGGCGATCCCAGGCTTGAGCAAGGCAGGCGTGGATGCCACGGTTTTCAGCCTCATGAGCCAGTATGGGCTGGACATGCGCACTGCGACCTACCTGGCGCAGGCGAAGATCCGCGTGATCAGCCAAAGCAACACAGCCGCGCATCTCATCCTGACTTTTCCGGACAACCTCATCGCCGACGAAACCATCACCCTCACCCCCGGTGAGCAATACACACCGACTGCCGCCGAACTGGAGGAAGCCACGCGGTCGGGTGTGCTCATCTACAACCGGAAGTTTTCGGCAAAAGCGGAGGGCGCGGATGAAACACGAATCACCTTGCAATATTTCGTTCCCTACAGCGCCGTTCCAGCAGAGTTGCAGCAGACGATCCGTGGCCAGGCTCCCTCGGCACAGTGGTGGGACCTCGTGCCTTCGGCATGGGCGCAGGAAAGTGGCGAGATGGGCGCGGGGGTAGGTGTTTCCTCAAGTTTTGGTGTTGCCAAAGCAGGCGTTGGCGCCCTTTGGAATATCGCGAGTGCGTTCAGTAAGAGCCAACAAAATCAAAGCTGGATGCAACAGATGGATGCACTGCAGAATTGCGCACAAAATCCTACCAACCCGGTGACCCAAAAGGCGTATCAAGATAATCCAGCTTACCGGGAACAAACCGTCTCGGGTGTGCAGCAGGCGCGCTCGGAAGTACAACAAGTCACGGGAATGAGATTCCTGAACCAGGGGGTCGCAACCGCAACCGGCCTCGTGGGTGGTCCCTTGAAACTGGTGACCGCGCCCGTTTCCATGTGGAATGACAGAGCGTTAAAGGATATTGCCGATCAGCAAATCCGGGATGTGGCGAAATCAGTCGATTGCGACCCAGCACCGACGAATAATCCCCTGCATGTTGACCCTCGGGAACATGCCGACGGCACGATCCAGTACCACTACCATAGGGAGGGTTATCAAGGCTTCGATGAAGATGACCGGTTTTTCAAGGGCCAATTCAATATCCAGTCCCCTCTGCCCGGCTATTACACTGTGACCGGCACAGGCCCCTTTAAGACCAGAGCGAGATCCTCGCAAGCCGGCACCAAAAGTACGTGCCAGGGCCACGAGCGAATAGGAGGCGGGGGTCCCCCCAGCACGTTCCAGATCGGGGGTGGCGTCACCGACGGCGAATGCGACGTCGTCGAGCGCGGCCGAACCACCCACGACCAATATGGGGGCGGCGCAGCTGGTTTCGAGTGTTCTTTTCACAACTTGGACTTTGTCAATGGCGGCCGCTATTCGTCTACCGGAGATGGTCTGGACGGGCAGTACGGCGTATGCACACTGGAACTTACCCCCCAGCAAAAGTGACGTTTGAAACAGTTCCTTTCCGGCAAAATCCACTGCCTGAGAAGGGGAGCTTTGCCGTGAAATGGTCGTGCCATGGCACGGCCCTCGGAGAACTTCGAAGCGTTCGCGATTCCCGGCCTGTTCGCAAACTATTTTGCGGTTCGGTGAGCCAATTGGCCACGCTTTTCCGCATGTACAGGGCAAAGAGGCCGGAGGGAGTCAACCTTCGCGGTATCCCGGTCCACCCCGAAGGGGCCGGGAACAGTCACCGTGACGTCAACGATGGGAACGGATTCGAAGACGACGACGATCGGCATTAACGTGAAATGACTTGCGATGTCCGGGCGGTGTGAGGTACGTATGTCTGCAACTCGGCTGGTTGTTCGATGAAGGCGCGAGTTTCGAGGGCGCGGCGCCTCCAATACAATCGGAGGAACGGCGATGAAAGCAAAAGCGAGAGAGTCCGGGATTTCTTTTGTGCGATTTCTAGCTGCGCTGGCGGGCTTGCGGCCTGGCGAATTCGGAGCCACCTCGGGCCAAAAGAAGCCCTGCCTGCGGGGGATTAGGCCAGCGGCAGCAAGCGCTGCACTCGCACTGTTACTTCTTGCAGCCACGGCGCTCTGGACTCGACCAGCGCTGGCGCAGACTGTCCTCACGCCTCAGCCCGGCCCGGCGCTCGCCATCACTTCCGTGCCCGTCAACACCATCTATCCCGGCGATCATTACGACCCGCACGTGGACGGCAACTGGGTCGTCTACACCTCAGACATCGAGATTCACTACTACGATTTGGGGACCGGTACGGATGCCGGCATCCCGATGGACACATCGCTTCAGGATTTATTGAGTGATGTTCAGGGCGGGAGGATCGTCTACAGCAGAGTGCTCCCAGACGGCACGGTTGCCATAATGCTCTTCGACATCACCAGCGGAACGCGGACGGAAATCGACCCTCAGCCCGGCCACACGCGCTTTAGCGCCAAGATTGGCGGCGACACGATTGTGTATGTGGACTCGAACTTGGCGACCGGGGGCGAAGTCATCGTTTACGATCTGCCAACGAAAACCCCAACGCGGCTTACCAACGATTTGGAGATCGATCAAAATCCCAGGCTCTCTCGAGATGGAAACACGCTGGTCTGGGAGCACTGTCAGAGCACTGGCACTCTGTGTGACATCTGGCAGGCGGTGAAGTCGAATGGAACGTGGACGGTCAGCGTGGCCAGCAACGATCCTTCTCACGAAGAATTCCCTGACACCAACGGTAACCTGATTGTCTATGACTCGGATCGCCCGAATGGCGCCGGCGACATCTTCTACCGGCCGGTCAGCGGCGGGACGGAGACTCAGATTCAACTGCCGGGGATTCAGATCAACCCCAAGATAGCCGGCAGCTACGTCGTCTTCGAGAGTCGCAATGGCGGCCTCGGCGACATTTTTCTCTACGACATCCTCGCTAATCAATTTTATAACCTCACCAACACAAGTTCTCTCAACGAGGAACTCGACACCCTCACGCTCCTTCCTTCGGGCGAGGTGATCGTCGTCTACGACTCGGATGAACACGGCACCACTAATCGATCGGTTCACGCCTTGCGCTTTATGGGACCGTCCTCGGCTCCGAACCAACCGCCCGCGCCGGCGATCGTTTCGTCTCCCGCAAACCCCACGAATCTGGCCTCCGCGTACTTTACGTACTCCGACAGCGAAAGCGGCGTGACCTTCCAGTGCAGCCTCGACGGGCAGGCGTTTTCGCCGTGCGCCAGCTCCGGTGTGAACTACACGGTTGCTGACGGCTCGCACACCTTTGCCGTCAAAGCCGTGGATAGCTTGGGGACGGCCAGCGTTCCGGCGTCCGATGCATGGGTTGTGGACACGGTGCCGCCTTCCATTTCCATTGTTGCCCCGGCAAACAACGCCAGCTACGTCCTCAACAGTTCACTCCATGCGACGTACTCCTGCACGGACAGCGGCACAGGCGTCGCGGCGTGCGCGGGAACCGCGGCCAACGGCGCGGCGATAAGCACCGCTTCCGCTGGAGCAATGAGCTTCACCGTGAACGCCAGTGACAACGCGGGGAATACCGCGAGCCAGAGCGTGAGCTATGCCATCAGCTATAACGTCTGCCTGCTCTATGACCCCACCAAGGCAAGGAAGAGCGGCAGCACCTATCCGATCCAGATTCAGCTCTGTGATGCAGCCGGCCACAATGTTTCCTCCTCGGGAATCATCGTTCAGGCCCTGTCCGTGACCAGGCTGACCACCAATGCGCCGGGAGTCCTGGATGACGCTGGCAACTCCAATCCTGACTTCGATTTCCGCTACGATTCCGGCCTCGGCGGCTACATCTTCAACCTAAAGACGACCGGCTTTTCAACCGGCACCTACAACCTGAACTTCAGCGCCGGTTCCGATCCGGTAGTCCATTCGGCTCCCTTCCAAATCAAATAGAAAGGCTCCGTTTCACCCGTGAACGAGGGAATCGCAAGGCCGGACTGGTTGCAGCACCGCGGCATCCAGGTCCACCCCGAAGGGGCCGGGGACAGTCACCGTGACGTTAACGTCGGGAGCGATTTCGAAGACGACGACGATCAACAGTAACGTGAAATGACTTGCGATGTCCGGGCGGTTTGCTCCGGCGAGTGGCTGCCATCGAATTTGCCGTCGCATCGCGCTCCGCCGGCGGGTGTCAAAGTTGGCAATCCGCCCGCGTTCTACGAAATTATCCCGCAGTAGTGTGACGTGCCTTTGTGTCCCACGAAAGGGCGACAATGCGGATTGGTCGTGCCACGGCACGGCTCCAGACGCACTTCGAAGCGTTCGTGATTCCCTGCCTGTTCGCAAACTATTTTGCGGTTCGGTGAGCCATTTGGCCCCGCGTTTCCGCATGTGCAGGGCAAAGAGGCCGGAGCGAGCCAACTTTCCGCGCCACAGTGGGC
>JAIQGD010000020.1 GCA_020072765.1 Terriglobia bacterium
GAAATAGACAGGTCAGAGCGCTGATCAGAAGCGCCCAAACCGAGTCCTTCGATCCCACTCTAACAGTGCGTCGCGCCGATTAAATCCAAAACCCGGACCAAGTTGCGACAGTTTTCCCGACTTCAAGTCTGCTTCTAGGATTCTTAAAGCCTCATGCATTCCACCACAATTCTTGGCTTTCTGCTTGAACCAGTCTAAGGCTTGGGAAGTTGAGTCGGCCTGATCGTCATATTTTCCCTTAGGGAAGCTAGCAAGTTCGTGTAGATATTCGCCGAGCCAAGGAGCTTTGTCAGGAAGGACAACAAAGCCATTCTCAATGGTGCTCGTGACCGAATGCATCCGCATGATCTTGTCGCCGTCGGGTGCATATTTCTTGACTGCGTGCATCCCCTCACTGATTAGGTCTTGGATCAGTTGTGTGCCCGAGGCCTTGTCTTCGATCAGTACGGTCTTCGCCTCGAACATCTGAGCTTGCTCCCGAACGGCTCGCTTCAATTCTGGATAGCCGATCCGTTTGCGAAAGACCGCCAACAGGTAAAGTTTCTTCTTTGCTACACCCCAAGTAGTGCAGACGCTGCAGTTGTTGAGTTCGCCTGGTTTGTTGGCCGTATCCCAACTCTGGAAGAGCAGCTCAAATTTCTCCGGCAGATCAGCCGCAGTGTATGTCTTAAACCATTCCGTCTTCACTAATCCTCCGCCCAGTGGCGAAGGGCTCTGTTGGTACTGACCCGAGAAGTGATATTCCCCTTGAGCCTCGCGCAGGTGATTCAGCACCTCGAGTGGTTCTCGCTCCGGATGGAGGGCCGCGCCTGCCTCGCGCTTAAAGTGTCGTCTCCCCGAAAGCGTTTGGACCACATGAATCTCGTCCTCTTCAGCAATAGCGGCAAGCCGGATCAACGTCCAGGGCTCCATTCGGAGAACGTGCCCCACCAGATCGTCCTCATGCAGTCTCTGCATGATTAAGATGATGCACCCCTTCCTCTTATCGTCTAAGCGACTGTAGACTGTGTGATCAAACCAATCGTTGACTCCCTTGCGCTGGGTATCGGAAAGAGCTTCGTCTGGTTTCAGAGGGTCGTCGATGATGATGTAATCTGCACCTCTCCCTGTCAGCACGCCACCGACGGACGTCGAAAGGCGAAATCCCTGTTCTGTAGTGATAAATTCCTGGAGCCCTTGGCGCTGAGACAACAAACGGGTACGGGGAAACAAGGCCCGGTACCAAGCACTATTCATAATCGTGCGGCAATCCATAGCGTGCTTGTTAGCTAGGTCCTGACCGTAGCTGGCGCAAATGATTTTGGCAGAGGGGTCATGGCCCAGAAGAAACGCGACAAAAGCAACCGAGGCGCAGTGCGATTTGAGAGAGCGCGGTGGCTGATTGATAATGAGTCGGGAGGTCTTTCCACGTCTGCAGTCTTCTAGGGCCGACGAAACCACCTGGATATGCCAGTTCCGCAGGAATATCGTCGTCGGATTTAGTTCGTAGAAACATTGTTCGGTGAAGGCATATAAATCCTGTCGCAACAGCGCAGCATAGTCACTCGGTGTCAGTATCGGAATCATCTGCATCGCCCTCGTTGTTCCGTTTCAGGCGTTCCAAAATACCCTGCACAACCCTCTCGTCGACCTCGGGAAGGACAGGATTGGAGGCGGTCGCATCGCTCATGCGCTCCTCAGCAGACGCGACTAAAGCTGACAATAGCCGCAGCGCGCTGAGGTCTCCCGAGGCCGCCTTGTTCGTGAGCTGTTTGAGAGCAGCTTCGAACTTGCTGATGGTCTTGCGCTTGCCGTTCTCAATGGTGCCCACCTTTTCACGCAATATACGTCCGAGCATGGTCGCCATGTTCACGGAGCCCCTCGGGCGGCCCTTGGGGTTACCGGACTGGCCTGGTTTGAAACGCGTATGCTCCGGTGGTCTACCGTAGCCCACGCTTGCGGACTTTCGTTTCTTTGATTTGATTCGCTTCTTCATTACTCTCCTCCTCCATTTCGGCGAAGGATCTGCCGTTCGCCGCATGTACTGCGGTCCCTCCGGTGAACTCTTGCCAACGGCGTACAGCTGTGTCGACGTAAATGGGGTCGAGCTCCATGCCGTGGCAGATCCTGCCCGTTCGCTCAGCCGCAATCACCGTCGTGCCACTGCCCAAGAACGGGTCAAGAACGCGCTCGCCACGGGAGGAACAATCCATGATTGCGTCCGCAACGAGTGCCACGGGTTTAACAGTCGGATGAAGCGCCAAGAGATTACCCTCACTCGTATTCCGAGAAAAAGTGTTGGCTCCGGGGTATCTCCACACATTGCTGCGCGACCGACCAAATCGCCCCAGCTGGATATTGTTGCGATGAGAAGCCTTGCCGTTCCGGAACGCGAAGACCAGTTCGTGCTGACTCCTATAAAGAGACCCCATGCCCGCGTTATCTTTGGTCCAGACACAGACATTTAGAAGGTCCAAGTGGTCAGCGCATCCTGCCGCAAGCAGCTCTCCCATGTGGCGCCAGTCAATGCACACGTAGATGACGCTTGGAATTCTGCTGCTCGCGGCCACGCGAGCGAGGGCTTGCGTCAAGAATTGACGAAACTCCAGTTCGCTCATCTCACCGGAAGCCATTACAAATTCACGATGAGATGTCTTTCCATTGCCGCTGGCGTGACCTGCAATTCGCACGTTGTAGGGAGGATCGGTGAAGACCACGTTCGCTTTATGGCCATCCATCAGCATCTCGTAATCAGCCAGGGAAAGCGCATTCCCACATAAGACTTTGTGCTTTCCCAGAATCCACAGATCGCCGAGTTCGCTGACTACTGCAGATGAGGCCTCAGGCATTGCATCAGCGGGGTCCTCCTTTCCCTGCGGTGCGAGAGACAGGTTTTCGATCATCAAATCAATCTCGCCCATCTCGAATCCCGTCGTCTCCAAACTGAAATCGATCTCAGCCTCCGACAGAATCTTCAGCTGTTCACCCAGCAGCTGTTGATCCCAGGCAGCGTTTTCTGTGAGCCGGTTATCTGCAATCCCAAACGCGCGAATCTGCTGTTCCGAAAGGTGCTCTAAACGGATCGTCGGGACGGTCGCAATACCTAAAACCTTGGCCGCGCACACCCGCCCATGCCCTGCGATAACATTCGACTTCGCATCGATCAGAATCGGGACATTAAAACCAAAAGCCCCGATGCTGCTCGCCAACTGCGCAACTTGCTTGTCCGTGTGGATGCGTGTGTTTCGGGGGTTGAGCTTAAGGCGAGCAATTGAAATATATCTGACAGAGAGAGGGCATTGGGCCATGTTCAGGACTCCTTTCGAACGAACATGGCCTAAGGTGAAGGGTCTCGCGCAGGAATACCAGTTACATTTGGGTCCAAAACGACCAGATTGAGTGGGGGCGTTTCACTTTGGGGGTCCTCTTGTTATGGCGAGGGTAGATCGGTCTTGTAGCAGCGCACAAATCGAACACTTTCGTTATCTGAGGCACAACCGCCTCCGGTGCAGGCATTGGAAGGCCAAGAACTCTATGTCTCATAATCGCAAGATCTTTCCAGACTGAGCGAAATCTGCCCTGGAACTGCTCGCTCGGATCCGCCGGTACGCCCATTAATATCGTTCGAACCCCCTTCGGTCGATGTTTGGCCAAAGCCCTCCTTACGGTGGTGTTCGAAACTCGGGCTCCTGGGAAACTCTCCCGATATTGTTGCATCGCTTCTTCTATAGCCACTGAGTGTTTCTCTCCCCTGCTGCGCGCTTCATCGTAGAACCGCATAAGCCTGTAATCACGTTCAAATCGCCAAAGTTTCATAGAATTCCCCTTTCATGGTAGTCAACCTGCGCCTCCCCTTGGCGGGTCATGCCAACCCTATCGGCAAAGTGTTTATTTCCCAAGGGCTGATTTTGAGCACACTTCAACTTCCTCGGTTCGGAATCTAGCAAAGTAAACTCCGGCGGGCACATTCAGCAGTGTCTGTTCGCACGCGCTCGTAATTGAGTTCGCCGGAGCCTCTACTGCCTTGACCCACCTCCCTCGAGCAATTAAATGACTTGCCCCTTAATTGTCCAGTGTTTCCCGACCCCTTTCCTCCCTGGCTTTCTTCTCCCGAGGGGCGAAGTTCGCTTGACTGTTTGCCCCCCGCGAGCGTGAATGTGCTGATGTTTAGGAGGAGAAAATGGGCGCAAACATCTCAGGTCAGATCGCCAAATTGCGCGCCTTGCCACGGCAGCAGCTGCTCGAGATTTGGCAGAAGGTTTACCGGAGGGCTGCCCCAGAAGGAATCAGAAGAGAGCTGCTAGTTCCATTTATCGCCTACAGAATCCAGGAAATCGCCCATGGTGGTCTCAAGCCCTCGACGCTCTCCGAACTCCGCCGAATTGCACGAGGCCTTCAAAAGCCTGGAGGGTCGACCGGGTCGAGAAGTCGGACCAGAATCAAATCCGGGACCCGCCTCATTCGTCAGTGGCGGGGGGAAGCGCACGAGGTCGGAGTAGCTGAATCGGGCTATGAGTACCGCGGGACCACCTACCAAAGCCTCTCCGAAATTGCGCGCAAGATCACCGGCACGCGTTGGTCCGGCCCTGCTTTCTTCGGTCTGAATGGCCCCAGGACTGTTCGAGGTCGCAGCAATGGCTGACAAACGCGTTCGGTGTGCCATCTACACCCGTAAATCCTCAGAGGAAGGTCTTGAGCAGTCTTTCAACTCTCTTGAGGCTCAACAGGAAGCCTGCCGCGCCTACATCCTGAGCCAGAAGCACGAGGGTTGGACGGCACTAAACACTCGGTACGACGATGGCGGTTTCTCTGGTGGCACGATGGAGCGCCCCGCACTGAAACAACTGTTGGACGACATTCTGGGCGGCAAGGTCGAAACAGTCGTCGTCTACAAGGTTGACCGCCTTACTCGTTCTCTCAGCGATTTTTCCAAGATTATCGAGGTGTTCGATTCGCACGGCGTCAGCTTCGTGTCCGTCACCCAGCAGTTCAACACGACCACTTCGATGGGCCGGCTTACCCTGAACGTCCTGCTATCGTTCGCCCAGTTCGAGCGGGAAGTTACCGGCGAGAGGATTCGGGACAAGATTGCCGCCTCGAAAAGGAAGGGAATGTGGATGGGAGGTGCCGTCCCTCAGGGCTACGATTGCGTGGAGCGTCGCCTTATAATCAATCCCCGAGAAGCGAGTATCGTACGAACAATCTTCCGCGAATACCTGCGCCTAGGCTGCGTCAGTGAACTCAAACGCTATCTGGATCAGAAGCAAATCCGCAGCAAGGCTCGAGTCAGTGCCGCAGGGCGAACCTATGGAGGTGCGACATACTCACGGGGAGCCCTCTATCACCTGCTGAACAATCGCATTTACATTGGTGAAATCGCCCATCGAGGTAAGGCTCACCCCGGCCTACACGAAGCAATCGTTCCGCGAGAGCTGTGGAATAGGGTCGCAGCCCGCCTCGGAGAAAACAATCAGGCCCATCGAATCAAGAAGTCTCAGTCGACGCAGAGCTTGCTTACCGGCAAGCTGTTCGATAGCAACGGTATTCGGTTCACGCCAACACATGCTGTCAAGAACGCGAAGCGGTACCGCTACTACACTTCACAGACTGTGATCCAGCAGGCTGGCATCAAGCCCGTGATTTCTCGGTTCCCTGCTCAAGAACTGGAGCAGTTCGTCACGTCGCAGGTACGGCTCTTGCTCCGGACACCCTCCAAGTGCACAGCCGGGATGAAAAACAGCCCAGTTAAAGGTGCGGCCACGGAACGATCCGAGGAGATGGCAAGCAGATGGACGAAACTTGAGACCTCGAAGCAGCATGAGTTCGTCAGGAACATACTGAGACGCGTAACGGTCGGTCAGACAACAGTGTGGATCGAGATAGACAGAATCAGCCTGCTAGCAACCTTACTGGGGCAGCGCCCCGAAGCTCTTCGTCCTGAGTGCGCGCGCAACCTTGGCATCCTAAGACTGACGGGCGAGTTCCAGGTTCTCCGCCGAGGAGGCGAACTTCGTGTCATCTCGCCTCACGGTGACCTATCGTTCCAAGGGAAGCGCGTGCCATCGTTGGTGAAGGCGGTCGCCCGCGCCCGCGACTGGTACGAACGAATCGTTGCCGGCGAGGTCACCACGATCAGTCAACTCGCGCAGAAATCAGGTCTGACCCGACGATATATCAGGCGAATCTTACAGTGCGGATATCTATCACCCCAGATCATCGAGGCACTTTTAACGGGCAAACATCGGCCCAACCTCACGCTCAAGCAATTCCTGCGCGGCGTGCCACTCAATTGGCGAGAACAAGAAGAAAGACTCCTTCGGCCACATCCCCGGCTGCCAGCGTTCTCCTGGTGAAATGGATCATCTGCAAAGAGTTGTCACAAAACTAAATAAATTGCTTGTGCAGAACTCTCCAAAGACTTTCAGCAGTGCGTGGATTCTTAAGCGTGCTCCCGGCTGTTACCGCTTCATCCGCAAACACATTCGGTCCGAGGTGGGCAGGATCGACTGGGACAGAATAACCTGTGCACTTGAGCCGAAGCATCAAAAGCTCTGGACACCGCTAAACAAAAGAAAGGCTACACCATATAGCGATAGAGGAGAAGTTCGGCTGATTCTGAATAAATATAGGAACAAGCTTTACGTTTTCATCGCCCCAGCCGACGCTATAGATTTACAAATTAGAGACAAAATCGCAGTGGCTCTTGTTCGCGTGGCCCAAGCAGGCAATTTGTTAGCCGCAACCGAGGTGGTTGAGCTCGTCAGCTACACAATTGGTGGATGGCTAGACAACCATCGCTACATCTCTCGTTGGAGAGGCCGCGAGGATGAGATTCGCGAGCAACTTGAGGGATGTATTCGTCGATATCGATACTCCGGTTCGTTTCTCAGGTATGTCTTCCGGACTCTCGAATGTGCCGGAAGAGGCATTGTTTCGCTTCATGCTTGCTCGCTGGATGAACCGATAGCTACGGATGTACGGGAGCGCAAGATAGACAAGGTAATCCACGATCCCGAGACCAACGAAATAGCCTCTTACAAGCCACGGAGAGTGTGGTCTTTTGAATCGGGATCATCAGCTCGGTGGCAGGAAAGGAGCCGTCGGTGACGCCTGCTCCAGATAGTACGTTTTATGAATGTCAGGCATAGCGGCACAGCTTCGGTCGAGGGTGAGCCAACGCTCCGAGCGCTGTAAAGGTCTCGAGCATGTTCTTACCGGACTCGAACGGACTCAAGTTTCAGCGGGCGCAGAAAAGTCCAATCGACTAGCCAATTGAATTTGCAGGAGGTTGGTTGGTGGACGCGATCGGGATCGTACCGCTCCTCGTATTTGGTCGTCAGACAACCACAGTCTACTCGGATCCAAGAAGCCAACATTGTTATGGAATCAAGTGACCAAAAACCCCTCCCTGCCCAGAATCCCCAGTCCCTCGGTCTGTCGGAATCATTGGAAATTCGCTTGCCCAAAAATGCGCCGAGACCCGCCTCAAAAAGAACTGTTTCTGGGCACCCATGTGAGCTCGGCGCTTCGAACTTGGATGGAGTGGCAGCACATACGCAGTTGGAACACGCCGAGCGTGCTCAATTCTGAAATCCGTACTATGGCGCAGCAAATCGTGGCATCTGTGACGGTAACTAGGTTCTCTTTAGCAGCCAGAATAACTTTGCAGTGTTTCAACAACACCTTCGTATAGTTACAAAGTGTTTCGCTTCGTCTCTCGAAATGCCTCAATTGTTGAAGAGGACCGTCCGGCCGAGCGGATTTGAACCACCGGCCTCCTGGTCCCGAACCAGATTCCAAGGCTTATGGAACTCTGTTGACCTCTGGTGTTCTTAGCTGCTTCTTGTTGAAAGCGTTGCGGCTCGCTGGTCGAAACGTGTTGAACTTTGATGAACTTGGATGCTTTCACCGGCACAAGTTCATCTACATCTGCAGCGCTTGTCACGGATGGAAATCGAGCCACGGCTGAGATTTTGGCGAGGGACAGGACATAAGTATGTTCTGGATGGGCCATAGACCGAAGGCGATGTCCGAACTGTATTCCTGCATGGACGAGAACAGGATTTTCACTCGGGTTCTTGTGTTGGCTCGGGCGGGTCCGCATGTCGGAAGCGACTCCGGCATAATCACGGCCCGTCTTCGATCTACGGGCTGGCCAGGCGACCCGTTCTTTTCCGGCTCTTGCATCGCTTCTGAATCACATCGGCCGCCAGTACGGCGGGGATGGCCAGCAGCGCGGTCAAGTAGCCGGCCGCGTTGGGCGGCCCCTGCCCCATTACCTTAGCGAGCGGCGAAATATACAGAAAGCCAGCCAGCATGGCAATTTCGCAGACAATCGCGACAACGAGGTATCGATTCGAGAGCCATCCGAGCTTTCCCGGCCATAGACTCGCGCTGCGACTAGCAAAGGCATTCGCCACTTGGCCGGCAACCACTGCTGTAAAGGCGGCGCCGGAGGCCGCCAGGAGGCCGGGACCAGCCGGGAAGGGCAAACCCGGCCTCCATCCCGCGGATGAAAGCCCTGCAAGAAATGCAATAATCTCGATGAGAGATTCCGTCAGCCCAAGAACACAGAAAGCTCGAAATAGCAGGCGCCAATCCACTAGGTGACGTCCTTGTGGTAGCGGGCTCAGCACCCTCGGGCGGGACGGTTCGGCTCCTAACGCAATGGCGGGGAGAATGTCCGTTCCGATGTCCAAGCAAAGCACCTGCAAAACACCGAGCGCCAGCGGGAAGCGTCCTGCCGACAGCGCCCACACTACGAAAGGCGTTAGCTCGGCAACATTGTCTGTCAGATGATACGCAAGAAATCTCCTCGCATTGGCGAACGTGGTCCGGCCCTGCTCGATGGCGGCTACGATCGTCTCGAAGTTGTCGTCGAGGAGCACAAGATCTGCCGCCTCGCGTGCCACATCCGTCCCGCACAAACCCATGGCCACGCCGATGTTTGCTTCCTGCAGGGCGGGAGCATCGTTGACGCCGTCGCCGGTCATCGCCACCACGTGTCCACGCTTGCGCAGCGCGCGCGCAATGAGAAGCTTTTCCTCCGGCGAGACACGGCTGATTACAATGCCGTCGCGATCGACCAATGCGCCAAGACTTTCCTCGTCGAGCGGCAGGTCTTTCCCTTCGATCACAACACTGTCGGAGTTCAACAGTCCTACCTTGCGAGCGATGGCGCGTGCCGTCTCTGGATGGTCCCCTGTAACCATCGCCACCCGGATGCCCGCTCCTCGGCACACGGCGATGGAAGCCGAAATACCGGACCTCGGCGGATCTTCAATGCCTATCAAGCCCAGGAGAGTAAGGCCGATTTCGATAGCCTCGGGCATGTCGAGAGCCTCGAAACCGTCCAACTCTCGTACCGCAACGGCAATCACCCGCAAGCCGCGCTCAGCCATGCCCTCGAGGGCCTCTTCCGCCCTGCCAATCTCTTGGCAGCACTCAAAGACGGCTTCCGGGGCACCTTTTACAAGCGCGCGTTGCCCTACAACGACCGACACTCTCCGGCGCCGGGGATCGAACGGGAATCGTTGTGTGGCCGGAAAGGCCGTTTCTTGACCTTGGACATCGACCTTCAAGCTGCGAGCAAAGGCGTCCAGCGCGGCCTCCAGGGGATCGCCCTGCGCGATCCAGCGGCTTCCACGCAAGACAGCCCTCCCGGTCGAACAGCGTACCGCCGCCAGGGCCATCTCTCGAAGCATGGGCAACAGTCTGGCCTCCGCATGGACCTTGGCTTCCGGCCCATAACCCACAGCCTCGACAGATGCGCTGCCACTTGGCGTCCACACTTCCACGACCGACATTTCGTTCCGTGTGAGCGTCCCCGTCTTGTCGGTACAAATGAAAGTGGTCGAACCCAGCGTCTCCACGGATTCTAACCGTCGGATTAGAGCGCCACGTGTCGCCATCCGCTGCGCGCCGATAGCAAGCGAAAGCGTAACCGTCGGGAGCAGTCCTTCGGGAACCAGAGCGACCATTACCCCGAGGGCGAAAAGAAAACCATCGGTCAGGCGAAGCCCCACCAGCCACGCGATCACCAGAAATACGAAGCCAACGCCGATGGCGACGCGCGCGATCACGCGCACGACCCGATTCAATTCAACCGCGAGAGGACTGGGCGGGCGTCGTACCGCCGCTGTCAGTTGTGCGATTTGGGAGAGCCGGGTCGAATTCCCCGTGGCAGTGACAATCCCGGCCCCTTCGCCTTCCAGCACGAAAGTGCCCGCGAATACGGTTTCCCCAGGTTGTGGAGTTGTGGGAACGCTCTCTCCAGTGAGGGTGGACGTGTCCACCGAAAGGCCGTGCACTTCAACCAGGCGCATATCCGCGGAGATACGGTCGCCTGCGTAAACAAGAATGATGTCGTCGGGTACCAGTTCGGCTGCGTTGATTTCGTCGCGGCGTCCATTCCGTATCACCGTGGCGCGCCGGGGTAGCAAGTCGCGGAGCCGCTCGCTGGACCTCTCGGCACGGTACTCCTGAAAGAACGCAAACAGACCATTGAGCACAATGACAATGAAGATGGCCATGCCGAGCTGCGGCATGCCCGCCAGGATCGCCAGGCCGCCGGCAACCCAAAGCATCACAGCAAAGAAATGGACCAGTTGGGACAGGAGGTGCTGCCAAATTGGAAAAGGCCGTCGGCGGGGCAGCAGATTCGGGCCGTATTGCTTCTGGCGCTGCTGGACTTCTTCCGCAGCTAATCCTGCGGATGCAAGCGAGTGCACCTGGACATTCCGGCTCTCGTGAGTGCTTTCATGAGACACGGGTCAGAGATCTGCTTGCGTTATTGTACGTCCGAAGAAAGTTCACCCTTGCTGAAATCGAGGAACCCTTTTCCGTCAGGAATTCCCACGCGGAAGCTGGACCCGTCGGGCGGCGAACCGATGCCGCCTGGGCCCCCGTCTGTCGGGGGCGAAGCCTCCGGCTCGCTGGATGCACCGAGGATCGGATTGGGACTCGCCAGTCCTTCTTCGATATCCTGGCGGGACTTCAGTTGGAACGCGCCGCGCAGGGCGATGGGCGTCAACAGCGTGGTGAGGAGCACGACGGCAACCATCACCGCCACCTCGGCTCGCCCGAAAATTCCCGTGCTGGCGCCCATGGCAGTGACGATCAGCCCGACTTCGCCCCTCGAGACCATGCCGCAACCGATGCGGAGGCTGCGCACCCAATCCATGCCGGAGCCCAGCGCCGCCAGTCCGCAGCCCACCAGCTTGCCGACAACCGCAACCAGGAGGATCACAAGCATCAAGGTCCAGTGACCCGCGAGCGCGCGATAATCACTCGATAGGCCGATGGAGACAAAAAACAGTGGAATCAGAAGGCCGTGGCCCATCGCATAAAAGCTGCGCTCAATATCTCTCTTATATTCCGATCCCGCGAACACATACCCCAGCAGGTAGGCCCCGGTAATCCCCGCCACGCTCCCGAGCCACTCGGCCGAGATGGCGTAAACCAGAACCAATGCCAGAACACAACTTGGGACCGCCTCGTTGGCCGTCAGTTTGCGCAGCTGCAGCATCAAGGGGTCCAGCCAGCGCTTGGCCGCAGCGTACCCGGCCACGAAGAAGACGGTCACGCAAACACTGATCATCGCCATTTGGATAATCAGGGGATGGGCTGCCGCCGGCGCAATCTGCCGCTGCAACCACGCGCTCGCCATCGGCGCGAGGCCGAACGCCTCGCCGTGCGCTGTAGTGACCGACGCGGCGAGAAATGCCAGCACAAACAAACCCATCACGTCGTCGATCACCGCCGCGCCCAGGATCACCGTGGCTTCCGGAGAAGCCATCTGCCCCGCGTCCATCAACGTGCGGGCGGAAATGGAAACGCTCGTCGCCGTCAACGCGCCGCCCAAAAAGCACGCCGTGGTCCAGGAGAGACCGAGAAGATGGCCGACGCCAGCTCCCAGCAGAAACGGCCAAATCACGCCGGACAGTGCGACCAGGAAGGCGACCACGCTGGCTTCGCGCATTCGGTCGATGTCCGTTTCGATCCCACAAACATCAGCACGTATCCGCCGACCTGTGCGAGCAGCAGCAGCGCGCCGGTGGCCTCCCCGCCGCGAAACAGGTGCAGCTGCAACAGGTTGAACGCGCCCGGCCCCAGCACGACGCCCACCAGAAGTTCCCCGAGAATCGCGGGAATTCCAAAGCGGCTGCACAGCGAGGATGCCACCTTGCTGGCCGGCAGCAGGATGGCAACGAGCAGCGCAAGTTGGAGGGCAGGTTGCATGTTTAGCTGATGTCTACCGTGGCCAGAGCCTCGGTTGCGCCTCGATTCCGAGTCCAGAGCCTCCGCAGGCGAGACAGCGAAAGCCAGGAAATCCCGTACGCGCCGCGCTCAATCCCCTCGCGCCGCATGGTTCGAATTGTCGCCGCCTGCCGGCGCGCCGCCTCCGACTGCGCCAGATTCTGCGCCAGCAGGGCCGCCTGCCGGGTGTGGTCTTCGGCTTTGGGCATGACCCGAAGCCGCATCCACAATTCGCCCATTTTGAGATGGGCGACGAAGCTGTGCGGAGCCAGGCTGACCGCTTCGCCGAGTTCTTCCATGGCGGCCTGTGCGTCCAGGTTGACGCACAGCGCCATCCCCAGCAGCACGCGCAGTTCCGCGACTTCCGGCTGCCGCGCCACACACTCGCGCAGTTCCGCCACCAAGCCGGCGCGGTCGTCCTTTTGCAAGAGCTGCGGATCAGCGAACATCCGGAGCAGCAGGCCCTGTGCTTGGGGCGGCAGGGCAGCCAAAAGCGGCGGGGCGCCGGCCGTGCTGAGAGCGCCGGATATTTCTGGAGTGCTGGTCATCATTTCGTCACGCATCATCGGGTTCATGGTCTGAGATCCTTTGTAGGCCGTATTTTTGCGAATGCGCGCCACCGGACCGGCAAGGCGCGTGGCCGAGGCGCGCCTTGCCGGCAGGTGTGCGTACAGCTAACCCGGATTACGCCGCTGTATACGCTTGTTCGGCGTGCAGCAGGACATCCGGTTCCGGTTTGAAAACAAACTCGGGATAGCCGAGTTGCCCCATTTCCGGAAGGTCGAGACCGGCTACTTCCGTTTCGATCGAAACGCGCTGCCCGACGAAGTATTCGAGCACCAGGTTCAGAACAAAACTGAAAGTGAAAACGAAGCCGATCAGCGTGGAGATGGCCACGAGCTGCGCAGCAAGCTGGCTGGCGTCGCCGTAGAACAATCCGGTGACTGAGCCCGTGACACCGTTCCAGCTTCCTCCGTAGTTGCTCGTGCCGTCCGCAAAAAGACCGACGGAGAGCACGCCCCACAGGCCGTTGGTTCCGTGGACGGAAATCGCGCCGACCGGATCGTCGAGTTTCAGCACGTTTTCCACGAACGAGCAGCTCAAGCAGACCAGCACGCCGGCAATGAGCCCGATGATGCAGGAGTTGGTCGCACTGACGAAGCCGCTGGGCGCGGTGATCGCGACCAGACCCGCCAGGAGACCGTTGCCGCTCATCGAAGCATCCACCTTACCGTTCTTCATCCACATGAACAGGATGGCGCCCAATGTGCCCGTGCAACCAGCGAGCATCGTGTCCACGGCAATCGAGCCGATCCGCAGATTCCCGGCTGCCGAGGCCCCCAGCGTGCTGCCGGGATTGAACCCAAACCAGCCGAACGCCAGGATGAAGCAGCCGATCAGCACCGCGGAAATGTCGTGCCCGATGATCGGGTTGCTCGAACCGTCGCGGTTGAACTTGCCGATGCGCGGGCCGACGATGAAACACACGGCCATGGCCGTGAGTCCTCCGACGGCGTGCACCACGCCCGAGCCGGCAAAGTCACAGTAGCCATGGCCCAATCCCACGTTGGCTCCGAGTTGTGAGAGCCAGCCCGCGCCCCAGGCCCAGTTGGCGTACAACGGATACGTGATGGCGCCCATGATGGTCGAAGACACGCAGAAGGCCAGGAACTTCCAGCGCTCCGCGCATGCTCCGGTGACAATCGTGAGAGCCGTATCCATGAACACCATCTGGAACAGGAAGATCACCATGACGCCCACGTCATACGTGTGGCCCGAAAGGAAATACCCGGTCTGGCCAAACAGTCCCCAGGTCTTGCCGAACAACGAGAGCGTATGTTCGGACGACAGAGACTGGAGGCCACCCAGGTTCCCATTGCCGGCTGCTCCGCCCATCTGTATCGCGAAGCCTAAGATCCAGTAGGCGAACAACCCGCAGGTGTACACGAAGAAGTTCATCATGTACGTGTGATTGGCGTTCTTCACCCGGCACAGGCCCGACTCCACCATCGCAAAGCCGGCCTGCATGAACATGACGAGGAAACCCGTGACCAGGGTCCAAACAAAGTTGATGGCGATCTTGTCTTGGCCCGTTTGGTTGGCTACATCCGAAAGCGTCAGGCCCGTCTTCGAGTCGGACACCGGCACGTCGCTGATCGTTCCCGTGATCGTGCCGCCGGGGTCGCCCTTGGCCAAATCCGCCGTGGCCGGTGCTTTGGCCGCGGCGGCCGCCAGTTCGGCGGTCGCCGCCGAAGGAGGAGGTGCGGATGCTGCAGCGGCGGCTGGCGGGGCTGCCGCCGGGGCCTGTGCGTGGGCCGCTGCTCCCAGCATCAAGCCCAGTGCGAGAATGCAAAAACCGAGACAACTACTTCGGATTAGTTTCATCGTGTGCGCTCCATGGTAATTTTGGCTGCCGCTGTGAAGTCGGCGCATTCAGCTCTTCCAAACCGCGTTCTTGTTGAAAGCTGCCGGCAAAATAACGAGCATCCCGAACAAGCTGACTCCAATGCCCACCAAGGCGAGAACAATGCGCCCGCTGGTGCTGGGCGTGATGTGCATGCCGACCAGCGTAATCAACCACCCCAGCGCACACACGCCAGCACCCGCCAACTTCATCGCCCCGGGCCCTGGCTTCAGTGCGGTCTTTCCCTCCAGCGGCTTGATCTTGAGCATTCCGAACAAGCTGGCTAGAAGGCCGGCCGCTCCGATCACCAGCATCAGCTTTCCGGAACCACCCTCCAGATACGCGATGCCGGCGCAGAACACGGTCGCCGACACCAACAACAACGTGTAATAACTTCCCTGTGACCTGTTTGCTGCCATTGAGACTGCCTCCTCGACCCCAAAGGGTCATGCGCTGATCATGAGTTGCAAACTGCTGTCTTCCACTTCCAGCGGCCCGAGCACTCCGTCATCCAGACGGAAGCGAAAGCCGTACAACTTTGCCCTCATCGCGGGAGAAGTCACCCTCAGCACGGCGGGGACTTCCCTCGTGACGCGGCCCGTGATGACCAAGTGAGGCGGCTCACGGGCCGACTGGCGAAACGCCCGAAGCTCGGCGGTCTGAACTTCGGGCAACACGGCAAACAACATCTCGCGGAGCGCCATTGCATCCTGCAGCGCCTGCAACGACGCGATGCGGTCACGCTCCCGGCGGGGCAGAGTCGCGTCCCAAACGTCCGCCGGGCGCGCCACCCAGGAGAATTCCGCCGTTTCGCCGTACAACTGCAGGCGCAACAGCCGCAGCGGCGCGCGGGAAAGCTCTCCGAAACGCATCCGCGTTCGCAGCCCTCGAACAAGATCCGCGGCTTGAAGCAAATACTTCATTTGCTCGGCACTCGCTCCTGGGCCTGCGTCCACGTCGGCAGCGCCACAAAGATGAGGAACTGCAGCGCCACCATCACTTCCAACACCAAGGGCGCTCCCCGTTGCAGCCGGATCACCAAAAGAAAGGCCACCATCGAAAACCACTGCCACCGCGAACGCCGCAGCCGTTCCAGGCGCCCCGGAAAACGAAACAGACTGCCCCAGCGCACCTTTTGCGTGGGGGCCGCCGGAACCCAACTGCGGATACACGCTACGGCGAAGAAGCCCGCCAGCATCAACTCCACCAGCATCGTTTCTCGATTCATTCGCTCATCCCCTCACGTATTGGCTGCCGGTTCGTGCCAGGCGCCGAAATCTGGAAATCGATCTCCCCGCATCCGCCATGCACATCACGGCAGAAACACGGGTCCTCATCGCGGCGGGCTCCCCCGAAAAACAGAGACACTCGCCCTCTCACCGCCACTGGCGGCGCGCCATCGGGCTCTTGCTCCACTGCGATGTGCCTATAGAACGGACACGGCTCGGTGTCCTAAGAAACCTACAAGACGCAGAAACTTGCTGCGGGTTCTCCCGTCGTCGTGGAAGGGAGAGATTGGAACGGCTGCACCACCAGTTCCAATTGCGGGCTCAGTGTGCGGGACGCATCGTGCGGTGTCCAACTCAAATTCTGGATTGGAACTATCGGGATTCGTAATCCCGGTCCACGGGGATAATGCGGGGCGGAAAATGCGGGGCAATGACTTACCGCTTGCGCTTCAATTCCTCGCTGAGAACAAGGGCTTCGGCGACTTCCTTCATGGACTTGCGGCGCTGGCGGCTCTCGCGCTGCAGCGTGAGATACGCCTCTTCTTCGTTGATCTTCAAATCGCGCTGCAGGATTCCCTTGGCTCGCTCGACCACTTTTCTGGTTTCCAGTTCGCCGGAAAGCTGCAAGTTCTCGCTCTCCAGCCGCGCTCTCTCGATCTCCGCGCCTGCCAGGAAACCCACGGTCGCAATCAGGCTGATTTCGCGTTTGCTGTATAGGTGCTGCGCGCGATCCTGCACGTTGATGACTCCGACCAGGCGTCCGCCGCTCACCACGGGCACCGACAAGAAAGCCTCGAAGCGATCCTCCGGGAGTTCGTTGAACACCTTGAAGCGCGGATCCCGGAAAGCCCCCTGGGCCACCGCGACGGGCTCGCGGTGCTCGGCCACCCAGCCGGTGATGCCTTGCCCCACTTTCATCTTCAGCCGGTCCACCACTTCCGGATGGGGATTCTTCGAGGCGCGCAGGACCAACTCGTCGTTCTCCAGCACATACACCATGCAGGAGTCGCATTTCACCACGGCCGTCACGAATTCCACGACATCCCGCAGCACTTCTTGCAGCGGCGCTGCCGTGGACATGCGGCTGGCGATCCGGTTCAGCAGCGTAAGGTCGAAGTCTTCCCCGCTGTGTCCCTGCTGTGCATCATGGGCGGGCGCTGACATGGATAGGGGCCGCCGGTCAGCCGGATACGTTGTCCAGGACCTCTTCATGCGTCGGAGACTAGCAAGCACCGGGCGGCAGGGCAATTATCCCTTGGTATGGGTCTGTTGTGCAGCAGAATTCTACCGGTGGGAGTGCATCCCGAGCTTTCCTGCCAGTTGCACCAAGCCCGCGAGGGTGTCCGCCCCCATGTTCTGCATCATTTGGCTGCGGTGAACCTTGATGGTAATTTCGCTCAAGCCTAGCTTCGCGGCGATCTCCTTGTTGGTGAACCCTCCGACGACGAAATGCAAGACTTCGCGTTGCCGTGACGTGAGTTTTCCGAACCGGGATCGAAGCACGGAGAGTTTCGCTTCTTGCTCGCGTCGGGCGCGGTCTCGATCGAGGGCCTGACGGATCGCCGCCAGCAGTTCCTGCTTTTGAAACGGTTTGGTCAGAAATTCCACCGCGCCGGCTTTCATCGCCCGGGAGACCATGGGAATGTCCCCGTGGCCGGTCACAAACACGATGGGAATTCCGATTCCGGCCCTTGCCAGTTCGCCCTGAAGCTCCAGGCCGGTCATCCCAGGGAGCCGCACATCAAGCACCAGACAACTGGGGATTTCCCGCCGGCTCGCGCTGAGAAACTCCTCCGCGGACCCGAACGCCTCCGCGCACAACCCCACCGATCGGAATAGGCTGGTCATCGAGTCGCGAACCGGCGCGTCATCGTCGACCACATACACGATGCAATCACGGTTACTCATCATGGTCTCGCAAACCCGTCGGCACCGTAAACCGAAAGGGCGAACCGCCGCCCGAAAGCGTTCCGGCATAGTGAGCCCCTCGCGTGTGGATACTTCTGGTGATTCAGGCCCCGGTGCGCTGCATCCACGGCGCCGCTAATGGATCCACCGCTGATGGCTGGAGATGGCTGGAAGCCGAACCTCCAGTATCCATTGGTTGTTTTCCAGTTCATAGATCCTGCAAAAGGCGCGGTTCACCAACGCCGCGACGAATTCAGCGGCGCACCCTAACTGTTTCTCGGGTGATCCGGCCGCCGACAGGGGGCTGGTGATCGGGTCCAACACCCCGCGCTCATCGTCCAAAGGAATCAGTACATGCACAAACGGAGCCTAGCAACGGCGGGAATACGTGTCCAATTCGTCCTTTCGATGCAAGCGATACGTTTTCGTGGAACCGCACGCGCCCAGCCGCAATGTTTCCGGCTGCGCCTAGCGCCGTGCGAAGTAGAGGAGCAACCCAAAAACCAAAAGGGGAATTAGCACCATCGCGGCGTAGGACAACACTCGTCTCCATTCCGACGCGCGCTGTTTCTTCCAATCTCGCAACTCGGCTCGTTCGGTGACTCCCACTTGATCCGGATGTTCGAGGTCCCGTGCGAAGTCATGGGCATTCGGATAGCGATTCTTATGCTCGCGTTCGAGAGCCCGGTAAATCACTTCCTGCAATTGGGGCGAAATCGTGGAATCGATCTCGCGGGGCGGAACGGGATGCTTCAGGACCCGGTCGAACACATCGGTCTCCTCGAAGGGGGTCCTCCCCGTCAGCATCTCGTACAGAATCACTCCCAGCGAATAGATGTCGCTGCGGGCATCGCCGCGCTTTCCTGTCAACTCCTCGGGGGAAATGTATGGCGAGACGCCTACCATCTGCGCCAGGCTCGTAAACGTCAGCCGCGGGGCCCCCTCCTTGGCAGCGACATCAAAACCCGTCAGCTTGATGTGATCCTCCGCGCCGACGAGGATCTTCTCCGGCCGCAGGTTGCGGTGCACGATTCCGTGGTTGTGGATGTAACCCAGAGCGTCGCAAATGCCTCGTGCGATCCTCACCGCGCGTTCCGAAGGAAGCTTCTTCTGCTCGGTAAGAATCTGCCGCAGCGGCTGCCCCTCAAACCACTCGGTCACCAGATAGGGCCGAGTACGATGGTCATCCGCAACGACTTTCAGCAGGCCGGCATGATCCAGCGACTTGCCGATCTCCTCTTCGCGGTGAAAGCGGTCGAAGAAAGTCGGGTCACTTTCCATCTCCGCGTGTGGAACCTTGATGGCTACCGCCCGGTTCGTGCGGAGATCCGTCCCCCGAAAGACAGTCGTCGCGCGGCTGCGCGCAACCACGCCGTCAATACGGTAGTGGTCCAGTTGATCGCCGGGATTGATTGGAGTCTTCATCGGTCCTCGTTAGCGGACATCGTTGGCAAGCGTGAAATCATAAGAGCCTGCGTTGTCATCCGCAGCGCAGCCCGTGCGTGGAACCCTTCGAACGCAGATCGGCCTCGCGGATTGATATTACCAATTCCGTCTTGCTGGTTGACAATATCCACGGCCTTCTTAGCCGACGTTTGAGGTGCCCCTGGCTTCGAAGCGCCATGCCCAATCCGTCGCGAGTCTGATCGGTCTTGACGCTCAGGCGATGGTTGACTCAACTCATCTTCGGCGCCCTCGGTGGGGTGCGCTCCTGTCGGGAAATACATCAGCCAATCATAGTACGCCCAAGAATGCTCATGGTTCCAATGCGACGTTTTGATGGCAGGAATCAATGATTCAAATGGCCTGTGGTTCGCCAAGACTCTGACCGACCGCAGAATCAGTAACTTACTGCCGTTGTCGTTCGCCAAAACTCTGGCCGACTGCGAAATCAATGACATGGCTGCCGCCGTCTCACCAGCACTCTGTTACAACTCCTGAGCATGTTTCGATTCCTCAGACTGTGCTTCGGAGTGTTCACTCGTCTCTCTCACGCGCGCCGAAGTCCCCTCCTCGAGAATCTCGCGTTACCGGAAGTGTCCCAAAAACATGTGTTTGTGGGCAGCCTAAAGTGCTGATCCACGGCCTCGTCTTTTCAAGCAGTTGGAGGCTGACTGACAAAGGGGTTTTTGGGCAGGCCCTGTACTATCCCTTTCGTTATGCATCGGCGGAGCCGCGATGGAAGGCTGCAAAATCATGCTCACAGCAGAGTGTCGGTTCTGTTGTAATCAGCGGAAGGCGTACGCTCATTGTTCAACGAGGTACGCATGTCAGCTGAGGGTTGAGCCGTTACGTAATGGGGCATTTCAATCAGAAGCAATGGTGAATTATTGCGTCACGGCAATCGTCGGTTCAAGCGTGGGCAGTAGGGGTCACTTTTGGTGGTAGTATCCCCCCTGATAATCCAGTTGCACTTTGATATATTCCATCTGGAGCGGATCGTGTCAGACTTACGGTTGTGAAACTCAAACATGGATAACCAGTTTTTTGAACGCCCGATTCTGAACTCGCCGTACAGCTACCCGGGACGCCATTGGGAGCTGGATAGCGCGGGACAGCCCACACAGAGGATTATCGAGACCCGGCGGCGTGCAGAGTTCATCACGCCGATCCCCAAGCCCAAGAAGCAAAAGCGAAAAGCGAGCCAGGACACACTGGTCTTTGACGAGGGTAAAGGGCTTTCGACAGAGAAGCAGCTATACGATCCAACGCCAATCATCAATGATCTCCGCTATCACGTTGACGAATGGCGGAAGCTGCCGAATCCTCGGGACTGGCTGGTGACGCCCGAGACTGAACGTCTCCTTCAGCACTGGCGGCACCACAGCTTCAGCAGTTTCCGGCCGTTCTTCTGCCAAGTCGAGGCCATCGAGACGGTCATTTGGCTGACCGAAGTCGCTCCAAAGGTGGGGAAGACTGGCAAAGGGTTCATCGAACACCTAGGAAATGCCAACCGAGACGCGAATCCTGATCTTATGCGCCTCGCCCTGAAGCTGGCGACAGGCGCGGGCAAAACGACAGTCATTGCGATGCTGATCGCGTGGCAGACCATCAATGCCAATCGCCGGTCTAATAGCCCACATTTCACGCGCGGATTTCTGGTCGTTGCACCCGGCCTGACAATCAAGGATCGCCTGCGCCTCCTCCAACCCAACGACCCGGACAGCTACTATGTCAGCCGGGAATTGATCCCGAGTGACATGCTGGACGATCTCAAAAGGGCCAAGATCGTAATCACCAACTTTCACGCGTTCAAACTTCGCGAGCGCGTTGAACTATCGGCAGGCGGCCGGGCGCTCCTGCAAGGTCGGGGCGAGGAACTGAACACGCTTGAAACAGAAGGGCAGATGCTCCAGCGGGTAATGCCTGATCTGATGGGCATGAAAAACATCATGGTGCTCAATGACGAAGCGCACCATTGCTACCGCGAGAAGCCGGGAGCAGAAGACGAAGATGAGGATTTGAAGGGGGACGAGAAGAAAGAAGCCGAGAAGAACACCGAGGCCGCCCGTGTCTGGATTTCAGGCCTTGAGGCTGTAAACCGCAAACTCGGCGTCGCACGCGTCATTGACCTGTCTGCGACCCCCTTTTTCCTCAGCGGCTCGGGCTACGCCGAAGGCACGCTATTCCCGTGGACGATGAGCGACTTCTCGCTCATGGACGCCATCGAGTGCGGCATCGTCAAGCTGCCGCGCGTCCCCGTGGCCGACAACATCCCCGGCGAAGAGATGCCCATGTTCCGCAACCTGTGGGAGCACATCCGGACAAAGATGCCCAAGAAGGGGCGGGGCAAGGGCGGCACACTCGATCCGCTCAGCCTCCCGCCACAACTCCAAACGGCTCTCGAAGCACTCTACGGTCACTACGAGAAGACATACCGTCTTTGGGAAAAGGCCGGCATCCGGGTGCCGCCTTGCTTCATCGTGGTTTGCCAAAACACCGCCATCTCGAAGCTGGTTTACGACTTCATCTCCGGCTTTCTGCGGGAGAACGACGATGGCTCGACGACGCCTGTAAACGGACGCCTCCCGCTTTTCCGCAACTTCGATGAACACGGCAACCCTTTCCCCCGGCCAAACACGCTGCTCATCGACAGCGAGCAACTCGAATCCGGCGAAGCGTTGGACGACAACTTCCGTGCAATGGCCGCCGATGAGATTGACCGCTTCCGCCGCGAGATCATCGAGCGCACCGGCGACCCCCGCCAAGCCGAACAAATCACTGACCAGGAATTACTCCGCGAAGCCATGATTACCGTGGGGCGGCAAGGGCGGCTGGGCGGATCAATCCGCTGCGTCGTCTCCGTCGCCATGCTCACGGAGGGCTGGGATGCCCAGACTGTTACGCACGTGCTGGGCGTCCGCGCCTTCGGCACCCAGCTCCTCTGCGAACAGGTCATCGGCCGTGCCCTGCGGCGCCAGTCCTACGATCTGAATGAAGAGGGTTTGTTCAATGTGGAATACGCCGACATCTTGGGGATTCCCTTCGACTTTACCGCCAAGCCGGTCGTCGCTCCCCCGCAGCCGCCGCGTGAGACCATCCAGGTCAAGGCCGTGCGTCCCGACCGCGATGCACTTGAAATCCGTTTCCCGCGAGTCGTGGGCTATCGCGTTGAATTGCCCCAGGAGAGGCTAACGGCGGAGTTCAATGCGGACTCCGTGATGGAGCTAACCCCAGATCTAGTCGGCGCGACGGAGACTCAAAACTCGGGAATCATTGGCGAAAAAGTGGACCTCAATCTCGTTCACACCAGCGACGTTCGCCCTTCGCAGGTTTTGTATGAACTCGTGTCGCACCTCGTTTTGACCAAGTGGCGCGACCCAGGCGAAGATCCAAAGCTCCACCTCTTTGGCCAGCTCAAACGCATCGCCAAGGAATGGCTCGACGGTTACCTGGTGTGCAAAGGCGGCACATATCCGGCGCAGCTCAAATACAAGATGCTCGCCGACATGGCTTGCGAACGCATCACCGCCGGGATCGTACGAAAATTCGTTGGCCAACGACCGATCATCGCCTTGCTCGACCCCTACAACCCCACCGGTTCCACCAGCCACGTCAATTTCAATACGTCCAAAACCGACCGCTGGGAGACAGACGCTCGCCGCTGTCACATCAACTGGGTGATTCTCGACAGCGACTGGGAGGCGGAATTTTGCCGCGTTGCCGAGTCACACCCACGCGTGCGGGCCTACGTCAAAAACCACAACCTCGGCCTTGAGGTGCCTTACCGCTATGGCTCGGAGATGCGCAAATACATCCCCGACTTTATCGTGCTGGTGGATGACGGGCACGGCGAGGGCGATCTCCTGCATCTGATCGTCGAGATCAAAGGCTACCGGCGCGAAGACGCGAAGGAAAAGAAATCCACGATGGACACCTACTGGGTGCCCGGCGTGAATCACATCGCCAAATATGGCCGTTGGGCTTTTGCCGAGTTCACTGAGGTCTATCAGATTCAGGCTGACTTCAAGGCCAAGGTCGAAAGCGAATTCAATAAAATGATCGAGGCCGTCACTGCCCAGCCGGTGGAGAAAAAAGAATAGTCATGGCCAAGAAACCAACCACCAGCAAGACTGTGGAAGCCCTCAAGCACGCGGAGGCCAAGCGGAGAAATATCCCCACCGCGGAATACCAGTCCGTCCTGCAAAAGAACGAGCAGGACCCCGTGCGCGTGGCTTACGAGCGCCGCAACCGTGACCTCGACCCGCAGCTCGTCTGGCGCGGCAAGGATGAGCAGGACTGGAGCGACCTCGTCGTCCACGCCCCGCCGCTCTACATCCAGGAAAAGGTGCAGCCGAAGGCGCTCATTGACGAGCTGCTGAGAGAGACGAGGGAGCGCGAGCACGACGCCGGGATGACCACGCCCGACCTCTTTGCCGACTTCAACGGCATCCCCAAGGGTGTGGACAAGACCGAGTTCTACCAGCACGACCAGAACTGGTCGAACCGCATGATCCTTGGGGATTCCCTGCAAGTGATGGCTTCTCTTGCCGAGCGCGAGGGACTGCGCGGCAAGGTGCAGTGCATCTACTTCGACCCGCCCTATGGCATCAAGTTCAACAGCAACTTCCAGTGGTCCACCACCAGCCGCGACGTGAAGGACGGCAACACCGACCACATCACCCGCGAGCCGGAGCAGGTGAAAGCCTTCCGCGACACATGGCGCGACGGCATTCACAGCTACCTCACCTACCTCCGCGACCGCCTCACTGTCGCCCGCGATCTCCTCACCGATTCCGGCTCTATCTTCGTGCAGATCGGCGATGAAAATGTCCACCGCGTCCGGGCGGTGATGGATGAGGTGTTTCGTGATGAAAACTTCGTGTCGCAAATCGTCTTTGAGAAAACGAGCAGCACATCGACCGAGGAAATGGCGTCTATCAGCGACCACATCTTGTGGTTCGCAAAGAACAGGTCAGCCCTGAAATTCAGGGCGGCGTATCGGATGAAAGTTCTCGGTGAGCCAGGCACAACTCAATACGTGTGGTTTGACGAAGGATGCGGATATGACCGGAGATTGAGTGCCGAGGAAACCGCGAACAACGCCAACGAGATTGAACGAAGCAAAGTCTTTGCGTGTGACAACTTGACGAGCCAACGGCCCGCACAGGGGGCCGATGTAACATCATTTCCATACAATGGAGCCGTCTTCACTCCTAGCAAAGGAACCTTCAAAACGGACGCAGGGGGATTGGCCCACTTGGCAAGGGCTGGGCGACTCCGTCCAATCGGCAAATCACTCATGTATCGCCGACTCTTATCGGACTTTCCCGTCGTTCCAATCGCGAACTACTGGAACGACGTAAAAATGACCGGATTCTCCGAGGACAAAACGTATATCGTGCAGACCGGTCAGAAGGTCATTGAACGCTGCCTCCTCATGGCCACCGACCCCAGCGACCTCGTGCTTGACCCGACCTGCGGCTCCGGCACCACCGCCACCGTCGCCGAGCAATGGGGCCGCCGCTGGATCACGATTGACACTTCGCGCGTGGCGCTGGCGCTTGCCCGTGCCCGCATCATGGGCGCGCGTTATCCGTTTTACCTGCTAGCTGATTCGCGCGAAGGTCAGCTCAAGGAAGCCGAAGTCGTCCGCACAGTGCCGAGTTCGCAGCCAGTGCACGGAAACATCCGGCACGGCTTCGTCTATGAGCGCGTGCCGCACATCATGCTCAGTTCCATCGCCAACAACGCGGAGATCGATGTCATCTGGGACACATGGCAGGGGAAGTTGGAGCCGTTGCGCAAGTCATTAAACACCGCACTCAAGAAGACCTGGCAGGAGTGGGAGATTCCGCGCAAGGCCGATGCCAAGTGGCCGGACGCTGCGAAGAAGCTGCACGCCGACTGGTGGCAGGCCCGCATTGCCCGGCAGAAGGAGATCGACGCCTCCATCGCCGCCAAGGCAGAGTTCGAATATCTCTACGACAAGCCTTACGACGACAGGAAGACGGTCCGCGTGGCTGGGCCGTTCACAGTCGAGAGCCTCTCACCACACCGCGTGCTTGGTGTGGATGAAAACGACGAATTGATTGACCCCGCAGCGAAAACCGGCGCTGGCTACGAGGAAAAGCAGACCTTCCCCCAGATGATCCTGGAGAACCTCAAGACCGCCGGTGTCCAGCAGGCGCACAAGGATGACCGGATCACATTCACCGCGCTCACGCCCTGGCCCGGCGAGATGGTCTGCGCTGAAGGCCGCTATCTGGAGGGCCATGCCGAGAAACGCGCAGCCATCTTCATCGGGCCTGAGTTCGGCACCGTCCAGCGGGCCGACCTGGTGGAAGCCGCCAAGGAAGCGGGCGATGCCGGATTCGATGTGCTGATCGCCTGCGCCTTCAACTACGAGGCGCACGCCACGGAGTTCAGCAAGCTGGGCCGCATCCCCGTGCTCAAGGCACGGATGAACGCCGACCTGCACATGGCCGGCGACCTCAAGAACACCGGCAAAGGCAACCTCTTCGTCATCTTCGGGGAGCCGGACATCACGCTCCTTACGGAGAAAGACGGCAAGATCCGCGTGAAGGTCAACGGCGTGGATGTGTTCCACCCACAAACGGGCGAAGTTCGCAGCGACGGGGCGGAGGGCATCGCTTGCTGGTTCATCGACACCGACTACAACGAGGAGAGCTTCTTCGTCCGCCACGCCTATTTCCTCGGTGCGAACGATCCATACAGCGCGCTCAAAACCACTCTCAAAGCCGAGATCAACGAGGAAGCCTGGGCTACGCTGCATAGCGACACCTCCCGCGCCTTCCCTAAACCGAAATCGGGCCGCATCGCCGTGAAGGTGATCAACCACCTGGGGGATGAAGTGATGAAGGTTTTTAAGGTATGACGGGAGGCGGAGCGCCGTGGGTCGGGGCTGATCCTGGCGGCGAAGGCAACTTCGGCATCGCCATCCTGACAGACAGCCATGAGCCGCAAACCTTATCCGTGGATTGCGCCGATGAGGCACTCGCTTTCGTTCGCGCGCATCTCGACCGCATGCCCGCAGGTGTAGGCGTTGACGCCCCCCTGTGGTGGTCGTCCGGGCGTTCAGGTGACCGCTCTGCGGATCAATGGCTGCGCCAGCGATACGGGCTCCCCGGCGGCGAAGTGCAGGCAGCGAATTCGCTACGTGGTGCAGCGCTGACCCAAGGGGCGATGTTCGTCCAACGGATGCGAGAAATCTATCCCGCCGTGCCCGTAACCGAGAGTCATCCGAAAGCTCTCCTGAAAGCGCTGACACAAGGCAATTGGAAAGCATTTGCAGGTCGTTTCGGGCTAAACACTGCCATCTCAAACGACCACGAACGAGATGCTCTCATTGCCGCTGTCTCCGCAAGAGAAGGATTTCAAGGAAGGTGGCCGCACGATCTGAGCATTAAGCGGCTACCAGCCGAGCAGGACCCCAGTAGCTATTGGCTGGCACCGATTCATTACTTTTGGCCCGAGCAATAATGGAATTCCTAATCGCAGACACGTTCACTGACAGCCTTGCACGATTGACGGGTGAGGAGCAGAAGGCTGTGAAGACCACGGCCTTTGACCTGCAACTGAACCCGGCGCAACCCGGAATGAATTTTCACAAGTTGGATAAAGCGAAGGACAAGAAGTTTTGGTCAGTGCGCGTCAGCGGCGACCTTCGTCTGATCGTGCATAGGACCGGAACCAGCCTGTTGCTGTGTTACGTCAGTCACCACGACGAAGCGTACCAATGGGCTGAGCGCAGGAAGCTGGAAACCCACCCCAAGACCGGAGCTGCTCAGTTAGTTGAGATCCGCGAAAGAATCCAGGAAATCACCATCCCGAAATATGTAGAATCCGGACCAACGGTGAGCGCGAAGCCCTTGCTATTTGCAAACCTGCCCGACAGTGAATTGCTTGGCTACGGCGTCCCTTCGGAGTGGTTGCCCGATGTGCGCAGCGCGAACGAAGAAACTCTTCTGGAACTCACCGACCATCTTCCCAAAGAGGCAGCGGAGGCGCTGCTGGACCTTGCGACCGGAGCGACACCGCAAACTGTTCGGCTAATCCCGCCGCGACTCGAAGTGAGAGCAAGCCCCAAAGCTAGGGAGATTGCTCAACCACGGTCAATTCCGCCGCAGTTGAGACCGGCCGTGGTGTCAGCGGGATCATTTGAACATCCGGACGCTAGGCGGCGGTTCCGTCTGATAAACAATCTGGAAGAGTTGGAGCGAGCCCTCGACTATCCCTGGGAGAAATGGACCGTCTTTCTGCACCCCACGCAACGCGAACTGGTGGAGCGCGAATTCAACGGTCCCGCCCGCGTTTCCGGCTCGGCAGGGACAGGCAAAACCATTGTTGCACTTCATCGCGTCGCTTATCTTGCCCGCACGAACCCTGATTCGCGTCTTTTGCTCACCACGTTTTCCGACCCCTTGTCGAATGCGCTGAGGACGAAACTCAGACATCTGATAGGGAATGAGCCGCGCCTTGGAGAACGCATCGAAGTACACGCGATGAATTCCATCGGCAAGCGGCTCTACGAAGCCAATCTTGGGAAACCTCAGTTCGCAAGCACTGAAAGAATCCGAGAATTAGTTGAGCAGGCGGCTCGGGGCACCAGCGAGAGCCGATTCTCGCTACAGTTCCTGATGGCCGAATGGGAGCAGGTTGTTGATGCATGGCAATTGGAAACATGGGAGGCGTATCGTGACGTCACGCGGTTGGGACGTAAAACCCGCCTGAAAGAACCGCAGCGGGCCATCATTTGGTCGATCTTCGAGCAAGTAAGATCAAACCTCAAGGCCCAGGAGCTGATTACACGGTCCGAAATGTTCAGCAGGCTCGCATCATTTTATGCGGGAAACGTCTCTGTGCCCTTTGATTTTATGGTCGTTGATGAAGCGCAAGACGTGAGTATTGCTCAGCTTCGGTTTCTGGCTGCCCTGGGCAGGGATCAAGGGAACAGCCTGTTCTTTGCCGGGGATCTGGGCCAGAGGATATTCCAGCAGCCATTTTCGTGGAAGGCGCTGGGCGTGGATATACGAGGACGCTCGACGACCCTCGGAATTAACTACCGGACGTCACATCAGATCAGGATGCAGGCGGATAGGCTGCTGGGACCAGAACTGGCGGATGTGGATGGGACGGTAGAAAAGCGCAAGGCGACTTCACTCTTTAATGGGCCGCCTCCCACAATCCAAACTCTGGATTCCATTGAACAGGAAACGAAGACTGTAAGTGAGTGGCTGGAGGCAAGGACGAAGGAAGGCCTTCTGCCCCATGAAATCGCGATCTTTGTGCGTTCTGCCGCTGAATTGGATCGAGCGCAGGCAGCCGTGGAACGTGCGGGGCTTCCATTTAAGGTGCTCGACGACACGGTTGAGACGGCGCAAGGAAAAGTCTCAATTGCCACGATGCACCTTGCTAAGGGATTGGAATTCCGCGCCGTCGCGGTGATGGCTTGCGACGACGAAGTCATACCGCAACAGAAACGAATCGAAACCGTTGCCGATGACTCTGATCTCGAAGAGGTCTACAACACGGAACGGCATCTGCTCTATGTTGCTTGTACTCGCGCCCGAGATCATTTATTGGTGACGAGCGTCTCTCCAGCCTCAGAGTTCTTGGACGACCTGCGGACATGAAGTCATACCTTGTCGTTGCAGACAAACGAATTCACTGTAACTCTCTGCGTTTTGAGTGCAGCGTGCTAGCCCCTTGAGTGGTCGGTTCTCTTGGAAGTATCAAAAGGAATCTACTCGAATGTGGCTTCTGCCTTGCGCTCTACTGACCTCCGCATAATATAGGGTCATTCTGGCCACAAAGAAGACTGTTTCCAGAAGGCTGCGATCAAAGTGGGGTGCTAGGCCCTGAATTGCGCACTGCCCATAATCCTAGCGAGTTGCATGTCCGTAAGTGGTTGATTTCATGCTCCTGAGATTCATACAAACTGCATGCCCAGATACAGATGATTCTGGGCACTCATGCGGACATCGTTGGACGTTTCTTATGGTGGGGCTGTTGAGGATCCGACCAGGAGCTTTCATTGTCGCGATCGGTTGGCAAGAAATGCCGCTGTTTCTGACCGGATCTGTACCGCAACGGCGTCGAGTCGCGTACACAGCGTATTCAGGATCGTCTGGAAAGCTTCCCAGAAGTTCCGGTCCGTCTGAAGCTCCTTTCGGCAGCTTCGCCATGCTGTCCGCACGGCTGACGAAAGCGCGTCCGTCAATCTTTCTTGCCGCCACTCGTAGTCCTCGAAAGAGTCCATCGCTTTGGCGAGTTGCGGGAGACCCATCGGAAGAAGTACGCTCCCGGAATCCGATGCCAGAAGATAGGCGAAGGAGACCGCACTCCCCGCGTGACCGAGCCACGCCCTTACCCACCGACCGTACTCGGGCGCCATGTTCTCAAGGAGAGCTCGATATTCCACGCGTCCGAGCAATTGGACTCCGTAACGCTGTCCCATCAGGCTGCTCCAAAGAGTCTCCAACCGGTACCAATTCCGGCCTCCTTTGGTTGCCCATACGGTCGAGCCGTTTGCAAACTCGACCATCTCTTTCCAGACGCGTGCGAAGCGATCTTGGCTCACGCCTTCGCTCAACCCGACGCGGAAAAACTCGATGAGGAATCCCTCAACCCACTCTTCCGCAACTACACCCTGCTCCAGGATGGGGCGCCAAAATCGTTCGGCTTTCTCGCGGGAGAGATCGGTACAAATCACATGGGCCGCTATTTGAAAGACCCACCGGTCAAAATCATAGATCGGGCCATGACTCCGGTCGGCGTTTTCATCCATCACCTTGGGCATCATGCTCAGCTCAAAATCCAAGAATTCCCCGCACCACCTGAGGATATCGTTACGCTCGGCCCCTGATGCAGTCTCGATTGCGGGTCCTAGGAAAGCGAAACTTAGGCGCAGGACTTCCAGATCAAGGCCAGAGTTTCGGCGCGACGTACCATCCTCACGCTCACGGTGGGCAGCGTATTCAATTTCCCAAGGTCGGCTCTTTCGTATGCGCTTTCTTGCCAGCCTGGTTCCCAAGCGATCAGCCCTGTCGAGCGACGTTGGCATCGTTGCGATTCTTCCCCGAAGATAGCGCCCAAGGAGCAGATTCCGGCAGTAGCTTAACGCATCAGTGTCCGTCCCTGAGTAGACCGCTTCGCGTGCCGCGCGGCGCAGGGCCGCCCAGAGCACAATCAGATTTAGCAATCTCGGAAACTCCACACCCAAGTTGGTTCGCAAACGGTAAGCCGTGCTCAACACGTAGAGCGTCGCCTGATATTGGAGTGCCGTCGCACCACGAACCACGGCTCGCTTAACCCATTCCTCGTGGAGTTCTGGTAATAGAGCGACGGCGGCCTCTCCCAGGAACCCTTCTGGTGACAGTTGGTATATGTCGTACTCCCCGGTGCGCTCCGGCACTGGCCGCGATGCGTAATCACGAAGCGTTTCGATGCACCAAGACTCGACCGCCGGATTGGCTTTCAACCGATCACGATGATCGATTAGCAAGACCGCAATACCTCCGATTACGCCTGCGGCAGCTGACTCGGCCAGAAATTCCTCGCGATTTCCCCCGTACCCCGAGAGGAATTGGACGCTCTGGAAGAAGGACATGAGGTGTTCATGCGGAATGTGTTTTTGTCCAGATAGACATTCCCGTGAGAACCTTGGGAAGGTGAGGGCCAAAGTTCGCAATTTTAGCTCGCGCGACCGCTCACTGAGACGCGCTTCGAGATGCGGAGGCCAATTGCCCTCGAAATCGGTACTGCCGTCTTCGAGCTGCACTGCGTGGTAGTTGGCGGGATCAAATCGGGCGAGGAAAAACTCCAGCCGTTCGCGATCCTCCCCGGCGTCCGGGAGGACCTTCTCCCACTCCGGTCGTCGAGCCGCGAGATATTCTCCCGTCTCTTTGTCTTCGAGCATGAGCCGCGGAGCCAGATCTTGCAACAAAAGCGTACGATGGCTCATCTGATGCCAATCCTGCGCGAGACCAATTGCCTTCTTTCCCTGGTTCGCCCAAGCGATCATACCAATCGACCAAATGCGCTCGCGGTCCTGCTCAGCCAGGGCGGATTGAAAGAAATAGACCTCCAAGGTTCCGAGCAACGGTCGTAGAACACCTATAAATCCGCTCGGTTGCTTGAGCCCCACTGCGGTGAGCACGCCAGCCACCGCCAGCGATCTGTTCATTTCATAGATTTGTTTCACCCAGGGATCGATACTTTCTCCCCGATCCAACAGATCGTAAAACCATTTCTCAAGCGCCATCAAAGCGCATACGACAACCTCAGGTGTTCCCGTGGCGTTTCGATACCATCCAAAAACGTTGGAATCACCCGCCCATGACACTGCCTCGCCCGGAAGCACAATCCGGAGGCCGCACTTCTGATAGTCGTCCGGTTGGGGCTTGTGGCCGCTGACCCTTCTTACCCACTCCTCTGTTGCGTAGTTCACGAGACGTAGTATCGCGTCAACGCCGGCCTTCGGCGAGAGCCTCAAAAATCCACCGAACGCCCCCTTCCAATACATCGGCGGAGAGCCGCCGCGCCAGTGCGCAAAACCAGGAAGCGTAAAGGGGGCCGCTCCCGATTCACTTCGACTGCGGGGCTCCTCCAAGCAAACAGCGAGGAGCACCTCCAGAGCGACCTGAGGTTCGATGGCAATGAGACCGTCGAGCGCTGGGGTGTCGAGAACAGCCGATCGGAAACCGGAAGGAACTCGCCGATCTGGCCCGTCCGCGGCCGGAGACGTAAGCGTCGCGTCCAAGGACGCTGGATGTGGCGCGAAGACCTTATTCCTCACTCGCTTAACGCCTTCCTTGTCCTGACTCTGCTGCATTGCCTGACGCTCTCGCGCCTGACGCACCTCGGCCGCAATGCCTCGCTGAACGACCACGTCCGAATCGTTTCGGCGCCCGGCCAGCTCTAAAGCCACTTCGGAAACCTCCTTCGGGTATTCCGGGGCGGCCCGGAGCAACGCCTCATAGACCGGGCGGTCAACCTGCTCCGTGATGATGACTCCCTCGGCCAACAACCCCTGTATCTCCCGCGCGAGTTCGATCGCAACCGCTCCTGCTTCGGTCCGACCAGGAAATCCAGGAGGCATCGTCCGAAGCCATAGCTCAACTGCCTGAGATGCCTGGTACGGTGCGTATCGTGCGACGTCGCTCGCGTGCCGCTGCAGAACACGTAGAACGGGCAGCCAATAGAGCGGGTGCGGTATGCGGAACCAAGCCGTCGCGAGATCGGCATCCTCTGGATCAACTTCCTCTTTCATTCTCCAATCCGGAACGGTTGCCGAATGCAAGAGACGCGCCAGTAGGCGGCCGAGTATTTTCCCTTTCTCTGCAATCAAGTCGGGCCATACTTGTTCAAGCAGAGGCTCTACGTTCGCCGCATAAACAATGCCATCGAGAAATAGATCCGTGGTGAGAGCCGCTTCGACTGTCTGCGTCGCTGAAGTGCCGAGGATTGCCTTCCAGCCCGCAAGCCCTCCCTCCTGTTCCGCGAGCCCCTGAGCGTAAAGGCGAATCGCCCGGGCCCAAGAAGGTATGGCAACGCTTTCGCGAATCCGCTTGCCAACGTCGTTTCCAGAAGCGAGCAAGACGCGAAATCTAGCCCAGTCACCGATCAAGTCGTGCGAGAACTGCACGGAAGATTCGGTCACGCGGATGACGCCGTCTCTCTGCAGGTCCTGGAGGATGCCGAGTTGCGCAGTTGGAATGCTTTCGAGCGGTACGGCGCCGCCGATTCGCTCTCCTTCCTTTTCGCCGATGGATCGAAGCAATGCATCCCGCCGAAGTCGATCATTCGGTTGACCGCAAAAATGCTGCCAAATCCATCTGATAAGTTCCGCTTCACCTACCCATGCCCGCTTTTCGTCAAAAGGATGAATTCGTTCAGTATTGATCACCCAATGGAGAATGGCTAGATTGCAGAGAATCGGCTGGAGTTCTCTTCGGTGGAACAATCGCGCCACACCTGGGGCCGTCGCGATCTTCCCGGCGATTTGGTCGGGCTTGGGCTTCGCAAAAGTAAGGACTTCGACGCTGCTGAGACCGGCGTCGAGAAGAGCACGTCGCGCGTCCAGCCAACTCTGATCTTGTGTGGTGATGAGAATTCTCCAGTGCTTGTCCGCGCCATTGGCCACCGTGCGGACCAATTCAATGGCCCTCGCGCGGGCATCGCCTTCAAAACGCTCGAAACTGTCCAGGACGAGAATGCCGCGGCTGCTCGTGGAGGTTTCGAGCAAGACCCTGAGAGGATGTTGCAATCCGAGATGCTCCGTCAGGTCTGGCTCGCTCGGCTGGTTCAGTTGTTCAGGCTTCAACCAAATGATTCGATCGAACCTGACTCCCTTGCCGACCACTAGCGAGACCAGTGCAGATTTGCCGCTTCCCGATTCTCCCACAAGAGCGACAGCTCGATTCTGGACGAGCGAGCCCGCCAGCGTTTGTTCCTCTTTCTCCCGGTTCAAGTGAATATTGTCGCCAAGAGTTGTGCGGATTTGCGCCATATTGGCCGCCGAACGGCGGCTAACGTTTTCCCAATCTGCCCGGTAATCTGGATAGTCCTTGAGCTCCACGTCGCCCCGTATTGCGGCCAGCAATCGCGGGACGGAAATTGATGCTCCTGTCGTCCGGCTTTCCGCGGCAAGACCAACCAGGCATTTCCACAATTGCACGCCGGTCGCGACTGTTTCGGCTTGCGTGCAACGGCTGCACTGCGAGATTGCCTGTCCCTCGTCCGTCGATTGGGGGAACTCAAAATCAAACGAGAAAACACGAATGCGACTTAAGAGACTCGCCGCCTCTGTTGCTCCGAGTGCTGTCCCTGGTACTGGATCATCAGAACGCAGCACGCTTTCATAAATGCGCCGCTGAATCGCCGAGGACGCGGCGAGACGCGCTTCCAATCGGTCCGCCGCGCCGCTGGCGGCTTGCCTTTGCAACTCGGCAAACTCGAGTAGCACTGAGCTCGCCACGCCACTGGTCGCGAGTCCGAGATAGTCACTTTGGCGATCGAACGTCGCGTTCGGCACGCCGCGCCACTGCTCCCATGCGTCTCGAACAAATTCTTTGGCAAATCCGTTCTTAGTGAGCTTCGAATCGCTCTTCGTCGAAATCGCATAGCGCATTGTTTCCAAGCCATCTCTTAAAATCAATAGTAGGTCGTCGAACAGCCAGCCACTCTCTCGTGTCTCGAATTGCACTTCCGTAATCACGCCATGCTGGGTTCCGAGCGAGGGCGTACGGCTCAACATTTGTAATAAGAACCACGCAGCGACCTTGTCGGCGAAGGAAAAGCCTCCTCCTCCCGTTTCCTTCGTTGTTGCCAGCTCACGAGTCATTGATGTTCTAGCGCTTTCGCCGTCCGTCTGGATACCGACCCTTCGCAATTATACTCATTGTCGCAGTCTTGTCGCCGGAGGCGTGATTGTGACATCTGACGAAATTAGGAAGTATATGCAACGAGAATTCACCATCGATTGCCCGCGCATGGTCCTTCGCAAAAACACCGAATCCAGTCATAGGGACTACGAGGGGCTGCCCACAACCCCACCGCCAATCAAGTAACCGTCCTGCAATGAGGCAATTCCAAATAGAAACGTCGACCCACCCAATTCATGTTTTTGGGCAGCTGTCCGCAGCTGTAGCCCATCCTCAATCAGGTATTTCCCGAAGGTCTGAACCGTCACACGCTCGGTATGGGCTATCTGTGCAAGTGCACCTCGACAGTGAATTAGGAGAAATGCGGCACGTTTTCCGAAAGTTCGAGCACTAATATTCTCCGATAGGCACATGCCGGGGAAGCATCGTCGCAAATTCGGCCAGAAAGCACCGATTTTCGCTCACTGCAGGAGATTCAGAGAAAAACGAAGACTGAATGGCGGAGGGGGTGGGATTCGAACCCACGAGACCCTTTCGGGCCTAACGGTTTTCAAGACCGCCGCCTTCAACCGCTCGGCCACCCCTCCGGGTTCGCCTCAGTGTAACCGTCTATGCCCTACCCTTCCAACCCCGAAGGGCAGGGCATCCAAAAAACTACGCCCAACGCAAGGCTGTTCCACCCGCCTCTAGATTTTGAAAAGGCAGCACCGACTAGACCGGAAATGAGATATCCTAAAGTTTTATGAGTGAGAAGAGATTGCAATTGGCTCTTGAGAGGCTCTCATTTAGTGATTGGGAGCGATTCGAACGATTTGCGTCTGAGTTTTTAGCCGCCGAAATGCCAGATCTAAGAACTGTTGCTGGGCCCTCTGGGGATGGGGGGCGGGACGCTGAATTATTTTCGCCAGTAGATGATCCCACGCAGGTCATTCAATATTCAGTTGCCCGGGATTGGGAACAGAAGATCAAGAGTACCGCCACTCGAATATCTGAAACTATTCCGTCAGCCCAGATTCTCATTTACGTTACTAACCAAGTTATCGGCGCTGGCGGGGACAAAATTAAGAAGGAGCTACGGAACAACCGGCATCTTCACTTAGACATTCGAGATCGCAGCTACTTCCTTGAGAGGTATCGCAAAGATTCACGCACAGAATCGGCTGCTGAGCATCTCGCCCGAGACATTGTCGATCCTTATTTGGTCTCGGAAGGGGTGCTGACGCGCCGTCCCCCAGTTCTCGCAACGCACGAGGCGAGAGCCGCGCACGTTTACCTTTCGCTCCAGTTGCGCGACGAAGCTCAAGAAAAAGGCCTCACCAAACTGTCCTTCGAGGCCCTCGTGAGATCGGTCCTCAGTCGAACAAACTCGGAGCACCGAATGTCGCGGGATGACATTAAACGGAGAGTGCGCGAGCTTGTGCCCAATGACCCCGCTGAGCGCGTAGACCATCTGACGAACCGCGCACTGTTACGACTGACGAAGCATGCCATTCGACACTGGGTCAAACCCGACGAGTTCTGTTTGACATACGAAGAGAGTGAACGCGTTGCCGAATTTTTGGCCAGCCAGGAGCTCGGTGAGGTTGCGCTATTAGCTGAAATCCGGGGGGTTGTAGGAGCGCTTGCTCCTGTGCAAGGTGACGCGCCCGCAGAGATCGATGCCGCTACGACGCGCGTTCGCCGAATTCTCGAACGGTGCCTCTACGACAGGGCTGAGTCATTTGCTTCTTCTATACTCGCTGGCGACGTAAAAGGATTCGCTACGGATCATCTCCATGAAGTCGTTCTGAATGATCTTCGTGTCAACATTGCAGTAAAAGGTAGCGCGGACTCCAACCCAGCATGGCTCGAGTCTCTGACGCGTGAGATTCTCGCAAGTCCCGGCGAAGCGACTCGGCTCTATCTACGTGACTTGGCCGATGCATACACGGTCCTAGCATTCCTCCGACAAACTCCTGATGTGCAGGGCGCTGTGGACAAAATGTTCTCACACGGCGAGGTCTCGCTTGACACGTCCGCAATACTCCCATTGCTCGCGGAAGAACTGCTTGAGGATCGCAAAGGCCAATTTCAGCAAATGATAGACATAGCGATCAAGGCCGGCCTAACCTTTTTCGTGACCGACGGAGTCGTAGAAGAACTTGATCGTCACATCAATCGTGCATTGGTTTGCTGTCGGACGTCTTCATGGGATGGACGACTGCCGTTCCTTTATGAGGCCTTTCTTCAGACGGGACGCGCGGCTGGAGAATTTCCCTCGTGGACCGAGCTGTTTCGAGGGCCTAATCGGCCCGTGGACGATATCTTCGACTTTCTGCGAGAAAGATTCAGCATTGAGCGCCGAAGTCTTGAAAAAATCGCGTCAGAAGCGGAGGGGGATTTTCGGCACGCCGTGCAGGAGATCTGGCACACCATTCATACTAAACGCCGTGAAAGGACCAACAATTTTGACCCGATAACAGTGACCCGCTTGAGTAGACATGATACGGAGAACTATGTCGGAGTGATCCAGCTCCGCAGCCAAGAGAAACCGTCGCCGTTTGGATACAGTGCGTGGTGGTTAACGCTCGATCACGCTGCACTTGGAGTCGGTGAGCAGCTCAAGCGGCAGGGCATCAGTCCGCCAGATTCACCAGTACTCAGTCTTGATTTCCTATCTCAGTACCTTACGCTTGGACCCGTTCGCTCCCGCGTGGCAAAGAGTGCGCTGCGGAGCTTGCCGGTACTGCTTGAACCAAGACTTGTGCGCTTCTTGACACCAGACCTTCTCGATGAAGCCTCTCGGATACGCAAAGAAATGAAAGATGTGCCTGAGCGAGTTACGCGAAGACGAATTCGCGACCATCTTGATGAAGCCCGACGACGCATGGGCCCCCTGGCGCAGAGAGGAGTAGAAACGTTCTTTGACGAAATCAAGAACTAGTTTTCATTCCCAAGAAGCTCTCCAAGGTTAAGTTGTTCAAACATTGCAACTTGGAGGGGCGATTTCGGGACAGTACTACCCGGGCACACCGGCACGCGAAATGGCGCTAGGAGCCCGCGGGGGGATATGGTATAGTTCATTTGCGCTTAATACTTTCGGTTGTGTTGCGCGGTCCCTCTGGTTGAGTAGCTGATCCGAGAACACCCGCCCTCAGTTTCCTCCGCACGTCTTCAGCGTAATCTCAGACAAAGACTGGCATGCCAGACCATCGCGTTGGCCCGGAACCTTGCGGGCGCCGCGAGCTCTGCCACCAGCAAGAAAGCAAAATGCAAAACTTTTCAGAATTACCCCTCTCTGCCTACGTGCAGGAGAGACTCGCCGCGGCGCGCTTTACGGTGCCGACACCGGTGCAGGCTGCGGCCATCCCGCAAGCCATGGAAGGCAAGGATGTGCTGGCGACCGCGCAAACGGGAACCGGCAAGACCCTGGCGTTTCTGATTCCCGTGATCGAGAAACTGCTGCGGGAGAACAGGCCGGGAATCGCGGCGCTGGTGCTCGTGCCCACGCGCGAGCTGGCCATGCAAGTGGTCGAGCAGTACAACGTGTTGCGGGGCAAGCAGCTGGCGCCCGCGGCCCTGGTGGTCGGGGGCCTGTCGGAAGGGCCGCAGCTGAACGCCATCCGCAAGGGCGCTCGTTTGGTGGTGGCGACTCCGGGACGGCTGGAAGATTACCTCGACCGGAGGCTGGTCCAGTTCCCGGCGCTGCACACGCTGGTGCTGGATGAAGCGGACCGCATGCTGGACATGGGATTTCTTCCCGCGATTCGCAGGATTGCTTCGATCCTTCCCAAGGAGCGGCAGACGATGTGTTTCTCCGCGACGCTGGAAGGATCAGTGGCCCACCTGGTGAAGGACTATACGAGAAACCCGGTACGCCTGGCGTTCGGGTCCGTTCTGAAGCCTTCCGAAAACGTGCGGCTACAGGCGTTCGAAGTTGCCACGGATGGAAAGCCGGCCATGCTGCACCGCTTGCTCATGAAGGAAAGCGGCCGCTGCCTGGTCTTCGCGCGCACCAAACGCGGCGCGGAGCGAGTGATGCACAGCCTGGTTCGCCAGGGCGTGAACGCCGCCATGATTCATGGCGGGCGCACACAATCCCAGCGGACGGCGGCGCTCGAAGGGTTTCAACAGGGGCGCTACAAGGTCCTGGTGGCGACGGACGTGGCCTCGCGCGGGATTCACGTGCAGGACATCGCACACGTCATCAACTACGACTTGCCGGAACTGGCGGAGAACTTCATCCACCGGGTCGGGCGTACGGGCCGCGCCGGCGAGACGGGCGTTGCCTCCACGCTGTTCGGCAGAGAGCAGCGCACCGAACTGTTCCAGCTGGAACGCACCCTCGGCATCAAGATCGAAAAGATGGCGGTGGAAGGGGACCTGGCTGCAGAAGAGACTCGGATGCGTGGCGCCATGAATCGCGCGCAGCTGATCGCCAAGTCGCGCATCGGCGCTCTCCCCGGAGAGTTCCTGCAAGCGCAAGTCGAAGGCTAAGACGGCGCGGGCTCTGGCCCGCGGCGTTTCTTAAGGCGCATTTCATGCCGGAGCGAAAGCTCCGGCCTCTGAAATGCGCCTTTTTTTGTTGTAGCCTCCCGCGGAACATCGAACCAGCCGCTGCTCGGATGGGCAGGGCGCAGCACGCAGCGCCCCTACAGAGGATTGCGAGCCGTGCACTATTGACCGTTATTTGCGGGACGCAACGCTAGACGACGCAAGAAGCGATTTCAACCGCCGCGGGGGCGCGGCCGGGTGCATACTGGCAATCTTCATTGTGCGGGCGAGAGGGGGAAGCCATGAAGGTGAGAGCCGCGGTGGCGTATGAGGACCGAGCGCCGCTGGTGATCGAAGAACTCGAATTGAGCGAGCCCGGGCCGGAAGGCATTCTGGTGCGCATGGCCGGGACGGGGCTGTGCCACACCGACGTCAAAGTGCGGGCCGGAGGCCTGGGCGTGGCAAAGCCGGTGGTGCTGGGCCATGAGGGCGCGGGGGTGGTCGAGCGCGTGGGCGAGCGCGTCACGAAAGTGAAACCCGGCGACCACGTGGTGCTGACCTTCGATTCCTGCGGGGCGTGCGGGCCGTGCCGCCGGGGAGCTCCGGCCTATTGCGACGAGTCCGCGCCGCTGAACTTTCTCGATGGGCGTTCGGGCGCGCCGGGCAGTTTCCAGAAAGACGGAAAGCCAATTCACGGCCATTTTTTCGGCCAGTCTTCGTTTTCCACCTACGCAGTGGCCCGGCCGCAAAACACGGTGCACGTGCGCCGGGATGCTCCGCTGGAAATTCTCGGCGTGCTGGGTTGCGGCGTGCAGACCGGTGCCGGAGCGGTGATGAACGCCTTGCGCCCGAAGGCGGGTGACACGATCGCCGTGTTTGGAACGGGCCCTGTGGGGCTCAGCGCGATTCTCGGGGCCGTCGTATGCGGATGTTCGGCCATCATCGCCGTGGACGTGCTGGCCGCGCGGCTGGAAATGGCCAGGCAACTGGGCGCGACGCATGCGGTGCTGGCGAATGCCACGCAGGATGCCGCCGAGGAGGTTCGCAAGATCGTTCGCGGGGGCGTGGATTTCGCTCTGGGCACCACCGGGCAGGCGGAGAGCAACGAGCAAGCGGTGCATGCGCTGGCGGCTAGGGGCACGTTCGGCTTCGTCGCCAGTCCGGCGGGGAGCCACCTGGCGGTGAAGATGTCCACGGTCATGGGGCGGGGGCTTACGATTCGCGGGATCGTGCAGGGCGATAGCCAGCCGGATGTTTTCATCCCGCAGCTGATCGACCTTTATCTCGGCGGGCGATTCCCGTTCGACCGGTTCGTGAGCCGGTACAAATTCGAGCAGATCAATCAGGCCATCGAGGATCAGGCGCGCGGCCAGGTGGTCAAGCCGGTCTTTACCTTCGCGCCCTGAAGGAGGCAGTGCCGCGCCTCAAGCGACGCCGGCGAAATCCGCCGCGGGCTCCTGATATGCGACTTCCAGTGCCGGCCGGGCCTTCGCCGCCTTGCGCAGCATCGCCTCAAACAGCACTTCGTCGAGAAGCTTGCGGATGCTCCCCTGATGGAAGCAGGACATTTCCCACACGCAGTGGCCATCATTGAATCGCGAGATCCACCAGCGGTCGTCATCCGGATAGCGGCAGACGAAGGAGCGGGAACCGGTACCAAACAAAACGCGGGCCAATTCGAGGGGAACCCCCTCGGGGGGCTCGAGAATCACGAGATCGAATGCTTCGCTGCGGAGGAGTTGTGCCTCCTGGACCGAAGAATCCGCCGAGNAGCGGAGTTCGCACCCCCAGGTGGTCAAATACTCCCTGAATTGGCGTTCGTCGGGTCCCGGGCGACCGATCAGAAGAACTTTGGCCGGATTCCATTTCATGGTGCCTCCTGTTCCAACCCGCCCCGCTAGAGGATTCATGGGTGTAGGTTGGGGCCGCCTGCGATCCCGCTCCCTGCACCGTACGGCGCGATGAGAACTTCCAACAATTAGAAAATTTATCGTTTACAGTTCGGTTTTTCCGAAATATGATCCGGGCATGGAATGGCTGAATTACCACCACCTGTACTACTTCTGGACGGTCGTCCGCAAGGGCAGCATCGTGGCTGCCTGTGAGACGCTACGGCTGTCTCCCTCGACAGTCAGCGCGCAACTCCACGAGCTCGAGGAAAGTCTCGACCAGAAGCTGCTGGTCCGGTCGGGCCGCACCCTGGTTCCCACCGAGGCTGGCAAGATCGTGGAGAGCTATGCGGAGGAGATTTTCTCCCTGGGCCACGAACTGCTCGATACGATGAAGAAGGACCGGGCGCCAAAGCCCTTGCGGCTTTCCGTCGGCATCGTCGACGCCCTGCCGAAGCTCGTGGCACATTGGCTGATGGAGCCGGCCCTGCGGCTGCCCCAGCGCGTCCGTTTGATTTGCCGGGAGGGATCTCCCGCGCGGCTATTGGCCCAACTCGCGACGGGCGACCTGGATGTTGTCTTGTCGGACGCGCCGGCCCATCCCGCGTCTCGAGTGCGCGCCTATAACCATCTGATTGCGAAGTCCGGCGTATCGTTCATCGCCACGCCCAAGCTGTGCCTGAGGCATAAGCGGGATTTTCCTCGCTCGCTCGATGGCGCACCTATGTTGTTGCCGGCCGACAACACAACTCTCCGGAACGAACTCGATCAATGGTTCGAGTCGCTGCGAGTGCGTCCCGTGGTGATGGGGGAATTCGAGGACAACGCCATGCTGCGCGCCTTCGCGGAATCCGGGGAAGGAATCGTTCCGGTGGCATCGTGCGTGGAGCGGAATTTCGTTCAGAAAAGCAAATTGCGCCGGATTGGGCGGACCCGCGCGGTGGAAGTAAGCTTTTACGCCATCTCCACCGAGAAAAAGCTGAAGCACCCGCCCGTGGTCGCCATTTGCGGGGGTGTGCGCCGGCGATTGGCTGCATAAGATTAAGACCCTTCGCGCGCCGGCGGCTCCTGCCTTCTTAGAAACGCTGATCACATGGCGGGAACCAACCCCCGGATCGAGCGGGATCGGCCTGCGGCCCAGGTGTGTTTCCGATCACGCTGGAAATATTTTGGCGAGGGCCTCTGTCTTTGTGTAATCTTGGTGACTTTTGTGGTCTTGTATACTGTTTCCGATGCAACGCCGGCGTGCCCAACTCGTGCTGCGAATGCTGTGCGCGCTGCTGGTGTGCGCGGCCGGAGCCCGCGTCGCGCGCGGCCAGGCGTCTGCATCGGGGACGCCAGGCGAACCGTCCTCGGCGCAGACAAGCGCAGAGGGGACACAAAATGTCGCCGCGGATGATACCCTCACGCTTTTCCCGCATTCCAAAAGCAGCCGCTACTGGATCTCCGGCCAGGCGAACATCATCCTGCAATGGCACCCGTCGTTCCCCGCGAACTACAGCGGGCCCAACAGTCTGCGGCCCGGGGCAGAAAATGCGACCTCGAAGCTCTATACGCTCTATCTGGGGTACGCGCTTACGCCCACGATCGAGGTGTTCCTCGACGTCGAGAGCGCGGGCGGCCACGGGATCAGCGAGGCTTTCGGCCTCGGCGGCATCACGAATCTCGACGTGGTGCGCAACACGACGCTCAGTCAGAACCCCTACGTCGCCCGGTTCATGCTGCGCCAGATCATTCCCCTCACGGACACGCGGATCGAAGCCGAGCGCGACGCCCTTCATCTCGCCACGTCTCTCCCGGCGAGGCGCATCGAGCTCCGACTCGGCAAGTTCAGCGTCGTCGATTTTTTCGACTCCAACTCCTGGGGGACGGACAGCCACCTGCAGTTCCTGAACTGGACAGTCGACAACAACGGCGCCTACGACTACGCCGCCAACACGCGCGGTTATACCGACGGGGCCATGATCGAGTACGACGATCATGGATGGTCGGTGCGGTTTGCCGAGACGCTGATGCCCAAAGTGGCCAACGGCATCCACCTCGACGCGGACGTCGCGCGAGCGCGCGCAGAAAATCCCGAGCTCGAGGCGCGCGGAAACCGCATCGCGCACCGCGCGGGCGCAGTGCGCGTGCTCGCGTATCTAAATCACGCCGATATGGGCAATTACCGCGAGGCGGTCAGCGAGTATCTAGCCGGAAAGACTTCCGCGCCGGACGTCACCGTGACCCAGCGCCAGGGACGCCATAAGTACGGCTTCGGCCTGAATTTCGAGCAGGAGATCACTTCGCAGGTGGGTGTCTTCGGGCGTCTGGGCTGGAGCGACGGGCACAACGAATCGTTCGCGTACACCGAAGTCGACCGCACGTTTGAGGTCGGGGGCTTTGCCAAGGGCGGCTGGTGGCATCGCCACAACGACCGGGCCGGGGCCGCTTTCGTGGCCAACGGAATCGGGGCTGCGCATCAGCAATATCTCGCGCTCGGCGGCCTGGGCTTCCTGCTCGGCGATGGCGCTCTGGCGTATGGGCCGGAGAAGATCTTCGAGGGTTTCTATACCGCGCACCTCTGGCGCGGCTTCTTCGCCTCGTTTGACCTGCAACACGTCAACAATCCCGGCTACAACCAGGCGCGCGGCCCGGTTGTGGTTCCCGCAGTGCGCTTCCACGCCGATTTGTGAATCTGAATTACTGTTGCGGCTTTGCCTGCCCGCCGGGCGTGGCAGTAGGCGCACCTGCGGGAGCGTTCGCCGCAGGGGGCGGAGGAGGCGGGAAAAACGGCTGTTTCAGGGCGTCGAGCGCCTCGGTCGGAAGCTTATCGGCTTTGGCGACCAGTGCGGCGACCTGCCACATCTGCTCGTCGGACAGCACGAATTTGAAGCTGGGCATGCCGGTGAGGCGGATGCCGTTTTTCACTTTCCAATAGCTCACGCCGACCGGGTCATCGGCGACGTTGCCATCCGGGGTAAAAAGCTGCGGGGCGGGAGGAAAGGTGGCGGGCCGAGCCCGCTGCTCCGCGCTTTGCGGCAGTCCATGGCAGCCGCAACCTCGGCGATACACTTGGGCTCCCGCCACCAGGTCGGCGGTGGTGAAGCTGGCGAGATCGCGTTTGGGCGCTTCACGGTGAATCCGCGCGTGGAGCGCGCCGCCGGCCAGAAGCCGCTCCAGCGGCATCGGCCGGTCCGTGACGGCGGCCGGTGCGTAGCCGCTCAAAATGTAGACAATCACCAGCACCGGAACGGCCACCACTCCCACCACCAAGCCCCACACAAACCTGTTCATGCACATGCTCCTTTTCCCGTCAGCCGGGGGCAATTTAGATATCACGAGCGGTGAAGGATTGCATGTCTTTTCTGAGGCACGCTGCTATACGTCCACGAAAACTTGCGCGCGGAAGCCGTCTGCGGTGGGTTCGACGAAAAATTGGTGCAGCGTGACGGCCTTGACGCAGGTGCCCGCGGTGTGGCGCTGGCGGTCGAACGTTTCTCCGTAGGCGGTCCCGCGCACCTCGCCCGGCTGGCCGGGTGCGGGCTCCCGCAGCAGGGTGACGGCCATGCGGTGAAAGACGAGGCGGTCGGCATCGGCCACCGCCAGCACTTCCGCCAGCCAGGCGTAGAGCAGCGATTCGATGTCCGATCCTTGCGCGGCGATGTCGCGCTCTTCGCGCTCCTCGATTCTTTCCGGCGCGCAACCGAGCGAGCACATGGCCAGCGCCGCGTTTTCGAACAGCTCGGCCACCGTGCGGCCGTACGCGCGGAAGCCGACGTCGGCGGGATGCTCGAGGATCTCGTAGGGGACGCCCATCGGCTCGATTCTACGCCCGAAGGGCGGCGGCGTGAAGGTATTACAGGAACTCTATCGATCGAAAACGATAGTCTTATTGACATACGAAGTGTCGGTCGATAGAATTGAAAAGGAGGCGGAGTGTTGCCATGGAAAAAGTGAAGGTCTCCCCCAAATTTCAGGTCGTGATTCCCAAACGGATTCGCGAGCTATTGAAGATCAAGCCCGGGCAGGAACTGTTCGTTTACGCGCGCGACGGCAAACTGCATCTGGAGCCTCCGCGATCGATCAAGGAACTCCGCGGGATGGCCAAAGGGATGAAATGGCGGGACGAAGACCGTGACCACACCGACCGTTTCTGAGCTTTTCCTGGTGGATTCCTCCGGGTGGGTCGAGTACTTCGGCGAAGGGCCGCATGCCGAGGTCTTCGCTCCGTACATCGAGCTGGAGGAGAGCCTGCTCGTTCCAACCATTGTGCTGTATGAGGTATACAAAAAGCTTTTGCGGGAGCGTGGGAAGTCACTTGCGGATGGGTTTGCCTCGCAGGCCATGCGCCGCATCGTGGTGCCGTTGGATGAGGACCTGGCGCTGGCCGCGGCGCAGGCGAGTCTCGATCACCGGCTGGCGATGGCCGACGCCGTCATCTACGCGACGGCCCAGGCTCGCCAGGCGCAGCTGGTCACCGGCGACCTTCATTTTCGGGGCCTGCCCGGCGTGATCATTCCCTAGCGCGGCAGCGAGCGAGTTGAGCGGGCGTCTTGCCTTGCACAACGGTGCGCGGGCCAGTAAGCTAGCAGTTCTTACGTTCGAGCGAACACACACATGGACACCATTCAGATAACACTGCCGGACGGCGCGACGCGCCAGGTAGCTCGGGGAACCACCGCGGCCCAGATCGCGAGCCAGATTTCGCCGCGCTTGGCGAAGGAGGCGCTGGTGGCGCGCGCCGATGGCGAATTGGTGGATCTTTCGCAGCCGCTGGAGCGCGACGTCAAGCTTTCTATTCTGACGGCGAAAGAGCCGGATGCCGTGCAGGTGTTCCGCCATTCGGCGGCGCACTTGATGGCCGCCGCGGTGCTCGAGCTGTATCCCAACGTGAAGCTGGGCGTCGGCCCGCCCACCGACAGCGGCTTCTTCTACGAATTTCTGCGTCCGGAGCCTTTCACTCCCGAAGACCTCGAAACGATCGAGGCCAAGATGCGCGAGCTGGCCGCCCGCGACATTCCCAACGAGCGCAAGATGCTGCCCAAGCCCGAGGCCGTCGAGCTCTATCGCCAGAGCCGGCAGGAATTCAAATGCGAGCTGGTGGAGGAGAAGGCCGTCGAGCCGATGGTGTCGTTTTACACCACGGGAAAATTCATCGACTTCTGCCGCGGGCCGCACATTCCTTCCACCGGCCGGATCAAGGCGTTCAAGCTGATGAGCGTGGCGGGCGCGTACTGGAAGGGCCAGGAAGGCAATCCGCAGATGCAGCGGATTTACGGCGCCTGCTTCATCGAACCCAAAGAGCTCGAGGAATACCTGCACAAGCTCGAAGAGGCCAAGCGCCGCGACCATCGCAAGCTCGGCGCGGAGCTCGATCTGTTCAGCATCGAGGAGGAAGCCGGGCCGGGGCTGATTTTCTGGCATCCCAAGGGCGGCGTGATCCGCCGGCAGATGGAGGACTGGCTGCGCGCCGAGCTGACGCGCCATGGCTACGACCTGGTTTACACGCCGCACGTCATGCGCTTGGACCTGTGGAAGACCAGCGGCCACGCCAATTTTTACCGCGAAAATATGTTCGGCGCGATCGAAGTGGAAAACGCCGAATACCAGCTCAAGCCCATGAACTGCCCGGGCCACATCCTGATCTACAAATCGCGCCTGCGGAGCTATCGCGAGCTGCCCATCCGCCTGGCCGAGCTGGGCACGGTCTACCGCTTCGAGCGGTCGGGCGTGCTGCACGGACTGATGCGCGTGCGCGGTTTTACGCAGGATGACGCGCACATCTTCTGCATGCCGGAGCAGATCGAGCGCGAAGTGCAGGACTGTATCGAGTTTGCCTGGGAAGTGCTGCGCGTCTTCGGTTTCGACCGGTACGAAGTGGAGCTTTCCGGAGGCGATCCGGCGCGCCCGCAGGACTACGCGGGGACCGCCGAGGAGTGGAAACGCGCCGAGGATGCGCTCACCGGCACGCTGCAGCGCATGAACGTGCCGTACAAATACATGCCGGGCGAAGCGGCGTTCTACGGGCCGAAGATCGACGTCAAGCTGGTGGACGCGATCGGCCGCCCGTGGCAGCTTACGACCGTACAATTCGATTTCAACCTGCCAGGGCGCTTCAAGCTGGAGTACGTGGGCGAGGACGGTTCGCGCCACCAGCCGCTAATGGTTCACCGGGCGCTGTGGGGATCGGTGGAGCGTTTTTTCGGCGTGCTGATCGAGCATTACGCGGGCGCGTTTCCCGCGTGGCTCGCTCCCGTGCAGGTTGCCGTGCTGCCGGTGAGCGGAAAATTCGAGGAGTACGCCAAGAAGGTGACCCAGCAATTGAAGGACGCCGGCTTCCGCGTGCGTCACGACGACCGCAACGAGAAGCTGCAGGCGAAAATCCGCGACGCGCAACTGGAAAAAATCCCCTACATGCTGATCCTCGGTGGCAAGGAAGCCGAGGCCGGCACCGTGTCGGTCCGGCATCGCAGCAAGGGCGATCTGGGGCCGCGTCCGGCCGAAGAGTTCATCGCCGACCTGCGCCGGGAGGTGGATTCACGCGCTTAGCGGTAAGAATGGAGCGGACATGAAGCTTTCGTACGCATGTAAAGCCGGGTTCGCGCTGGTCTTCAGTTTGGCAGTGTTCCACGGAAGTACCTCCTACGCTCGACAACCTCAACAGACGAACGCGCCGCGCGCTTGGGATGCGTCGCGGGTCAAGCCGTGCGACCGCGCCTGTCTGATTGGGATCATGGACGGCTACATGAACGCCGTCTTCCAGCATGATCCCAAGGCCGTGCCGCTGCTGGCGCTGGACGTCCGCATGACGGAAAACACCGGGCAGATCGATGTCGGCGAGGGACTCCTGTGGCGGGCGAAGGTCGAGCCGACCAGTTTCAAAATCTACGTGGCCGATCCGGTGGAAGGCCAGGTGGCCGAGCAGGCGCGCTTGAAAATTCAGGGTCAGGATGCGCTGGTGGCGGTGCGCTTGAAGATCGACCGCGGGAAGATTCTGGAGATCGAGCAACTCTGGGATCGCATCATCAATGCGGCCGCCATCCCCCTGCTGACGACGCCCCGGCAGACGTTGGTGAACGACATACCTGTTTCGCAGAGGGACTCGCGCGAGATTTTGATTGCCGCGGCCAACTCGTACTTCGACGCGCTGGAGGGCGATGACGGCAAGATCGCGGCGTTTGCCGACGATTGCGTGCGGCACGAGAATGGCTATCAGACGGTGAACAATCCGCCGCCGGGAGGGCGGATGATGCCCGCCCCGATGCTTCCGAATCCGGAGACCGAGCAGGGCAAGGCCCAGCTCAAGTTCAGCATGATGACGTGCGAGCAGCAGGTTTCCAGCAAGACGTTCGCCTACATGAAACACATCCGTCCGCGGCGGGCGCTGATTATCGACGAACAGAAGGGTTTGGTGGCGACGTTCCCGTTGTTCGTCCACGACGGGACGCGGCGCGGCGCTCCGGCGGACGCGCCTCCGAGCATGCTGCAGAATCTGGTGACCATGGAGACCTTCGGAATTCGCGCCGGCCGTATCCACGAAGTGGAAGCATTCCCGTTCGTCACCATTCCGTACGGGCTGGGCAACGGCTGGACGCCGGGTTCAGGCCGCTGATCGCGGCAACGGACGGGCAGGAGAAAATCGATGCGAACAAAGTTTCTCATCCTGGGCGCAACCGTTTGTTTGGCGGCGGGCATCCTGGCCGGCTATTTCAGCCCGGCGGTGTCCGCTACAGGCCCCATTCCCGTTGATTGCAGCCGCGCCTGCCTGGAAGGCCTGGTGGACCAGTATCTGGCGGCGGTTGTGGCGCACGACCCGAAGCGGCTGCCTCTCGCCGCCGACGTCAAGTACACCGAGAACGACCAGGTGATGGATGTGGGCGATGGCTTCTGGGGCACGGCCACCGCGGTCGGCGGCTACAAGCACTGCTTCGCGGACCCCGTCACCGCTCAGATCGGCTGCCTGGTTACCATGCATGAAGGCGACCACGGCTTGATCATGGGCATGCGCCTGCGGGTGCAGCTGGGCCGCATCACGGAGATCGAGACGACCTACTATCGGCAGGGTGGCGGGGGTCCCTCCAACATCGCCGGACTCGACACGAGCCAGCCGGAGCCGCTGTGGTTCGATGCCGTGCCGCCGGCGCAGCGCGTTTCGCGCCAGCAGTTGATCGCGACCGCCAACATGTACTTCGCGGGGTTGGAGAACAACGACGGGAAAGGCGTCTACCCGTTCAGCGACGATTGCGACCGCATGGAAAATGGCATCCACACGACGAACAATCCGACCGTGTCACCGAACGCCCCGTTCAATGCCTTTGCGCTGGGTTGCAAGGCGCAGTTCGAGAGCGGCTACTACGCCATCGTCACGCGCGTTCACCACCGCCGGTTCCCGATCGTGGATGAAGAGCGCGGGATTGTGTGGGCCTGCGTGATCTTCGATCAAAACGGCACGGTCCAGACCATCAAGCTGACCAACGGCAACACCGTCTCGATGAAGAATTTCAACCGGCCCTCCAGCCTCGAAGTCACCGAAGCGTTCAAAATTGAAAACGGCAAAATCCGCCGCATCGAAATGGTGGGGTCCGGCTTGCCCTATCATCTGAATCCCGCCTGGGACGGTGGGGTCAGCGACCGGTAAGCCGCAGTCGAGGGGACATCCGCCATGATAAGAAACAATCTGCGCGCCGTGGCACTAACTTCCGCCGGACTTTTGGGCTGCTTGGTCGGCGCTGGTGCGATGTTGGCGCAAGCTCCCGCGCAAACACAAGCCCCGGCAAAGCCTCCGGCTCCCGCAACCGTCCCCGCTTCGGGAACCGAATCGGGCATCGCCGTATTCCAGCAGCGCTGCATGAGCTGTCACGGCAATCCGAATGTGGACCGCGCTCCTTCTCCTGCGGTGATCCGGGAGATGTCCCCGGAGCGCATCTATGGGGCGCTGACCACCGGCCTGATGAAGGGTGAAGGCGACAGCCTCACGGAAGACCAGAAGCGCATGCTGGCCACGTTTTTGAGCGGGCGGCCGCTGGGCAGTTTGCACCAGGGCGCCGCCAAGGACATGCCGAACCGCTGCGAGACGAATCCCGCACTGGCGAATCCCGCCGCTGGACCCTCGTGGAACGGATGGGGCGCGGACATGGCCAATACGCGCTATCAGAGCGCCGCGGCCGCCGGCCTGACCGCCGAGCAGGTGCCGCACCTGAAACTCAAATGGGCGTTCGGCTATCCCACGGGATTGTCCGCGTTTGGGCCGGTGGCGGTCGTTTCCGGACGCGTGTTCGTGGGCACGGATATTGGTTACATGTATTCGTTGAACGCGCAGACCGGGTGCGTCTACTGGTCGTATCAGACGAAGGGCTCAGTGCGCACCGCGGTCACCGTGAGTCGCGTCAAGGGGCATGGCCGAACCCAATACGCGGCCTATTTCGGCGATGCCCATGCCAATGTGTACGCCGTGGATGCGCAGGACGGCCGGCTATTGTGGGCCGCGAAAGTGGACGATCACTTTGTCGCGCGCATCACCGGAGCGCCCAAGGTTTATAACGGCCGGGTGTACGTCCCGGTGTCATCCTCGGAGGAGTATTCGGGTTCGTCGATTGATTATCCGTGCTGCACGTCGCGCGGAAGCGTTGTCGCGCTCGATGCCAACACGGGCGCGACGATCTGGAAGACCTACGTGGTGGACGAACCCAAGCCCACGCGGAAGAATTCCAAGGGCGTGCAGCTGTATGCGCCCGCCGGAGGCTCGGTGTGGGATTCCCCCACCATTGACGTCCGGCGCAATGCGATTTACTTCGGCACCGGAGATGCGGAAACCGAGCCGGCCCCGGAAACCACCGACGCCGTGATGGCGCTGGATTTGAAGACCGGCAAAGTTCTCTGGGTGTACCAGACGCAGGCGAACGACGCGTTTTTGGGAGGATGCAACGGCGCGACGCGGACGGACAATTGCCCGTCGGTGAACGGTCCGGATCAGGACGTCGGCAATTCGCCCATCCTGCGGGCATTGCCCGGCGGTAAAAGCGTGGTCGTTGTGGGAACCAAGAATGGGAGAGTCTTCGCTCTGGATCCGGACCGCAAAGGCGCGCTCGTCTGGAAAGCCAGCGTGGCCCCGCCGCCGGAAGACCCGCAGAACCGGCTGGCGACGCTGCTGAACGGAATCGTCTGGGGCGGCGCGGCCGATGAGCGAAATCTGTACTACGGCTTGCAGGCCGGCGGCGTGGTGGCGCTCGACCTGGCAACCGGAGAGCGCCGGTGGTACGCAACCTTTGGCAAGCCGGCGGGCGCGCGCGTGTCGAACTCCGCCGCGGCTTCGGCCATACCCGGCGTTGTCTTCGCGGCCGGATCGGACGGAAAGCTGCACGCCGTGGCGGCCGCCGATGGCCGCATTCTGTGGGAATACGACACGGCGCGGAACTTCGAGACGGTCAACAAGGTTCCGGCGAAGGGCGGCGCCATCAACTCGGTAGGTCCCAGCGTGGCGGGCGGGATGGTTTTCGTGGGCTCGGGCTACGCCGTCACGGGGACCAATTCGGGCAACGCGCTCCTGGCGTTCTCAGTCGAATAGGGACTAAACCCTTAGCCCGAACTGCTCACAAGAGCGCCGGTGGCAAGTCAACCGGGCCACCGGCGGGCGTTTCAACAGCCCTGTTGCATCATCCCGGCCCGGGCCGTGCTATACTTTCTACCTCGTCTCCCCAGCCCCGGCTTCTTGCGGGTGGGAGGACGGCCCAGTGGGTGGCGCAGAGGGATGGCGCGGGCCCCGGAGGTGGGTTTATCGCAGAGCGAGGCGGGAGCGGGAGCGCGTACCGGGTTAACGAGCGCATACGCGCACGGGAAGTCCGGGTGATTGATGACGCGGGGACTCAGCTAGGGGTCATGACCCTGTTCGACGCCATGAAGATGGCGCGGGACGGGGGCCTCGATGTGGTGGAAATCTCGCCGACCGCCGTGCCACCGGTCTGCAAGCTGACCGACTACGGCAAGTTCCTGTACGAGCAGAAGAAGAAGGGCCACGAGGCCAAGAAGCATCAGAAGAGTTCGCACATCAAGGAAGTGAAGTTCCGGCCTTCCACCGCCGAGCACGATTATCAGGTGCGCAAGAACCAGATCATCCGGTTCCTCGGCGAGGGGCACAAAGTGAAGGCCATGATTTTCCATCGCGGGCGCGAAATGGCGCACCAGGACGTCGGCCGCGCGAAGATGGAACGGCTGCTCAAGGAAGTGGGCGAGCATGCCCTGGTGGAGTTTGGGCCGCGGATGGAGGCGAATATCCTCCTGGCCCTGCTGGCACCGAAAAAAGGCGCGGTAGCGCCGGCACGTCCTGCCCAGCCCGCGGCGGGCACCGAGGCGTAAAATTTTTGCGGCACGGCCGTTCGCGGCGCTGCCGGCGAGGGAATCGTGAAGAAGAACAAGAAGACCAAGCTGAAGACGCATCGCGGCGCCGCCAAGCGCTTCAAGATTACGTCCACCGGGAAAGTCATGCGGTGGCATTCCGGCAAGCGCCACCTGCTGGGCACCAAGTCGCCGCGCCGCCAGCGCAAGCTCGCGGGCAAGATCCAAGTGAATAAGGCCGATCTGCCGAACATTCGCCTGGCGCTTCCCTACGGCATCTAGTTTCTTTTTACCGCGCCAGGCAGAGCTTCACGGGTGCCTGCCGGCCGGTGGTCCTGGCGCTATGCGCCGGGGCGTAACAAGCAGTTCCACGAGACAAACCCGTCCTGCTGCCGGCGCTAACGTGCCGGGCGGCCAGGCCGCGCTTGTCTCGCGAGTTCCCAACTTGCATGTGAACGCGCCGTCGAGGCGCATGAGGAGACGAGAACCATGGCTCGAGTCAAACGCGGCACCAAACGGCGCGCCCGGCGCAAAAAGCTGCTCAAACACGCCAAGGGCTTCTTCCTTACCAAGAGCAAGCTCTACCGGTCGGCCAAGGAGGCGGTGAACCGCTCGTTGCGGTATAGTTACCGCGACCGCCGCACCCGCAAGCGCGATTTCCGCACCTTGTGGATTCAGCGCATCGGGGCCGCCGCGCGCAATAACGGCACCACCTACAGCCAGCTGATGCATGGCCTCAAATTGGGGGCCATCGAGATTGACCGGAAAATGTTGGCGGAGATGGCCGTGCACGACGCCGAAGGCTTTACGGCGCTGGTGGCGTCGGCCAAGCAGCACATCGCCAGTGCGCCCGCGGCTTCGCCCAAGTCCGCGGCCTGAAGCGCCTGGAATCCCGCGTAAGATGGGCACCGGTGTTCGTGGCGCAGGCACTCTTGCCTGCGCATTCCAGTGGCACAGCCAAGAGTGGCTGTGCCACGCAAAGCAGGGGCGCGGCAGGGCGTGCCTCCACGGCTAAAAACTGTGCCTGACAAGTGGATCGTCGAACAAACGCTGGCAGATCTCGGTGATACGACGCCCGAACGAGTGGAGGCGCGCTTCGCGGAGGTGCGGCAAAGATTCGACGAACAGTCCGCGATTCATTCCGCGGACCCGGAGACGTGGCGGACGTTTGTGGTCGCGTGGACCGGGCGCAAATCGGGCGTGCTCTCGCTGATCACCGATCACTGGCTCAAGCCCGCTTCCCCCGAACTCAAGCGCGCGGTGGGCCAGGAGCTGAACAAGCTCAAGGCGCACATCGAAGCGGTGCTGGAACAGAAGCGGATCGAGATCGAAGCCGCCGCTGAACGCGCCGCGCAGGCCCGCGAACGCATCGACCTCTCGCTCCCCGGCATCGAGCGCGCCACCGGCACGCGCCACCTGATCCGCCAGACGTTCGAGGAACTCGAGCGCATCTTCCTGGCCATCGGCTTCAGCGTGGTCCAGGGTCCCGAAATCGAATCGCCCTACTACAACTTCGAAGCCCTCAATATCCCCGAGCACCATCCCGCGCGCGACAACATGGACACCTTCTACATCGAAGGAACTCGCGGCGGGCGCCTGCTGCGCACGCACACCTCGCCCATGCAGATTCGCACCATGGAGAAGCAGCCGCCGCCGGTGCGCATCATCGTCCCCGGAAAAGTCTATCGCCGCGACAATCCCGACGCGACCCACGGCTACATGTTCCACCAGATCGAGGGGCTGGCCGTCGATACGGACATCACGTTCTGCGATTTCAAGGGCACGGTCGAATATTTCGTGCGCGAATTTCTGGGGCCCAAGGCCAAGACGCGCCTGCGGCCCAGTTATTTCCCGTTCACCGAACCTTCCGCGGAAGTTGACGCGACCTGCCATGTCTGCGGCGGATCGGGCTGCCGCGTGTGTAAGTTTTCCGGCTGGATCGAACTGTTTGGCGCGGGCATGGTGGATCCGGCGGTCTACGGGTTCGTGAAATACGACGCGAAAAAACTCTCGGGGTTCGCCTTCGGCATGGGCGTGGACCGCCTGGCGATGATGAAATACGGCGTCAGCGAACTCCCGCTGCTCTATCAGAACGACGTGCGCTTTTTGCGACAGTTTCCATGACGATGCGATAGGCATCGTCATTCTGAGGGAGCGGCGCGACCGAAGGATCGATCCCTCTTCGGCGCACAAAGAGAGATTCCGAGGGCCGCAATTGTCGCGGCCCTCGGAATGATGGATCAATACTTATGACGGCAACGGGGACAGACCCGATACAGCGCTTCTCGAATCGCGCCGAGGATTACGCGCGCTACCGGCCGGGATACCCGCGCGCCATTGTGGACGTGCTGCGCGCCGAATGCGGCCTCGCGCCGGAATCCGTGGTCGCCGATGTCGGCTCGGGGACGGGCCTGCTGGCGCAGGTGTTTCTGGAAAACGGCAACGTGGTCTACGGCGTCGAGCCGAACGCCGCCATGCGGCAGGCGGGCGAGCAAATGCTGAAGAATTACGCGCGTTTCCGCAGCGTGGCGGGCTCGGCCGAGGCTATGACGCTGGCGGATGCCAGCGTGGACTTTGTCGTCGCGGGGCAGGCGTTTCACTGGTTCGAGCCCAAGGCCGCCCGCGCGGAATTCGCGCGTGTGCTCCGGCCGCAGGGATGGGTCGCGATCGTGTGGAACGAGCGCAAAAAGGATGCGACGCTGTTCCACCGCGACTACGAAAAATTGCTGCAAACCTACGGAACCGATTACCAGCAGGTGGCGGCCAGCTATCCGGAGCGGCGGCGCATGGAAGAGTTTTTCGGGCCCGGCGCGTTCCAGCACGAAACGTTCGCCACGGAGCAGAAGTTCGATTTCCAGGGGCTGCGCGGGCGGTTGCTGAGCGCGTCGTATTCGCCCGCCCAGGGCCATCCGAATCACGAGCCGATGATGGCCGGCCTGAAAAAGCTGTTCGACGAGCACGCCGAAGGCGGCCGCGTGCGATTCGAGTATGAGACGCACATCTACTATGGCCACGTGAAGCAGGAGGGCCGCAAGGACTCGCGTCTGCCATGAAGATCCTCTATAAATGGCTGAAAGAATTCGTGGACGTGACAGCGCCCGCGCCGGAGCTGGGCCTGCGGCTCTCGCTGGCGGGCAATGCTATCGACTCGGTGGAGGAGTTCATCGCTGGGCCGGTGCTCGACGCGGAAGTCACGGCGAACCGTCCCGACTGCCTGGGCCATTACGGCATGGCCCGCGAAATTGCCGCGATCTACCGCCTGCCACTCAAGGCGCTCCAGCCAAAGCCTAAGGAATCGAGCGAAAAGGCCGTGGACGCAACCCGCGTCGAGATCGACTGTCCGGAACTGTGCGGCCGCTACACGGCGCGGATTCTGCGGGGCGTCAAGGTGCAGCCTTCGCCCGATTGGCTGCGCCAGCGCCTGGAAGCCATCGGACAAAACTCGATCAATAACGTCGTGGACGTGACCAACTACGTCATGTTCGAGCTGGGCCAGCCGCTGCACGCGTTCGACCTCGACAAACTGGCGGAGCGCCGCATCATCGTGCGGCGCGCCCGGCCGGGCGAAACCATCCACACGCTCGACGGAGCCCGGCGCCCGCTCGCGCCCGACATGTGCGTGATCGCCGACGCCGCACGAGCCGTGGCCATTGCCGGCGTGATGGGCGGCACCGAAAGCGAGATTGGGTTCAGCAGCCGCGATATCCTGCTGGAATCGGCGTGGTTCGATCCCATCTCCGTCCGGCGCACGTCGAAGGCGCTGGGCCTGCGCACGGAAGCTTCGTACCGCTTCGAGCGCGGCGCCGATCCGGAGATGGCGGAGATGGCCTCGCGCCGGGCCGCGGAGCTGATTCAGCAGCTCGGCGGCGGCGAAATTCTCGCCGGCGTCGTGGACGTTTACCCGCGCCGCAAGCCTCCGCTGGTGATCGAATTGGCACGCACAGAACTCCTGCGCGTGATGGGCGCGGATGTTCCCGACCGCGATATCGAGGAGATTTTGGGCGCGCTAGGATTTCATCCTGTGCGCAAGGACGCCGAACGCGGCACGCCCGATTCTCCAGCGGTCGTGTGGGCATGCCGCCAGCCTTCGTGGCGGCACGACGTGACCCGCGAGGTTGACCTGGTCGAGGAAGTGGCGCGGCACTTCGGATACGATAAGTTTCCCCCGCGGCTGCCTCCGGCCAAGCAGCCGGCGCACCGCCTGCCGCACGCCGGCGCATTGGGCCTGCTGTGCGAGCGCGTGGTGGCGCTGGGATATCAGGAGATCGTCGAAATCCCGCTCGTCGATCCGCAGCGCGATGCGCTGTTCCGGCCCGAAGAGCGAATCCCTGCCGTGATCAGCAACCCGCTGGCGGAAGACGCCTCGGTGATGCGCTCGAGCGGAATCGTCAGCATGCTGGGCGCGCTGGAATGGAACTTGAATCACGGCCAGCGCAATCTGCGCCTGTTCGAAATCGGCAAGACGTATGAGATCAACGCCCAGGGGGGCGAGCCGGTGGAAACGCCGGTGCTGACGCTGGGGGCCACGGGCCTGGCGCGCGAGAAGACGATTTACGAAGCGCTGCGCGAGTTCGGCTTCGCGGATTTGAAGGGCGACCTCGATAGCCTGGGCGATCTGGCCGGAGGGCTCGCCTGGCAGGCGGACGGGCCGGCGTGGCTCGCGGCCGGCCGCGCGGCGCGCATTTCGCTCGCGCAGTCCGCCGCCGAGAAAGAAGCGCGCGCTCTCGGCGTGGCGGGCCAGCTCGCGCGCAAGATCGCCGAACAGCTCAAGCTGCGCCAGGATGTGTTCGTCGCCGAAGTGCGGCTCGATCCGTTTCTCGCGGGCATCGAGGCGGCGCGCGCCGTCCGGCGCTTCGCGCCCATCCCGCGCTACCCGGCGGTGGAAAGGGACTTCTCTCTGGTGCTGGCCGATGGCGTCACCTTTGCCGAGGTGGACGCGGCGATTCGCGCGCTGGGCATCGCCGAACTCCGGCGCGTCGAGCCCGCCGATCTGTTTCGCGGAGGCCAGATTCCCGCCGGGAGATTTTCCCTGATGATCCGCGTGACGTTCCAGAGCGCGGAGACAACGCTCACCGAAGCGCAGCTCGCCGATTTTTCCTCGCGCATTATCGCCGCTCTGGAGCAGCGCCTCGGCGCAACGCTTCGGGCAAGCTGACGCATCGCTCGGGACAAAGGCCCACGACGAGAGAGGCGCTCGTCGTGGCTGCCTTTCTTTGCTTCCTCTGTGCCTCCGTGTCTCTGTGGCAACGGTGGCTGTTGCGCTGCGGCAGGCGATGGCCGACAATGGCGGCAGTCCGGCCCGCCAACGGCTCGGGAGTGAAAACGTGAAAATCGAAATCTACGATCAGAGTTACAACGTCCACACGAACGGCAACGAGGACTCGCTGAAGGAGTTGGCCGCCTACGTCGACGGCAAAATGCGCGAGGTCGCCCAGGCCACGCGGACCGTCGACTCGCTGAAGGTGGCCGTGCTCGCGGCGCTGAACATCGCCGACGAACTCTTCGTGGCCCGCGAGAGCCGGCAGACCATCGAGGGGCCTCTGCGCGAGCGCGTGGAGAAGTGCGTCGCCCTGGTGGAGAAGGCGCTGGAAGCGTCCAATTGAATGCCGCACGCCTCACAGCGGGCCGGGGCAAGCAGCACAAAGTGGCTTCGTCGGCACATAAGCGGCGCAACCTGTGGCGTCGCTCCGGCATCTGTCATATGATGGCAGTTAGTCGGTTCGGCTAGCTTTGGCGCATGAGTAAGCGAACTCCAATTCGGTTTTTGGCTGTTCCGGTAGCTCTGGTGGCGCTGGCCGCAATGGCGATGATGCTCGGCGGCGTTTGGCATCACCACGCCGGCTCCTCGGACACGTCCTGCCAGATCTGCCATGTGATCCATCAGCCGCTCGATCAGCCGCTCGTTACACATCGCGCCCCTGCCTTGGCTTTGCTCGGGCCTGCGCCTGCGGTTGGAGACGCCGGCTTGGCACCGACTCTCGCCGCCCGGCGCGTCCCCGCCCGCGCTCCTCCCGTCGCATAAAGCCCCTGTTCGTTCCGTGCCGCTCCCGGCACATCGATCCACGTCCATTTCGTCTAGCGAGGGCTGAACGCCTATGCGTGCAAAACATTTCCGTTTTTCAGTTTTGATTTTGGTGGTGTGTTTGGCGGGCGCCTCCTGCGTGCCGTCCGTTTCCGCGCAGGTCTCCTCGTCCGTGCAGGGGCCGGTGAAGATTACGCTGGACGAGGCCATTCAGATGGCGCTCGCCCACAATCACAACCTGGTGGCCGCGCGCACCGTGATCCAACAGAACGAGGCCCAGGAAACCACGGCGAACCTGCGTCCGAATCCCGTCCTGCTCGGCGATGCCCAGTTCCTGCCGGTTTTCCAGCCGGGTCACTTCAGTTCGGAGTATCTCGATAATTCGGCGCAGTTCGATCTCGGCGTGAGCTACCTGTTCGAGCGTGGTGGGAAGCGGCAGCACCGCCTGGAGGCCGCCAAGGACCAGACGGCCGTGACGCGCTCGCAGGTGGCCGATAGCGAGCGCAGCCTGGCGTTTCAGGTGGCCGCGCAGTTCACCAACGTCCAGTTGGCCGAATCGACGCTCGATCTCGCGCAGCAAAGCCTGAAAAGCTTTCAGGATACGGTGGACATCAGCAAGGAACGCTACCGCGCCGGCGACATCAGCGAGGACGATTACCTGAAGATCAAGCTGCAGTTGCTGCAGTTTCAGACCGACGCGTCCCAGGCGCGGCTCGCCCGGGCGCAGGCGCTTGCGGACCTCCGTCAGTTGCTCGGATACGAATCGGTGCCCGCGGATTACGATGTGGCCGGCGCCTTCGACTATCTATCGGTGAGCGCGCACCTCGAGGACTTGCAGGCCAAAGCCCTGGCTACGCGCCCCGACCTGCGCGCCGCGCAGCAGAGCGTGGCTGCGGCCAACAGCCAGTACAAGATGGCCAGGGCCAATGGCAAGCGCGACGTCACCGCCCAAATCAATTACACGCACATCACCGCCCTCAGCACCGCTTCTCTCTTCGGCAGCATCCAGCTGCCAATTTTCGATCGCAATCAGGGGGAGATTGCGCGCACGCGTTTCGCCATTACCCAGGCGCAGGAGCAGCAGAGGGCTACGAACGATCAGGTGCTGACCGACGTCCGGGACGCCTACGAGGGCCTGCAAACGAACGATCAGATCATCCAGCTCTACCGCTCGGGTTATCTCGATGAGGCCCAGCAGGATCGCGACATCAGCGAATACGCCTACAAGCGCGGGGCCACGAGCCTGCTCAATTTTCTCGATGCCGAGCGCAGCTATCGCGCGACGCAGCGCGCCTACCGCCAGGCGCTCGCGTCGTACCTGCTCGCGCTCGAACAGCTACGCCAAGCGGTGGGAACGAGGACCTTGCCATGAGGAGTTCACGAATCACACACGGCTCCTGGGCCGTCGGCATGGCCGCGGCGATCGCGTTGGGATGCGCGCTCGCGGGATGCGGTTCGGACCAGAGCCCGCGCGCGACCGATATGACTTCGTTCTCGGCGCAACCGGCGAAGTCCGCGACGCCCGAGCTCTTTACGATCCCGCAAAATCAGATGTCGCACGTGCAGGTGGTGACCCTGCAGGCGGCGAAGCTGGCGCGCACGCTGCGGCTCACTGGCGCCGTGGCCTACAACGCGTTCAAGACGACGCCCGTCATCACCCAGGTTGGCGGGCCGGTCAGCCGCGTTCTCGTCGTGCCCGGCGAGCACGTCCGGCAGGGCCAGCCGATGCTCGAAGTGGCCAGCCCGGATTATTCGCTGTTGTTCGCCACCTACCTGAAGGCACGCGACACCTTCCGCGTCACGGACAAGAATTACGCCCGCGCGCAGGATCTGTATCAGCACCACGCCATCGCCGAGCGCGATCTCCTCCAAGCCGAATCGGACCGCAATCAGGCGCAGGCGGACCTGAACGCCTCCGAGCAGGCCATGAAGATCCTCGGGATCGAGAATCCGGAAGACTTGGCGAAGGCGCCCGCGTCGGCCGCAATTCCCTTGTTGGCGCCGATCGGCGGCGAAGTGGTCGAACGACTCGTCTCGCCCGGCCAGGTGCTGCAGGCGGGCCAGACGCAGGCATTCACGATTTCCGACATGAGCACCGTGTGGGTGCTGGCCAACGTGTACCAGGGTGATCTTGCGCATGTAAAGACGGGCGACGATGTCGTGGTGCAGACGGACGCCTACCCCGACAGCTTTCGCGGCAAGATTTCCTATGTGTCGGCGGCGCTCGATCCCAACACCCGCACGTTGCAGGCGCGCATCGTGGTGAATAACCCCGGCGAAAAGCTCAAGAAGGACATGTATTGCGCCGCCACGGTAACGGCTGGCGTGATCGAGAGCGGCATTGCCGTGCCCGATGCGGCCGTCTTGCGCGACGACGAGAACCAGCCCTTCGTCTATGTCGCAGCCGGGCCGGGCCAGTTTGGCCGCCGGACCATCGAGATCGGCGGAAGTGAGAACGGCCGGACGCAGGTTCTGAAGGGTCTTACGGCCGGAGAACAAGTCGTGGGCGATGGCAGCCTGTTTCTCCAATTTGCCAATTCGCTCCAACACTAAGGCGGCTGAGATCGCATGATTCATCGCATCATCCAAGCGGCATTGCGGCAGCGATTCCTGATCCTGATGCTGACGGTGTTCGTGGCCGTCGCCGGGGCGGTCTCGTTCCAGCACATGCCCGTGGACGCCTATCCCGATCTTTCGCCGCCCATGGTGGAGATCATCACGCAGTGGCCGGGCCATGCGGCGGAGGAAGTCGAACGACTGGTCTCGCTGCCGACGGAAGTGGAAATGAACGGCGCGCCGAAGATGTCCACGATGCGCTCGATTTCGCTTTACGGCCTCTCCGACGTGCGGCTGACGTTTAACGAAGATACGGACGATTACTTCGCGCGCCAGGTGGTTTTTCAGCGGCTGAGCGAGGTGACGTATCCTTCCGGAGTGACGCCCGCGCTGGCGCCGCTTTCGAGCCCCTCGGGCCTCGTCTACCGCTACGTCCTCAAAAGTCCGGACCGCACGCCGCAGGAATTGAAAACCTATGAAGACTGGGTGATCCAGCGCGCGTACAAGCAGGTGCCCGGCGTCGCGGACGATTCCGGATTCGGTGGCACGGTGATGCAGTACCAGGTGCTGCTCGATCCCGCGCGGCTCTATGGGTATCACATTGCTGTTCCGCAGGTGCTCCAGCAGCTCTCCGTGAACAACGCCAACGCCGGCGGCGGATTCTATTCGCAAGGCGGGCAGTTTTACTACGTCCGCGGTCTCGGCCTGCTGCGGGACACGGCCGATATCGGCAACGTGATCGTCGGAGCGCAGGGCGGCGTGCCGGTGCGCGTGCGCGACATCGGCGAAGTCACCATCGGCCACGCGCCGCGCCTGGGCGAATTCGGCTTCAACAAGACCGATGACGCCGTCGAAGGCGTGATCCTGATGCTCCGCGGCGAGCAGACGCAGAATGTGCTCAAAGGCGTCGAGGCCAAGACCCAGGAACTGAACGAGCACATCCTGCCGCCCGACGTGAAGGTGGTTCCGTTCTACGACCGCAGCGACCTGGTGCGGCTGACGACCGACACGGTCGAAAACAACCTGCTGCGCGGGATGGTGCTCGTCTTGATCGTGCTGGTTTTCTTTCTGGTGAGCTTCCGTGCCGCGGTGATCGTCGCGCTCACCATTCCTCTCGCCTTGCTCATCTCGTTTATCGTGCTGCATGCGAAAGGCGTCCCCGCCAACCTGCTATCGATCGGGGCCATCGACTTCGGCATCATCATCGACGGCACGCTGGTGATGGTCGAAAACATTTTCCGCGAGCTGGGACTGCGCGAGGGCCAGGAATACGACCTGCACGAAGTGATCGTCGCGGCGGCGAAGGACGTGGATCGCCCGATTTTCTATTCCGTCGCGGTCATCATCGCCGGTTACATTCCCATCTACGCGCTCAGCGGACCCGCCGGAAAATTGTTTCATCCCATGGCGGACACGATGTCGATCGCGCTGGTCGGGGCGCTCATCCTCACGCTCACGCTTGTGCCCGTGCTCTGCTCCTACTGGTTTCGGAAAGGCGTGCACGAGGCGGCCAACCGGCCCTTCGAGTGGATCCGGCGCAAGTACGCGGTGCATCTCGATCGCTGCCTGGATCACCCGAAGACGACCCTTCTCGTGGCTGTGGCCATCTTCGGGGCGACTCTCCTGCTCATCCCCCTCATCGGCGGCGAGTTCATGCCGCACCTCGACGAAGGCGCCCTGTGGGTCCGCGCGACGCTGCCCTATACGATCTCCTATGAGGAAGCGGCGAAGTTCAGCCCCCAGATGCGGAATATTTTGCTTCAGTACCCGATGGTGACCGACGTCGGCTCGGAGTTGGGACGCCCCGACGACGGCACCGATCCGACCGGCTTCTTCAACGACGAATTTTATGTGGGCCTGAAGCCCTACGCGGACCCGTCGTGGAAAAAGGGCCCGATTCGCAACAAACTAGAATTGATCGAAGACCTCCAGAAGAAGCTCGGCGCCTTTCCGGGGGTGATTTTTAATTACACGCAGCCCGCCGAAGACGCGGTCGACGAAGCGCTCACCGGCCTGAAAAGCGCGCTGGCGGTAAAAGTGTACGGCCCGGATTTGAACGTCCTGCAAAACACGGCCATCGAGGTCAAGCGGCGGCTCTCCCAGGTGCCGGGGTTCACGGAGCTGACCGTGGTGCGCGAGCTCGGCCAGCCCAGCCTGCTGGTGGACGTGAACCGCGACAAAATCGCCCGCTACGGCATCAACGTGGCGGATGTTGAAGCCGTCGTGCAGGCGGCGGTGGGCGGCCAGGCGGCCACGCAGGTGATCCAGGGCGAGAAGTTATTCGATCTCGTCGTGCGCATGAAGCCGGAATTCCGCGAGAGCGCGCAGCAGATCGGCAATCTGCTCGTTGGTACGCCCTCCGGACAACAGGTTCCTCTGAAGGATCTCGCGGACATCCGCGAGGCCAGCGGCGCGTCGTTCATTTATCGCGAAAACAATTCGCGCTATATCGGCGTGCAGTACAGCATCGAGGGGCGGGACCTTGCCAGCGCCGTGACCGATGGGCAGCGCGCCATCGCCGACGTACAGAAATCGCTGCCCACGGGCTACCGGCTCACGTGGGGCGGCGAATACAGCGAGCTGCTCGAAGCGAAACAGCAGATGGCCATTATCGGTCCGCTGGCGGTGCTGCTGATTTTCCTGATTCTGTTCGCGCTCTACGGCAATCTCAAATTCCCGATGGCCATCGCGTTCGGCGTGGTGATCACCGAACCCGTGGGTGCTTTGATCGCGCTCCAGCTGACGCACACGCCGTTGAGCGTTTCCTCCGTGCTCGGATTGCTGGCTTTGATGGGCGTGTCCGTCCAAACGGCGGTCATCCTCGTATCCTTCATCAACAAACTGCGGCAGGAGGGCAAAGACATCCGCACGGCCACGCGCGAAGCGGCCCTGATGCGCCTGCGGCCCATCATGATGACGGCGCTCGTCGCGTGTCTCGGCCTGTTGCCCGCGGCCCTTTCCACCGGCATCGGCTCCGACACGCAGAAGCCGTTCGCCATCGTGATCGTCGCCGGGCTGATCTCCCGGCTGTGCATCGCCATCTTCGTGGACCCGGTTCTCTACCGCTTGGTCGCCCGCGAGGGCGACGTCTTGCAGGTGTGATCCAGGTCACCGGATGTTGCGCGATGGCGCAAAGGGCCCAGCGACGATTGATTCTCGTCAACTCCGTTCAGTCTCATCCTGGAGGCGGGGCCGTAGCAGGCGAAAACGCGCGGCCAATCAGAGGCGGCGGCGGGTGAAGACTTTCCGCAGGACGCGGTCGGCCGCGCCGTGCAGCTCCGTCTGAAACTGTCCCGCGGCGCGTCGGGCCTGCTCCATCAGCGAAGGATCGAGCAGCAGGGCGACGCGGTCCACAAACGGGCCCGACGCCGCCGCTCGCGCCGCGCGCCGCGGCTCGCGCCCGGTGAGCTTTTCGTACAATTCCAGGTCGTGCCAGAACTCCTGCGCGTCGGAATCAGTCCAATCGAGAGTCTGTCCCAGCGCCACGAAGAATTCCTCGCGAAACAGATCGAGAAAGGGAATCACTAGATCGAGGGACGCCTTCCTCTTTGCCGGCCGCGCGCGGGCGGATTTCTTTCCCTTTTTCTTTTTTTGCGGGCGCTTTGTCCCGCGCACGCTGACGCCGACCTTGAGCCGCGCGGGCAGCGCCGCTTCGATGTGCAGCACCATCGCCAAAATGGCTTCGCGGCGAATGGTTTCCATCTGCTCGCGATACAGCCCCGGCTGGTCGGCGCGGCCCGGCCGGCGATACTCGGCGGCGTAGAGGTCGAGGAACCGCGCGACCATTTCATCGCGGCGGAGCGTCGCCAGCAGCAGCGAGGCGGCTTCCCGCGCGCGCACCACGAGTTCTCGGGGGCGATAGGGCATGGCAGAGTCTTTACGTGTACGCGAAAGCGCCGCGCCCCGCAACAGGAAAGGCTGTTTTCGCGCCCCCAAAAAAGAAGGCCCGGACATTTCTGCCCGGGCCTTCGTATTTCGGATCGCGTCAGGTTAGTGCAGGGGACCGGCCACCGGAGGCCGCTCTTCGCCGCGCGGTCCGCCGGTCACCGGGCGTGCCGGCAACTCGAACTTGCCGAGCGCGATTTCCAGGGCCTGCTCGACCGTGCGCACGAAGTGGATTTGCATGCCCTCGAGCATTTGCGGCTCCAGGTCCTCCTTCACGTTCGGCTCGTTGTCGGCCGGCAGGATGACATCCTGGATGCCCGCCCGCTTGGCGCCCAGCACCTTTTCCTTCACTCCGCCGATCGGGAGCACCACGCCGGAAAGCGAAATCTCTCCGGTCATGGCCACGCGCGGCCGCACCGGGCGGTCGGTGAGCATGCTGACCAGCGCGGTGATCATGGCGATGCCCGCCGACGGTCCGTCCTTGGGGATCGCGCCCGACGGCACGTGGATGTGCAAGTCGAGTTTGCGGAAGAAGTCCGCGTCGATGCCGTAGCGATCGGCGTTGGCGCGCACCCAGGTGAGGGCCGCGCGCATGGACTCCTGCATCACCTCGCCCAGATGCCCGGTCATGGTGAACCCTTTGGCGCCGCGCATCTTACTGGCTTCGATGAAGACGATGTCTCCGCCCACCGGCGTCCAGACCAGCCCGACGGAAACGCCGGGCTTCTTGACGCGGTCCTCGACTTCCTTCTCGAGGCGGTACTTGGGAACGCCGAGCGCGTCGTGAATCACCTCGGGCGTGACGGTGAGCTTGTCCGTCTTGCCCTCGGCCATCCGCCGCGCTTGCTTCCGCACCAGCGTGGCCACCTCGCGTTCCAGGTTGCGCACGCCGGCCTCGCGCGTGTAGTGCAGGATCAGCTCGTGCAGGGATTCGTCGGTGAACTCGATCTGCTCGCCGAGCGCGAGGCCGTGCTCCTTGGCCTGGCGCGGAATCAGAAAGCGCTTCGCGATGTGAACCTTCTCGTCCTCGGTGTAGCCGGGGAGCTCGAGAATCTCCATGCGATCGCGCAACGGCTCCGGGATCGGATCCATCCAGTTGGCGGTCATCACGAACAGCACCTTCGACAAATCGAAGGGCACGTCGAGATAGTGATCGCGGAAGGTGGCATTCTGCTCCGGGTCGAGCACCTCCATCAGCGCCGCGGAAGGATCCCCGCGGAAATCGCGCCCGAGCTTGTCGACCTCGTCCAGCATCAGGACCGGGTCCATCGTCTCGGCGCGGCGAATTCCCTGAATGATCTGGCCCGGCAGCGCGCCGATGTAGGTGCGCCGATGGCCGCGGATCTCCGCTTCATCGTGCATCCCGCCCAGCGAAATGCGCACGAACTTGCGGCCCATGGCCCGGGCGATCGATTTTCCGAGCGAAGTCTTGCCCACCCCTGGAGGCCCCAGGAAGCACAGAATCGGGCCCTTCATGCCCGGCTGGATTTTTTTCACCGCCAGATAATCGAGGATGCGTTCCTTCACCTTCACCAGGTCGTAGTGGTCCTCGTCGAGGATCGACTGCGCCTTGGCGATGTCGATTTGCTCTTCCCCCGTGCCGGAAGTCTTGCTCCACGGCAGCGTTGTCATCCACTCGAGATAGGTCCGCGAAACCATGTACTCGGCCGAGGCGGGCGTCATCTTGGCCAACCGCTTGAGTTCGCGCTCGCATTCCTTCCGGGCCTCGGCGGACATTCCCGATTCCTCGACCTTCTTGCGCAGCTCGGCCACCTCGGTTTGCGCGTCGTCGGCCTCGCCCAGCTCCTTCTGAATCGCCTTCATCTGCTCGCGCAGCAGGAACTCGCGCTGGCCCTGGCTGACCTGTTCCTGCACCTGCTCCTGGATCTTGTTGCGGATCTCCAGCACTTCGTTCTCTTTCGACAATTCGCCGACCAAAGTCTCCAGGCGCTTGCGCACGCTTCGCGTCTCCAGCAATTCCTGGCGGACCAGGGTGCTCAGCGAAGGCAAGTTGGTGGTGACGAAGTCCGCCAGGCGGCCGGGCGAGTCCAGATTCATGACTTCGGTTTGGAGATCGTCGGAAAGCTGCGGCGAACGCGCCACCACTTGCCGGAACAGTTCCTGGACGTTGCGCTCCAGGGCCGTCAACGCGGCGTCGCGCTCGTTTTCCACGTCCGGCTGCACTTCCACGCGGGCGCGCAGAAACGGCGTTACGCCGACGACTTCGATCACGCGCAGACGATCGAGTCCTTCCAGAAAGGCCACCACGTTGCCGTTGGGCATGCGCACCATTTTGTGCACCTTGGCCAGCGTGCCGATGGTGTGAATGTCGGAGGCCAGGGGCGCCTCGACGCGCGGATCCAGCTGCGCCACCACGCCCAGGAGCTTCTCCGCTCCCTGCAAGGAATCGAGCAGCGCCAGCGAGGTCTCCCGGCCCACCGGCAGCGGCATCATGGCGTCGGGAAACAGAACCGTATCGCGAACCGGAAGAATGGGAAGCTCTTCGGGAATCATCCTGGTTGGTTTGGTCATGGCAGCCCCCTCGGGCATGAAATCAAATCCCATCGAATCAGAAGCCCCGACAGCCTGTTTGGCTGTCTACCTATCTTAGATGCAGGGCGAAAGAAAAGGATTTCTTTTCTTCGCCGATTGCTATTAGAAGATATGAGTATAAGACGCTAAACTGTGTATGGCAAGAGGAAATATTTATATCGAGCGGCAGACCATTCATAACTATATGTAAACACGATAGATATTATATGAATGCAGATCATTCTCCGGAACCGTAAGATTCCCTCACCAGTTGCAGGGCCTCCTCTGGGGTGGTGATCTTGCCATTGAGCTGGGCTTCCTCCACCGCGTCCAGTATGGCCTTGAAGCGCGGTCCGGGCTTCAGGCCGAGGCCGATCAAGTCTGCGCCGGTGATCAGGCGGGGAGGGCGGACCTGCTCGGGCGGGGTCTCCGCCAGGAACCGGCGCACGAACTCATAGTTCTCCAGGTTGCGGTGGCTGGACAAGCAGTCCAGCCGGTGCAATTCGAGATGCTCTTCGAAGCGCCCCAGGCGCACGAAGCGCTTGAGCGTGGCCGGCTTCATCTGCGGCACATCCTTGAAGCGCAGGTGATTGGCGACCAGCGCGGCGATCTGGGCGGCGTCCTCATTGGAGAAGCGCAGCCGACGGCAAATTTCCTCGGCCATGCGCGTGCCGACGTTGACATGTTCGTCGAAGCGGATGCGGCCCTCGGGCCCGGCCGGCGGCGTGAACGTTGGGGGCTTGCCGACGTCATGCAGCAGGACGCCCCAGGCGAGCGTGGGCGAACATCCCGCGGACAATTCCTCCACCATGAGCAGCGTGTGCGTCCAGACGTCGCCCTCGGGATGGAACTGCGGCGGCTGCTCCACGCCCTTCATGCGGGCGATTTCCGGGAGGAGTTCGGGCAGCAGGCGCGTTTGGTCGAGAAGCTCGAAGCTGCGGCGGGCGGCGCCTTCGGTGAGCAGCTTGGTCAGTTCATCGCGCAGGCGCTCGGCCGAGACCTGATGGATCTGGGAAGCGAGCTGGGGGATGGCGGCGAAGGTGTGCGCTTCGATCGCATAGCGGAAGCGCGCGGCGAAGCGCACGGCGCGCACCAGGCGCAGCTTGTCCTCGCGGAACCGCGCTTCGGGGCGGCCGATGGCGCGAATGATTCCCGCGCGCAGGTCCTCGCGCCCGCCTACAAAGTCAAAAACTTCCTGGGTGTCGGGATCGAGCAGCAAGGCGTTGATGGTGAAATCGCGCCGCTGCGCGTCTTCGGCCGCCGAAGCCGTGTAGACCACGCGATCGGGATGGCGGCCGTCGGAATAGCCGAGATCGGAGCGAAACGTGGCCACTTCCACCTGCACGGGCTCGCCCGCCTCGGAATCCTCGGCCACGAGGATGACGCCGAATTGCGCGCCTACGGCCAGGCTGTGCGGAAACAGTTCTTGCACGCGATCGGGCGTCGCGTCGGTGGCCACGTCATAATCGGCCGGCGCGCGCCCCAGCAGAAGATCGCGCACGCATCCGCCGACCAGATAGGCTTGGTGGCCCGCTCCTCGGAGCGTGCGGCAGATCTGTTCCGCAAGTTGGCGCGCGTCCATGGCGCGATTATGAGCCTAAAGCGGGCAGGTGGGAAGTTGGACGTGCGACGGAGGCGAAACTATCGCCGTGCGGACCAAACTGGATTCGCGTCGAACGGGGCGTTCAGGCGCGTTCGGTCGCCAGCACGCGGGGAATGCCCGCCAGATCGTTGGTGATGCTGGTATTCACCCAGGCGCGCTGGGCCTGCACGATGGACCGGACATGATCCGCGGCATTGTAGCCCAGCTCCAGCACGAGAATTCCTCCGGGGCGCAGCAGCGCGCCCGCCTGTTCGACCAGCCGCGCGTAGATTTCCAGCCCCGTGGGCCCGCCGAACAGCGCGGTTTCCGGCTCATGTTCGCGGACTTCGCGCGCCAGCGTGGCGGCTTCGTTGCGCGCCACATAGGGAGGGTTGCTGACGATGAGATCGAAAGACAGTGGCGAGTGACTAGTGGCGAGTGGCGAGACAAAAAAAGCCTCAAGCAGGTCGCAGTCGACGAAATGAATGCGGTCGGCGACGCCGTGGCGCGCGGCGTTGCGCCGGGCCACCTCGATGGCGCCCGCGGAAATGTCGGTGGCAAAAATCGTGGCGTGGGGAAGTTCGTGCGCCAGCGCAACAGCCAGACAGCCCGAGCCCGTGCCCACGTCGGCTACGCGCAGCGGGGCGCTGGGTTCTCCCGTGTCCATGCGAATCCTGATGCCGCGGGGCCCCAGGCGTTCGAGCGCAACTTCGACCACGTGTTCGGTCTCCGGCCGCGGAATCAGCACCGCCGGAGTGACCTCGAATTCCAGCCCCCAGAATTCCTGCTTGCCGGTGAGGTATTGCGTGGGTTCGCCCGCCGCGCGGCGCGCGATTAGAGCGAAGTACTTTTCAGCGGCCTCCGCTTCGATGCGCTCCTCGGGATGCGCGTAGAGCCAGGCGCGGTCGCGCCCCAGGATGTGCAGCAGGAGGAGTTCAGCGGCGAGCGTGTTCGACGCAACTTGTGCCGCGCGGAGCCGGGCCATTCCTTCTTTCAGAGCCGTGCGGAGATCCATCTCGTGGAAATCGGTAGTGCGGGCGGGCCCGGAGTCGGGGAAAGGTTCTTCGCGCCGCATGGCGTTGTCATCGCCACCAAAACGCATCATTACGCCTCGACCAGCTCCTGCTGCAGGCGCTCGGACTCGAAATGGGTGACCAGGGCGTCGACCAGGGGCGCGAGTTTGCCGTCCATCACCTCGGGAAGCTGGTGGAGCGTGAAGTTGATGCGGTGGTCCGTGACGCGGCTTTGCGGGAAGTTGTACGTGCGAATCTTTTCGGAGCGGTCGCCGGTCTTGATCTGGCCGCGGCGCTCGGCGGCGATGGCTTCGTGCTGCTTGGCTTGCTCGGCCTCGTAGAGCCGCGCGCGGAGCACGCGCATGGCCTTGGCGCGATTCTTGATCTGCGATTTTTCATCCTGCTGCGAGACCACCAGCCCGCTGGGGATGTGCGTGATGCGCACCGCGGAATAGGTCGTGTTGACCGACTGCCCGCCGGGGCCCGAGGAACAGAACGTGTCGATGCGCAGGTCCTTCGCTTCAATCTTGATGTCGATTTCGTCCGCTTCGGGAAGCACGGCCACCGTGGCGGCGGAGGTATGGATGCGGCCCTGCTGTTCGGTGGCGGGAACGCGCTGCACGCGGTGCACGCCGCTCTCGTACTTCAGCTTGGAATAGACCTTGCGGCCCTGAATCGCGGCCACGATCACCTTCATGCCGCCGATCGGGGAAGGCGAGCTTTCCAGCACCTCCACGCGCCAGCCCTGCGATTCGGCATAGCGCGAGTACATCCGGAAGAGCTCTCCGGCAAATAGCGACGCTTCATCGCCGCCCGTTCCGGCGCGGATTTCGACGATGACGTTCTTTTCGTCGTTGGGGTCCTTGGGAATCAGCAGGACCTTGAGTTCGCGCTCGACCGTCTCGCGGCGCGCGTCCAGGTCGCGCTCCTCCTCGTACGCCATTTCCTTCATCTCGGCGTCACTGGACTCGGCGATCAACTGCTTGGCGCCCTGCAGGCCCTTGTCGATCTCCTTCCATTCCCGGTACTTGGCCACGATTTCGCCCAGATCGGCGTGCGTTTTGGCGAGCTTCTGGTAACGCGCCGAATCGTCGTGGACCTCCGGCGAGGAAAGCTCGCGCGTCATCTCGTCGTAGCGGGCTTCGATCTGGTCGAGTTTTTCAAAAAGCGTCAGCTTGGCCATGGGCTTGCACCAGTCAAATAGGAATCAGAAAAGAGAAATTGGAAAACAGGGAAATGCGTTTTGGCGGCGTCCCGGAGGGGACGGAGGGGGCAGCGCTAATAAAATGCGGCGAACATCACTTCTTTAAGAATAGTCGCCCGCGGGCCGGGAGTCAAACCGGTACATCCGGACCGGGGCACTTATGCTACGCCAGGATTTCGCCGGCGAGCGCGCTCACCTGCTCCGCGATGGAGGGCGCGGAGGTCAGGCCGGGCGACTCGATGCCGATGAGCTGCACCACGCGGGGGAAGTCCGGATCGCGTTCGATGATGAAGTCCCCGATACCGCCCCCGGGAGGAGTCAGCTTGGCGCGAATGCCGGAGTGCGCCAGAACCAGATCAGAAGTCTCGATGCCCGGCAAAAGCAGCTTGGCCTCGGGCACGAAATCCTCAATCGGATAGCGGTCGCGCTCGTAGTTGTTCTTGTCGTCGATGTAGCGCGCCGTGGGGCCTATCAGGACGCTGCCCCACACCGTCTTGGTGAAATGCACGCCGATGCTTTTTCCATCGGTGTGAGGGAGGGGGTAAACGAGGCCGCGAACCCAATCCTGCTTGCCGCGCACCAGTTCGCAGTATTCCCCGCGCACAGGATAAATGCGGTGCCTGCCCATGCGCGAACCCAGCAGGGCCGCCACATCATCGGCAAACAGCCCGGCGCTGTTCACCAGGCACTTCGTCTCGATTTCTCCCGCTGCGCTCACCACGCGAATGCCGTCGCGCAGCGGCTCCAGCCGCTCGACCCGGGCCTGCGTGACAATGTGCGCCCCCTGATCCGCGGCGATCCGCGCGTAGGCTTTGACCAGTTCTTCGGCGGAGACAATTCCCGTCGAAGGCACCTCGATCGCCTGGAAACCTTCCGCATGAGGCTCCAGCGCGCGAATGCGGGCGCGGTCCACCAAGCGCAGTCCTTCGACCCCGTTGGCCACGGCATTCCGATGCAGCGCCGCAAGCGCGCTGGCCTCCGCCGGGGACGATGCGACCACCAGCTTGCCCGTCCGGCGATGAGCAATGCCATGAGCGGCGCAGAATTCGTACGTCAAGGGATTCCCACGCAGGCAGTGCCGCGCCTTCAGCGATCCCCGCGGATAATACAGGCCCGCGTGAATCACGCCGCTGTTGCGCGAACTCGCGCCCATCCCCAGCCGGGGAAGCGCTTCCAGCAGAAACACGTCGCTCCAGCGGGCGGAAACCGCCCGGGCCACGGCGCATCCCACCACGCCCCCGCCAATGATGACAATGTTCGCTCGATCCATCGCAACCTCGCCCCGCCGGAATGGATGCGGGTCTGCTTGCTGGGTGATGCGTCGGGCGCGCTCCGTGCCCGGCACCTGTTCGACCATTTGAATGCGCGCGGCAACGGTCCTCGAAGTGCGTCCCGCTATCGTACCAAAGAGTGGGGCGCGCGGGACGCCGGGAAGCGCGCCGGTGCGGGGATGGCGCTGGACTCTCCGCCCGCGGCGCGCGAAGGGCTTCCTGCAATAACCTTGACTCAGTCTAAAGTTAGTGCTAGTTTAAATGGCATGACATCCGTACCCAAAGCCGGCATCCAGCAGTTCTTCCGCGAACGCGGGCTGCGCTGCACCCCGCAGCGCTTCGCCGTGCTCGACTTTCTGGTGAAGCATCCGGGCCATCCGACGGCGGAAGAGATGTTCCGGGAGGTCAATCGCTCCGATCCGCGCGCCTCGCGGGCGACGATTTATAATAGCCTGCGGGTTCTGATTGACGCCGGGCTGGTGCGGGAGTTCATTCAGGAAGGGCGGTCCTCGCGTTTCGGCGCCCACATCGGGAGCCACCACCACTTCCTGTGTGACCGCTGCGGAAAGCTTGAAGACATCGCCTGGTTCAGCTTGAAAGGCGTGCCGCGGCGCCGCGAGGTCGGGCGGCGCCAGGTGCGGGAGTACGAACTCGTTTTGCGTGGCGTCTGCGAGGCTTGCAGCGCGTCACGCCGCCCCAGGAAAAATCCCATCCCATAAGGAGACATGTAAACATGGCCGAACTGAAAGGCAGCAAGACGCACAAGAATCTGAAGGACGCATTCGCCGGCGAATCGCAGGCGAATCGGCGCTATCTCTACTTCGCCAAGCAGGCGGACGTCGAAGGCTACCCCGATGTCGCGGGACTGTTTCGCGACACCGCGGATGGCGAAACCGGCCACGCGCACGGGCATCTGGACTATCTCAAGAAGGTTGGTGATCCCGCCACGGACCTCCCCATCGGCGACACGTCGGCCAATTTGAAGGCCGCGATTGCCGGCGAGACACACGAATACACGGACATGTATCCGGGCATGGCCAAGGCCGCGCGCGAGGAAGGGTTCGCGGAAATCGCCGACTGGTTTGAGACGCTGGCCAAGGCGGAGAAATCGCACGCCGGCCGCTTCGCGCAGGGACTGAAATCGATCTCCTAAGCGGTAACGGGGAGATCACAATGGCGAGTCACGGGCGCTGCGGCGCCCGTGACAGCGGAGTGTGTTTCCATGGATGTCATCAGAGGTGCACCCACAGCGGGGCTGACGTATAACCCCAATGATCCGCTCTACTGGAATCAGCCGGCGCTCGCCGGCGAGATCGAGCGAGTATTCGAGATTTGCCACGGCTGCCGGCTGTGTTTCAATTTGTGCCCGTCGTTTCCCGAGTTGTTTCAGGCGGTCGACCGGCATGATGGCAGCGTGCGCGCGCTCACGCCGGCCGAACGTGACCGCGTCCTCGACACCTGCTATCAATGCAAGTTGTGCTACGTAAAGTGTCCCTACACGCCTGACGACCAGCACGCCTTTCAGTTGGATTTCCCGCGCCTGATGACCCGAGCCGCGGCCCTGCGAAGAAAAGAGAAGGGCACTGGCCTGCGCGAACGCATCCTGGCGCGTCCGGAGGCCCTGGGACGCGCTGCGAAAGTGACAGCCAGCATTGCGAATTGGGCCAACCGCCAACCGATTCTCCGCGCCGGTTTGGAGATGACGCTCGGCATTCACCGGGAAAAGTTGCTGCCGGAGTTCCATTCGGAGACGTTCGAGGAGTGGTTCCGCCGGCAGCCGGCCCCGGCGGGGGATTCCACCAAAGCCGTCCTGTTCACGACGTGCTTCGTCAACTACAACAACCCGCAGGTGGCCAAGGACGCGGTCGAGGTATTCGCCAAGAGTGGCGTGGCGCTCTCCTGCCCGAAGCAGAATTGCTGCGGCATGCCGGCGCTGGAATCGGGCGACGTCGAGCTGGCCAAGCGGCTGGCCCGCTCCAACGTGGAATCGCTATTGCCGCACGTCGAAGCCGGCAAGAAGATCCTGGCCATCAATCCGACGTGCTCGTATATGTTGCGCAAGGAATATGCCGAGTTGGACGGGACCGAAGCGGCGCGCAAGGTGGCCGCGGCCACCATGGACCTCTGCGAGTATCTGTTTCAGCTCAAGCAGGCCGGCACATTCAACCGCGACTTTCGCTCCACCCCCGGCAAGATCGGCTACCACCTGCCCTGCCATTTGAAGGCGCAGAACATCGGCTATCGCTCGCGGGACATGATGCGCCTGATCCCC
>JAIQGD010000122.1 GCA_020072765.1 Terriglobia bacterium
AGGTGCCCGCGCCGATCATCACCCGCTGCTTTTCGGTGACTTCCTCGGGGCCGATGAGCTGCGTGGCATAGCAGGTGCGCGCCGCCGCGATGGCCGAATCAAACGGGTGGGCGAACGAATTGCGCAGCGTGACGCGCGGTGCCGCGGTTTCCACCTGCGCGCCGTGCGAGCCAGGATGCGAGTCCGGATGCGAGTCCGGTGCGGGAGACGATTGCGTGGCCATCGCTGCCAGCATTGTACACCGCCCCGCCCACGGTTTCACCGCGCACCACTGCCGGATAGCGACTCGGTCCGCGGGTACAGGTCGCTCTTGCGTGGCACAGCCACTCCTGGCTGTGCTCTTGCCTTGCGGCAAACCTCCGCGACACCCCGCAAAATGTTGCGATTAGAACAGGTCGCCATCCTTTGTTTTCTGTGGGTTATGGACAATTCTGTTTCCGGGTGTGTTGCGATTAGAATTTGTCGTGCGGGAGCCGGAGTGTCGAGGCGCGAAGCGCTGCGGGCTTGTGGAGAGTAGCACCGCGCCCGGCCTTGAGCGCCTCCGCCGTTTCCGATTTTGTGCGCGCACATCATCGTGACTAGGGTAACAATGTGTACGCATATTGCAAGGGTGAGAGTCTGTGTAGGACTAGTACCTGCCGGGGCCTTCAGCCCGGCAGGGTGGCATCACCGAGGCGCGTCTCACATGCCGCGTCCCGACTGCTGTCCGGGATGCAAAAAGCGCACTAAAGACCGCGGCTCCACATCCACACCTTCCCGCAATACCACGCGGGACGCACACACCGCGCACCCCGGTCAAACTGCGACCGGCGTTCGGAATGACATGGTAGGGTGTTTTTCCGCAAGCTGCTAAAACCCCTGGAGAATACACGGGACATACGGCGGCCCGCCTGCGGCGAGGCCGCCCTTCCATCAGCGGGGGTTTTTCAGCAACCTGCTAAAAACCATTGGTGAGCCAGGGGCTACTTCTTGGCGTTGGCTTTATCCGCGTACTTCCTCTGGAAGCGCTCCACGCGCCCGGCCGAATCGATCAGCCGCAGCTTGCCGGTGAAGAACGGATGGCAATTCGAGCAGATTTCCACGCGCAGAAGTTCGCCCTTGATGGTCGAGCGGGTCGGGAAGGTGTGGCCGCAGGCGCAGTGCACCGTCACGGCGTGATAATTGGGGTGAATTCCTTCTTTCATGAACAGCTCCTGTCCGCGGGCCGTTCTGCGCGAGTGCGGGTCGCTGCCACATCGGGTCCGCACCGTCGCGTCGCTAGGCCAGCAAGGAAACCCCAATTATACCCCAAAACCGCACTCGCGGATATGCGCATCGCGGAAGCGTGGCGGGCCAGTCTCCGATTACGCGTTAATCAGGACTTAGGATGCTGGCGATCGTTTAGAAGGACTTTTCTTGGACGGCTTTGCGCTTTTGCTCGGATGTTTGAGCCTGCTGAGCCACCCGAACGGCATCCCATCACAACACGGCACAACGTGCACTGCGACCCCTCCGCCGTGGCACGGGCAGCTACAGTCTCGCCTGCGTTTCATTTCACACTCTCCCTCGCGTTGCCCGCGAACGGCTAGACTTTATCATGATTGAACGCTCGCAGAGATTATCGGAGACTGAGCTACTACCCACGGAAGCGATAACCCGAGCAAAGTCTTCCTCCGCGAGAAGGGGAGGGCCTTGGCGGGGACATCCCGGCCTCGTCCGGCCCTGTGCCGCGGCGGACGTCAGGAGCCGCTGAACAGGAGCGGGGCGCCGAGCTTCGAGGCATAGTTGGGGCGGTAGCGCTCCGTGTTGTAGAGCGTCTTCACGTTGACCTTGCGCGCGCCCAGCGCGGAGTCGGGCAGCGGCACGTGGGCGTAGCGGCCGTTCTGGATGCCGATCATGCGCCCGGTGATGCCGTTGCCGATCAGGTCCACGGCGATGTTGGCGAAGCTGATAGACACCAGCTCATCGATCGAGTCGGGTTCGCCGCTGCGCAGGTCGTAGGTCAGGTCGCTGAGCATGGTTTCCTCACCGATCCGCCGCCGGACTTCCTCGGCCAGCGCGTGCCCGATGTCGATCTTCTTGCGGTGGCCGTAAGCGTCCGCCACGCCGTACTCCTCCACTTGCCCTCCGGTCCACATGGCGCCTTCCGACACAATCACCAGCGCATAGTGGCTGGGGTTGCTGGCCTTGTCCTCGGCCAAAAGCGAGCAGATGAGAGCGATGTCGAACGGATATTCGGGAATCAGGCATCGCGTCGAGGTGACGTACGCGGTATACAGCGCCGTAAAGCCAGCATCGCGCCCGAAGATGCGGAAGATGCCGATGCGCTCGTGGGAGCCGATGGTGGTTCGTTGCCGCGCGATGGCTTGCTTGGCGCGCGTGATGGCCGTCGAAAATCCGATGCAGTATTCGGTGCCCTGGACGTCGTTGTCCATCGTCTTGGGTATGGCGATCACCGGGAATCCCGCCACCGAAAGCACCTGCGCGAAGCTGAGTGTGTCGTCGCCGCCGATGGCCACCAGGCAGCCGATTCCCAGCCGGTCGAGATTTTCGAGCACCACGGAAGTGAGATTGTAGTGCTTGCCGTCGAAGGGCAGCTTCTTCAATTGTTCGGCGGAAAGATAATGCGGCAGTTTGGCCTCGACGATGCTGCGGGGATTGGTCCGCGAAGTGTGCAGCACGGTGCCGCCGGTGCGATCGATCGTCCGGGTGTTGTCGCGCGTGAGCTCGCGGATGTACTCCGAGTCCTCCGGGCCGGTCATGTGCGTCAGGCCTTCCCAGCCCCGGCGAATTCCCGTGACCGCCCGGCCGATTTTGTCCGCGCCGTACACCACGGACTTGATCACCGAATTGAGTCCCGGGACGTCTCCGCCTCCGGTCAGGATTCCGATCTTGTTTTTTTGCGCCATGGTCACCCTCTGCCCTCAGCTGCGCGTATGAGGAACCAAAGCCAATTCTGCCCCCAATTCCGCGCGCAATCAAATGCGCAGCCACCAGCCGATTCGCCCGGCGCACGGCCCTCGGCAAGGCGCCCCACCAAGCTCGCAAGCCGCACGGCTTCCGAGCCCCTCAGCGCGATACGAACCTCCCGGGCAGCTCGCGCTGCGCCTGGCTGTAATCCTGCGGAACGCGGATGTCGATGAAGCGTCCCTCCGCCGGCAAGCCGCACAGCCGCCGCCCAATCAGACGCGGCAGCACGTCGCTTTCCAGCGAAACCGGCGGAGGCGCCGCCGGAATCTCGTCCAGAATCTCTCGGTTAAGAACGTAGACTCCGCCGTTCACCCTGGCGCACCGCTCGCGCGCCGCGGCAGCCGCGTGGCCGGTGCCCCGTCTTTCCAGGAACCCGGTCACATTCCCCGCCTCATCCGTATGTACCTCGGCGTGGCCTTCCGGCGACCGAACCGTCGCCAACGCCACCGTGGCCTGTGCCCCGCGCACCTGGTGAAACTCCAGCAGGCGCTTCAGGTCAATGTCGAACAGCGAATCTCCGTTCAGAACTAGAAACGAACTGCTGCAGATCACTCCTTGCGCGCGCTTCAACGCCCCCGCCGTCCCCAGCGCCTGCCGGGCCGTCAAGTACGTCAGCGTCATGTCCCAGCGGTCTCCCGTTTCGAAATATTCCGGCACCCGATGGTTCAGGTAGTTCACGCACACCGTGACGTTGCGTAGCCCGAACGACCGCAACTGGAGCAGCACGTACTCCAGAAACGGACGGCCCGCCACCGGCGAAAGGCACCGCGGGCGCTCCTCCATGGCCGGCCGCAGATGGCTTCCCAGTCCTCCGCACAAGATCACGGCATCCCAATCTCGCAGCGGCACTAGCGTCGCGCTTCCTTTTCCTGAAATAGCGCCCCCGGCGGCGCGATCGAACCGATCCATCACATCCTGGCCAACTCGCGGCGTCCGCCCCCTCGATAGCCCATCTTCATTGTCATCGGCAAAACGGGAGAGATTCCTGACCTTGCGAAGCGGCCCGGTTTCCACAGCCGGTGAGCACGGGCAATCGTGTGGCCAAAGCCAAACGCTTTGCCATGCGCAGCGCCGCCCGAGCCGTTTCCGGCGATAGAAGCTGCGGCCATACGGCCTCGCCACAAGGCTCAGAGACCGTCGCGCCCATAAAACCGATTGCCAGCGCCGCGCTCGCTCCGGGCGCTTCGAGATAATCTCGCTCGCTCAAATCTTCGATTAGGAACTTCTAATCCGTACGCCTGCTCCCCGGCAAACTCCCGCGATGTCACCGCCGAGAAACGAAACTGCCGCACGGTTGTAAGGCGCGTCCGGTACAATCGGAGCGGAGTCGAGACTGGGGTTCGCCGTGAAGCCTGCCCAATTGCATCGCGTCTCGCGGGTGTGGGCGCTCAGCCTGTGCGCCTGCCTGCTGGCTTTCTCGCTCGCCTGGGCGTCCCCGCGAAGGCCCCTGCAGATCTTCTTCATCGACGTCGAGGGCGGACAATCCACGCTGGTCGTGGACCCGCAAGGCGAATCCCTGCTCATCGACACCGGCTGGCCCGATTTCAACGGCCGGGACGCGGACCGCATCGTGAGCGCGGCCCAGGCAGCGGGAATCCGCCACATCGACTACGCCCTGATCACGCACTATCATCTCGACCACGTTGGAGGCGTCGCCCAGCTCGCCGGCAAGTTCCAGATCGGCACCTTCGTCGATCATGGCCCCAACACCGAAACCGCCCCCGCCACCCGCGAGGCCTACGCCATCTACGAAAAGACGGTGGGGCACTCCCCGCGCGTCCTGGCCAGGCCGGGGGACACCATTCCGTTTCGGGGAATGAACGTGCAGCTCCTCACCGCCGCGGGCGACGAGATCACTGCCCCTCTGCCGGGCGCTGGGCAGCCCAATTCCTTATGTGCTTCCGAACCCCACGCGCCACTCGATCGCGGTGAAAACGCGCGCTCGGCCGGCGTGCTGATTACGTTCGGCCAATTCCGCTTCGTCGATATCGGTGATTTAACCCGGCAGAAAGAACTGAGGCTGGTCTGCCCGAACAATCTGATCGGAACCGTGGACCTGTACCTGATCACCCACCATGGAACGGACCACCCGGGAACCGCCGACTCCTCGAACGCTCCCGCGATCGTCGATGCGCTCCATCCCCGCGTGGCCATCATGAACAACGGCGCGCACAAGGGCGGCCACCCCGTGGCCTGGCAGACCGTTCACGATTCGCCGGGACTCGAGGATCTCTGGCAGTTGCACTACGCCGTCGAGGCAGGGAAGGACCACAATTCCCCCGACGCTTTCATCGCCAACCTCGGCGAAAACGACGAAGGGCATTACATCAAAGTCTCCGCGCAGCCCAACTCCACCTTCACCGTGACCAATTCCCGAAACAATTATCAGAAGACCTACAGGAAATAACTGCCGGGGCTTCCGGCGCGGCGCGACTTCTCAGACCTCCAGCGCCGCCAGCTTCTGCACGAAATCCTTGTGCAAGCCCGCGGGCATTATTGCAAGGCTCACGATCCGCCGCACCAACGCGACATCGTCACGGCCGTGGACGTACGCGCGCTGAATATCCGCGATGGTGAGGCCGTGTTCGCCCCGCTGCATTCGCTCGATCGCGTCCCCGGCGGCCACCAACCCCTCTTCCACGACGGAAAAATAGATGCCGCAGCGCCCGTTGGCCAGAAACCGCTTGGCCATGTCGTCGCGTCCGAATCGCACGCCCAGCTTGTAGCAGGGGATGCGCGGCTGGCACACCATCACCACCGCCCGGCCGATCCGGTAATGGTCTCCGATGCCCGCGTCCTCTTCCTTCAGCCCTTCGGTGGTCAGATTCTCCCCGAAGATGCCCCACGGCAATTCCATCCCCG
>JAIQGD010000123.1 GCA_020072765.1 Terriglobia bacterium
TGAACAGCGTGGACAGCATGGGGCTGGAAAAACAGGAGAAAAACAGGGCCAGCGCGGTCACCAGCGCCAGCTCGAGCAAAATAAAATAGACGGCCACCAGGATCGACGCGTCCGCGCGCACGAACGGCCGCCCGACGTAGAACAGCGCGGCGGCCAGCCCCAGCGTCATCAGGGACGTGTTGACCGCCAGCGTCAGCAGCAACCCCGCATATTTCCCCAGAAGAAATTCCGAGCGGCGCACCGGCTGCGCCAGCAGGCTGTAGAGGGTGCGGCGCTCGATCTCCTTGTACACCAGCCCCACGCCGATGAACACCGCCATCACCAGGCCGAAGATGGAGATCGCGGAAAGCCCGAGATTGATGATCACCAGCCGCTCGATGCCGATGGAAATCTGGCCCACCAGAATCGCGGCGCCCATCATCAGGAGCGCGAAGAAGATGAGGTTGTACAGAACGCGGTCCCGCACCGCCTCGCGAAACGTATTGAGGGCCACCGCCGCCGGCACTACGTTCATGGCGTCTTCACCTCCGCCGCGCGCGATGCGGCGTTTCCACCGCCGACCATGCGCAGGAAATAGTCCTCGAGCGTGGGCCGCACGGGCGCCACCGACAGAATTCGCGCCTGGCAGCCTCGCAATTGTTCCAGCGCGTCATACAGCCCGGCTTCCGGCACGGCAATGCGGCAGCGCCCTCCGCTCCGCGCGGCACTGGCGGCCAGTGCCGCGGGCAGGGCCTGGCCGTCGCGCTCCTCGAAGAGAATTTCCATCGCGTTGATCTCGATCGAAACAATCTCGCTCGGCGCCCCAACGCCCATCAGCTTTCCCTGGTGCAGGACGGCCACGCGGTCACACAGCATTTCGGCGTCCGCCAGGATGTGCGTCGAGAAGAACACGGTGCGTCCCTGCTGCTTCAGCCCGTAAATAATGTCGCGGACTTCGCGCCGCCCCACCGGGTCGAGGCCCGACATGGGCTCGTCGAGAAAGATCACCTGCGGATCGTGCAGGATGGCTTGCGCGATCCCGGCGCGCTGCAACATGCCCTTGGAAAACTTTCGCAGTTGGACGTCGCCGGCCGTGCCCAGCCCGACGCGTTCGAGCAGCCGTCCAATGCGCGCGCGCCGCTCGGCGCGGGTGAATCCGGCGAAGCGCGCGTAGTAATCCAGGAGTTCGCGGGCCGTCAGGTAATCGTAAAAATAGGGCTGTTCCGGAAGATAGCCGATGGCGCGGTGCATGCGGACATCCTCGATGGACTGGCCGCGCACCCGCGCTGTGCCCGCCGTGGGAAAAATCAGCCCCGTCAGCAGTTTTAGCGTGGTGGTCTTGCCCGCGCCGTTGGGCCCGAGAAAGCCGAAGATCTCCCCCTCTTCCACGTTCAGGGTGAGGTTATCGAGCGAGCGGCGCAGGCGCTTGCGCCAGAACCCGGCGGGGTAATCCTTGGTGAGCCCGAGAATCTCGATGGCTGGCGTGGTCATGGCGTATAGTCAGTATCATTTTTTTTCCGGAGGCCGGTCCATGTCAATTCCCCGGTGTTGTCCTGAAGAGCACATGGCCGGCACGGGGGTTCGGCCCGGCAGGGGCGGGAACGGGCGGAAACCACAAGGGATAGACGGTTTCGACATGGACTACCGAAGATTTTGTGGTGGTCCTGCGAAATCCTCTTGACAACCTATCCGCAAGCCACGATACTGCGCAACCAGACTCGGACACCACGTGAGTCGGTTGCCCAGCCCAGCGCCGGCAGCCCACACGGGATGACGGGCCCGGGTTCAACCAAATCGCCACAGGGAAGCGCCAGACTTCGGACCGCGCGGCGGAACTTCGCGCGGCTTAGCTGCGCTTTTCCCTGTTTTCGGTTTCGGAGAGTTGCCTTCGGGGGTCAGGCCAGCGATGCGGCTGGCGGAAATCGTTTTCGTTCACCTCAATCGTTTCGGGACACACAACAAGGTTTCCGGGGCTCAAGGGGAGTAAAATGGGAGAAATGCTCCCCCTGGCGTCCCGGCCAATATTTCGGCGGCACGGCTGCCGGCGCGGAGGCAGAAAATGGCGGAAGCAAGAATGGCTACGAATATGCAAACCGAACGAGCAACGCGGCGGGCGACGGGAATGGATTTCGAGCGGCGGTTCACCGATGGGAAGATCGCTCCCTTCGATGCGGTCGAATGGGAATCGCGCACAGCGCTGATCGGCAACGAGAAGGGGCAAGTGATCTTCCGCCAGGAAGGCGTGGAGGTGCCCAAGGCGTGGTCGCAGACGGCGACGAACATCGTCGCGTCGAAATATTTTCATGGCAAGCCGAACACGCCGGAGCGCGAAGGCTCGGTGCGGCAGCTGATCAGCCGCGTGGTGGAGACGATCGTGCGCTGGGGCGACGAGGGCGGTTACTTTGCAACGCCCGACTCCAAGACCGTGTTCCGCGATGAACTGACCCACCTCCTGGTCGAACAGAAGGTGGCGTTCAATTCGCCGGTGTGGTTCAACGTGGGCGTGCAGGCCAAGCCGCAGTGCTCGGCCTGCTTCATCAACTCCGTGCAGGACAATATGGACTCGATCATGAGCCTGACCAAGACGGAGGGGATGCTCTTCAAGTGGGGTTCCGGCACGGGCACCAACTTCTCGGCGCTGCGCGGCAGCCGCGAGGCCCTTTCGGGCGGCGGCATCGCTTCCGGGCCGGTCAGTTTCATGAAGGGGTTCGACGCCTTCGCCGGCGTGATCAAGAGCGGGGGCAAGACGCGGCGGGCCGCCAAGATGGTGATCCTGAACGTCGACCATCCCGACATCGAGGAATTCATCGACTGCAAGATGAAGGAGGAGCGCAAGGCGCACGTCTTGATCGAGCAGGGCTACGACTCCTCGATTGACGGCGAGGCCTACGCCTCGGTCTTCTTCCAGAACGCCAATCATTCCGTGCGCGTCAGCGACGATTATATGCGCGCGGTCGAAGAGGATCGCGACTGGTGGACGCGCAACATTACCGACGGCAAGCCGGCCGAAAAACTCCGCGCCCGCGAGCTGCTGCGCAAGATGGCCGAGTCGGCCTGGCACTGCGGCGATCCGGGCATGCAGTACGACACCACCATCAACCGCTGGCACACCGCCAAGGCCACCGACCGCATCTATGCCTCCAATCCGTGCTCGGAGTACATGTTCCTGGACGACACGGCTTGCAATTTGGCGTCGCTCAATCTGCTGAAGTTCCTCGGCAGCAACGGCCAGTTTGACGCCGAGGGTTTCCGCCACGCCGTAAACATCACCATCACCGCCCAGGAAATCCTGGTCGACAACGCCAGCTATCCGACCGAGAAGATCGCGCGGAATTCGCACGACTATCGCCCGCTGGGTCTGGGCTACGCCAATCTCGGCGCCCTGCTGATGTCGCTGGCCTTGCCCTACGACTCCGACGGCGGCCGCGATTTCTGCGGCGCCATCACGGCGCTGATGACCGGCGAAGCCTATGCCCAGTCCGCGCGCATTGCCGAGCGCATGGGACCGTTTGGGGGGTACATGCGCAACCGCGAGCCCATGCTCGACGTCATCCGCATGCACCGCGATTCGCTCCGCCCCATCAAGGAAGAGCACGTGCAGCCCTCCCTGCTCCGCGCCGCGCAAGAGTCGTGGGACGCCGCGCTGGCCCTGGGCGAGCGATTCGGCTACAAAAACTCGCAGGTGTCCGTCCTGGCGCCGACCGGCACTATCGGCTTCATGATGGATTGCGATACCACGGGAATCGAGCCCGACCTGGCGCTGGTGAAGCAGAAGCGGCTGGTGGGCGGCGGCGTGATCAAGATCGTCAACAACACCGTGCCGCAGGCGCTGATGCGGCTGGGCTACCCGCCCGAGCAAGTGGCCCAGATCGTCGACTACATCGACGCGCAGAGCAAGATCGAAGGCGCGCCGGGGCTCCGGCCGGAGCACCTCCCGGTTTTCGATTGTTCGCTGACACCCATGGGAGGCGGCCGCTCGATCTCCTGGCGCGGCCACCTGCACATGATGGCCGCCGCGCAACCGTTTCTCTCCGGCGCCATCAGCAAGACCATCAACATGCCGGAAGAGTCCACGGTCGAGGACGTCATGGAGGCCTACATCGAGTCGTGGAAGCTGGGCATCAAGGCCGTGGCCATCTACCGCGACAACTCCAAGCGTTCGCAGCCGCTTTCCGCCGCCGGGAAGAAGGAAGAAGCCAAGCCCGCCGCAGTTCCGGCACCGCCTCCATCACCCGAGCAGCAGGAGCTGTTTGCCGGGGGGCGTGCGCGGCGCCGCAAGCTGCCCAACGAGCGCGACTCCATCACCCACAAGTTTTCGATCGGGGGCCACGAGGGATACCTCACCGTCGGAAAGTACGAAGACGGCGCGCCCGGCGAAATCTTCATCAAGATGGCCAAGGAAGGCTCGACGCTCTCCGGCATCATGGACGCGTTCGCACTGTCGGTATCCATCGCCCTGCAGTACGGCGTGCCGCTGCGCGCGCTGGTCGACAAGTTCGTCAACTCGCGCTTCGAGCCCTCGGGCTATACCGGCAAGCGGGAAATCCACTACGCCAAGTCGATCGTGGACTACATTGGCCGGTGGCTGGGAGGAAAATTCATCTCCCCGGAATATCTGGACAACGGCGGTGCAGCGGCGGAGACGGAAGCCAAGGCCCAGGCGGCGTCGGCTGCTCCGGCGGCCACTTCAGCCGTGGCGGCGCCGGCAACCGCACCGAGGGCGGTCGAACCAGAAGTGGCGCCCCGTCCCCGTGCGGCCATTGACGATGCGCCCTACTGCTCGGAATGCGGCATGCTCATGACCCCCAACGGCAGTTGCTACAAGTGCTCCAACTGCGGCAGCACCTCCGGCTGCAGTTGATCGCTGGGTTCACCGAACGATGCTTTCGAAGGGGCGGGCCACAACCCGCCCCTTTTTTGTCGTGTGACGACCGGCACTCCCGCCCGCAGCGAACCTCGGGCCTGAAGACCCCAGCTGCATGAACCATTTTCAGCTCACCTCCAAGGGGCTGGAGAGGCGGCCGTCGGAACGCGTGCCGCAAGCCGGCTTGCCCCCGGTGACGGGAGAACACGGAGGCCTCAGAAAGGCTCACGTGAAGCCTACAGTGCTGCCACTCCACGCTCCTGGTTGCGGATGCGGATCGCTTCGTCGATCTTGTAAATGAAAATCTTGCCGTCGCCGATTTTCCCCGTGGCGGCGGTCTTCAGGATTGCGCCGACGACGGAGTCCACGAGCTTGTCGTCGGTCACGATTTCGATCTTGATCTTCGGCAGGAGATCCACGCTGTATTCGTGGCCGTGATACGTCTCCGTGTGACCCTTTTGTCGCCCGTGGCCCCGCACTTCCGAGACAGTCATGCCATCAATCCCCAAATCCACCAGGGCGCCTTTCACAGCATCAAACCGGTTTGGCTGAACGATTGCTTCGACCTTCGTCATGTCCTCTCCTTTTTCTGCATCCTCGGGAATTTAACCAAGTGTGATAACCGATAGCGAATTGGAACGCACGCCATATCCTTCGCCGTCGTGCCGCTCTCACCGCTGGCCCCGGTCTTCCTGATCGGGAAAACCGGGGCCACCGTGAGCATTCAAATAGACATCAAGAGGAGTGCGAGACACCCGGCCTGCTCATCGCCGAGGTCCGCGAACGCGGAGGCGAGGCGCGTGTCCATGTCGCGGACCTGTGCCGGGAGGGCGCGGC
>JAIQGD010000021.1 GCA_020072765.1 Terriglobia bacterium
AAGATCATGCGGATGCATTCGGTCACGAGCACCATTGAGAATGGCTTTGTTGTCCTTCCTGACAAAGCTCCTTGGCTTGGCGAGTATCTACACGAACTTGCTAGCTTCCCTAAGGGAAAATATGACGATCAGGCCGATTCAACTTCCCAAGCCTTAGACTGGTTCAAGCAGAAATCCAAGAATTGTGGTGGAGTGCATGAGGCTTTAAGAATCCTAGAAGCAGAGTCGAAGTCGGGAAAACCGTCGCAACTTGGTCCGGGTTTTGGATTTAATCGGCGCGACGCGCTGTTAGAGTGGGATCGAAGGACACGGTTTGGGCGTTTCTGATCAGCGCTCTGACCTGTCTATTTCGACTGTTCATCGCCGTTCGGACCGCGCGTTTTGTCAGCTTTCATCTCCACACCTCTCTAGATCAATCGCGCGTCTCCGTTTGACGGACGCTCCTTCATCGCGGCAGTAATGCGTAGGGAACAGCGGCAGGAGTCAGTTGGGTCTTTCGACTCGATCTATATCTTCAGGCCTCGTCTTCGTCTGACGACGATTCGATTTACTTCGCGGGCTTCTGTGCGAACTTCCAAGCGACCCCCCACGCATCATCAAGCTCAAAGGTGCGAATCTCGTTGACGAAGCTGCCTTCCACGGCGCGGCCGAGGAGAGCGCGTATAGGGTGGGTGACCATCAGAGTCCGCGCGGACGGCTCAAGCGATTCGATGCGCTCCAAAGTGCGGGCAGACGTCGCCGCGTAGACTGGACGTCCCCCTGGTCACAGGCGGCAATGTTGCCGACCGACAAAAGTCCCTAATAGCTTCCTCGGGATTCCCTGATGCCACGCCTGTTAATACCCTGTTTCGATTTCTGACCAATCCCACTTTTTTCGCTCCGAAGGCCTCTCTAAATGGGCGTATCGCCTAGGTTCCCGTCGACGAGCGCCCAATTGTCCCTGTATTCTTCCCTGTTAGCAGGGAATTCGGCAGAGAAGAGTTCGCAGGAGACTGTATCCTCCGCCATCTTTTGCGGAAGCGACGGATGGCGCGCCATCCACGCGCCTCGCCTCCGCGGCAGGCTTTCGCGTGCCCAAGAAAGTGTTCGGCGCAAGACCATTCCTCCATTGCAACGCCGCACGTTGTAAGGCCAAACACCACGGTATCGTTTCGCCAATTCCCATGGCTGTGTTAGAGTCAGGCGCAATCCCATGGACGCTCCCGCCATCTCCACCGACAACCTGACGCGCCGCTTCGGCGAACTGGTCGCCGTGGACGCCGTGAATCTTCGCGTGACGCCGGGCCAGTTTTTCGGCTTTCTCGGCCCCAATGGCGCGGGCAAATCCACAACGATCAAGATGCTCACCGGCTTGCTGGCACCGTCGGCCGGCCGCGTCGAAATCCTCGGGCTGGATCTGGCGAGCCATCCTGTCGAGGTGAAGCGCCAGATCGGCGTGGTGCCCGAGGGCATGGCGCTTTTCGGCCGGCTCACCGGCTCCGAGTATTTGAATTTCGCCGCGCGGATGTACGGCCTGGACCGCGAGACAGCGGCGCGGCGCGCCGCGGAACTGCTCGACTTCATGCAGCTGGCCGACCAGCCGAAGGCTCTGGTCACCGACTATTCGCACGGGATGCAGAAGAAGCTCGCGCTGGCCGCCGCCGTGATTCACGGCCCGAAGATTCTCTTTCTCGACGAGCCGTTCGAAGGCGTGGACGCCATCGCCTCCGGCACGCTCAAGGCGATGCTGCAGCGCATGATCGCGCGCGGCGCGACGATCTTCCTCACCTCGCACGTCCTCGAGATCGTCGAGCGGCTGTGCAGTCACGTCGGCATCATTCATCATGGACGGCTCGTCGCGCAGGGCTCGATCGAGGAGCTGCGCTCGGGCGTCGAGGCACAAGCGGCATCCGCGGCCGCCGGGGGCTCGCCCGATGCGCCCGCCGTGCGCGCCGGAGAAAAGCTGACACTCGAAGAGATTTTCCTCCGCACCGTCGGAGGCGCGCGCGCGGCGGACCAGGAGCTGTCGTGGCTGGGCTGAATTCCGCGCTGGGATCGGCGCAACAGAAGGGGCAGCTCGCGGCCATCGCGTGGCTGCGCTGGCGGATTTTCGTCAACTCGCTGCGCACGGTGCGCGGCCGGCTGGAAGTGGTCTCCTGGATCCTGATGGTGCTGGGCTTCGCTCTGTTCGGACTGGGCGGGGCCTTCGGTCTGGGCGCGGCGGCGTGGTTTTTTGTTTCCCGAGGCACGGTCGAGTGGCTCACCGCTCTGCTGTGGGGTGTATTTTTGTACTGGCAGCTTTTCCCGGTGATGGCCACGGCGTTCAGCGAAACTTTCGACGCCTCGAATTTCCTCCGTTTCCCGCTCGCGTACCGGCCGTATTTCCTCATCCGCGTGATCTACGGCGCGCTCGACCCGTCCACGATGATTGGGACGCTCTGGCTCATCGGGATCGCCGTGGGAACCGGAATCGCCGCGCCGCGACTGCTGCCGTGGGCCGCGCTGGTGCTCGCCGTGTTTGCGGCGTTCAACATCCTGCTGAATCGCCTGATCTTTGCCTGGATCGAGCGCTGGCTGGCGCAGCGGAAGACGCGCGAGATCTTCGGCATCGTTTTCTTCCTCTTCATCATCGGCTTCCAACTCACCGGGCCCACGATAAACTACTTCCGTCACCACGGTAAGAGTTCACGGCCCGAGCTGGCGGGCGTGGCGGCCCAATTGCTTCCGGCCGAGCGGCTTTTGCCGCCGGGACTTGCTTCCTCGGCGCTGGCCCGCGCGTCGCAGGGCGAACACCTGGCCGCGCTCGGAGCCTTCGTGCTTCTGTGCGCCTACGCGGGATTGTCCCTCCGGCTGCTCGGCGTGCGGATGCGCGCGCAGTACCGGGGAGAGAACCTCAGCGAGACGGCCGGGCGCACTGCTTCGCCCGGGGAGAAACAGGTTGTCCGCTCGGGCTGGCGCATCCCCGGAGTCTCCGCGCCGGTTGCGGCCATCATCGAGAAGGAATTCCGCTACCTCTCCCGCAGCGGCCCGCTGCTGTTCCTGCTAGTGATGCCCTTGGTCATACTGCTCATTTTCCGGATGGGGCCGGCGAACGCTGCGGGGCGAGGAAGCCATTTCCCGACGCACGGAATCGATTTCATGTTTCCCGTGGGCGCCGCTTATGTGCTGCTGATGCTGAGCGGCGTCATGTACAACAATCTGGGAGTGGACGCCGGAGGCGTGCAGTTCTTCTTCATGTCGCCGCTGCGCTTCCGCGCGGTGATGCTGGCCAAAAACCTCGCGCAGGCCGCCGTGTTGACGATGGAAATGGGCTTCGTGTGGATCGGCGCGGCGCTGATGTTCCACCCGCCGGCGATCGGCGTGACGCTGGCGACCCTAGCCGGAGTCACATTTGCGACGATCGTGAACTTCAGCGCGGGGAATCTGCTTTCGCTGTACGCGCCGAAGAAAATTGATTTCGCCGTCTTCGGCCGGCAGCGTGCGTCCGGCATCACGGCGATCGCCAGTCTCGGCGTTCAGATTGTGACGATCGGTCTGACGGCGCTGGCACTCGTCATGGCCACGCACTATGGCCGCCTGTGGCTCGCGACGCTGCTTCTTCTGGCGCTGGCCGCGGCGGCGGCCGCCGGCTACGCCGCCGTCCTCCACCGCATCGACCAGATCGCGCTCGACCGGCGCGAAGCCCTGTTCAGCGAGCTGTGCCGCGCGTAGGCCTCACGACACGGCGCTTTTCAGGAACGCATCGCAGCGCGCGTTGGCTGGGGCGCCCAGGGGCATGGGCAACAAATTGAACGCGTGCGGCGCGCCGGGATAAATCGCCAGTTCCGCTTCGTTGCCGGCCGCAATCCACCGCGCGTGCATGAAGAGCGTGTCGTCGAGCAGCGGATCGAGCGTGCCGATGGTGAACAGCGCGAGCGGCAAACCCTTGAGGTCGGCATAGAGCGGCGACACGTCGGGATCGCGCCGCGTTTTGGGGTCGGGCGCGTAGGCGTCGGAGAATTTTTCGATGCTCGTCCGGCCCACCAGCAATCCCTTGGGCGGAGTCCGCATCTGGCTGGGCGTCATGGACGTGTCGTAGTTGCCGTAGGAAAGAATGGCGCGCCGGAAGCCGGTGAAGCCGTGGCGGTCGCGCATGCGGACGAGCGTGGCGGCGGCCAGCGTGGCTCCGGCCGATTCGCCGCCGATGGTCAGGACGTCGGTGCCGAACTCGGCCTTGGCGTTTTTCGCCAGCCAGGCCGCGGCCGCCTCGCAATCGTCCCAAGCGGCGGGATAAGGGTTCTCCGGAGCGAGCCGGTATTCGACGCTCACGCAGGCCATGCCCGTATTCTGCACGATGCGTTCGAGCATGGGGTCCTGCTGATCGGCGGCGCCGAACACCAGGCCGCCGCCGTGCATCTGGAGGTAGACGCCGCGCGCATGTTCCGGGGCGATGACGCGCAACGCGACTTTGTGTCCGCCCTGACCGTCAATCAGAATGGTGCGCGCCTTATCGGACCTCACGATCGGCGGAAACGCCCCGCCACCCTTCGCACGGGCATCCCGAAACACCTGCACGCCAACGTCCCACCAGTTCGGCGCGTTGTCCAGCAACTTGGCGAGCGCTTCGTTGGCGGCGCGCGTCTCGGCGGAGATGGCTGCGGGCCGGAACAGGGCCGGATCGAGGGGATTGCTCTTTGCTGCGATGGGCTGGCTCATGGTGACGCGCCTCCAAAGGCCGCCGCGCGGGATCTGGTCCGCGGGAATCGCGGCCGATCCGGGGGCGGAAGAAGTTTCATCCGCACGCTGGGTCGCGCGAGTATACCACCGCTGACGCAGAACTCGCTGAAACAGAAGCCAAGAAACGGGCTGTCGCAGGGGGCGTAAACGACGTGCGGTTCGACGCCGCATCGTAGGCTGAGGCATCGCACCCTTGCAAACCCGGGCCGGCATGGAGCGCCGACCCGCCGCTACAAAACCTGGCAGCGCCCACCGGCGCCACAAAATCCGGCAGGGGCCAAAGCTCTCGTTGGCCACGCCATGCTATTTCTTCTTTGGTGGATGTGCGCGGGCGAGAAAACGGCGCACGCACAGCGCGATGCGCTTTTCCCGCGTGCCGGCACGTTTCGCTGCGTTCACCCATTGCACGATCTCGCGCCGCAACGCGGGGGTCAGTCGGTGAAACACGCCGAGGGCCCGCGGCGTCCCGGCCAATGCCGCGGCGAGATCCTCCGGCACGGCGGGATCGCGCGGCTCCGTGTCCAGCAGAAGCATCACCTCGACGGTGTCCCCCGCGTCGACGCGCAGCTTGCGCCAAATCCGGCTGTGCACGTGCAGCCGATGTTGCCCGCGGCCCCGCGGCACAAGCGTGCTTTTGAGAGCAAGCCCTTCGACCCAGCCGTCAACCGGAATATGCGCGCCGCCACCCAGCGCAGCGGAAACCTGGCGCGGCACATCCACACAGCGGTTGATGCCGATTTTGTAGATGCGCGCCTGAAAGACCTGTGGCTGGTCAGTCGCTGTCATGGTCCGGCCCAGCGCCTGGCGCCGGCTGGGACTCCTCGCCGTAACGGATTTGCCGCCGCGCGCACGGGCGCAGGATACCATGTCGCCACTTCCCTCTGCAGCCGCGATGGCAGGCCTTCTCCGTCACCAGTGGACCGGCATCTAAACCACGCGCGCGGTCGTGTGGGCGGCGGAACGGTCGTAACGGTGCTGCCCGGGGTGATCTTGTAGACCTGGGCGGATGTGCCGGAGATGGGAAACTGCATGCCCGGTCGAGCAGCTTACGGGTGGAAGAGGAACCTATCGCACTACCACAGCTATGGCGAAGTCACGGAGGAAAGTGTCCGGACTCGCAATCAATTCAAATCCAATACTTCGTCACCGGGCTAGTCCCATCTGTCTCGGGAGCAGACTGGTTTATGGACGGCTGACCTCTCGCCACGATGTGCGCGTCACGGTGATTCCCAGGAAGGTAGCAGGAACGGCGCTCTGCCCTGGCTGGAGTACCGCCGTGGGAAACCACGGTGGCCCAAAGCTGCCCGAAAAGCGCCGGTCGTAGTAAGTGTTTCCAGTACCGATGCTGACGCCATGAGCTTGGTCTTCGCTCCGACCACCCACGATCGTCCACGTACCGATGCTGCCGCCCGGTGTTGCGAAACCGCTGGTACCACTGCCAATCGCGGCCAGGCTGGCATCCACGGTCAGGTTGCCTTTATTGGATCCGCTTGGATTCGGATACAGGTTGATATTCCCGGTTGTATAGACGCCCAGGACCCCCGCATCGGTCGAGGAATTCAGCGTGTCCGAGGGGATGGCCACGGGCGACTGGAGATAGGTCAGGTCGCCCGTAATGCTGACATTGTTGGACGCCGCGATGGTTATGCCGGTGTCGTTCTGCACCGTCCCGCTAAGTCCCGTAATTTGACCATTGACGTAAATCAGCGCGGGATTCACGGTCTTGCCGGAGGGATCTTGCTGGGTTACAGGGGCGTTGGTGAGCGGGTCGATTTGCTCCGGGACTCCCTGCATTGCCGTGCCGTTCACCACGGTGACGCCCGCCGTCGCGTCAATCACAATCGTGGTCGTGGTGCTGCCCTGCACGATTGTATAGGTTTGTGTGGGGTCGCTGGCGCCGCAAACAGCGCTGCAACCGGTCGTGGCGCTCAGGGTGATCGTTGTTCCGGGAGATGAGCCGGTGCTCCCCTGCACGTAGAAGCCGGCGGAATAGCCGGAGCCGCCCGCAGACGCGTCGCTGCCATAACAGGGCTTGGCGGGCGTACAGGGGACGCCGCTGGGGCTCGTTCCCGTCGTGTGATAGGGAATATACACGCCGGTGGGCGCCGCTCCCGAGCTCGGATAGGGCGTGCCGCCAATGGTTTTCAATTCCTGGTTCATCTGTGTTTGGCTTGGCGGAGGATCAGGGGAGCACGGTGCAGAAGTGCAGGGCAGGGCGCCCTTGCCATCCAGGACGGCCTGAGCCTGGTTGTAGCTGTTCGATGGCGGGGTAACCGGAGTCTGGCCGACCTGGAGCCCGGCCTGAAAATTCGGCTGTTTGAATCCATTGGGGGCCGTGGGAGAGTCGGTGCACTTGTTGCTGTTCCACCAGCTCACGTTGGCCCCGGACTGTCCCACGATATCGGTGAAGGTATAACCGGGGTTGCTGGAATTGCCGAAATTCCACTGGCCATTGGTAAAGAACGGTCCGCTCATCGTTCCTGGCACCAGCGCACCCTGGCAGTCTGCGAACTTGTTAATGAAGGCCCCCCACTTGGCGAAACTGGGTGTCATGTTGGCGCTCGCACTGCCGGAGAGACTGGCGTAGACGATCGTGCCGGTTTGCGAGATTTGCTCTGCCTCGCTTCCCGAAGATTGTCCCTGGACGGTGACCTCGTAAGGATAGGAGAACGTCCAAATGTAGTCCTTGGTGTTAGCTTTGCCATTCGGACAGGTCGCCAGCGTGATGGGCAAGCAACTGGCGGCGTCGTTGGGGTTGGGGGTCAACTCAAACTGGGGCGTTCCCAAAATCGGCTGACCATCGGGATTGGCCGCAAGCATCTTGAATTGACCGTTCCATGAGCCCGTGTCGCCGATCCTGTAATAAGAGCCCTGAAAAGGCGCATACGCGGTGGGCAAACCTGGGGGGAACGTTCCCGGCGCACTGACCCAAAGTTGGGCTTGCGTCGGGATCGCCACCGCGCCTGTCGGAAGAGGAGGATTGCCGGCAATGTTGGCGCCGTTTTGTATGGCGTTCTTCATCGCTTCCACGGCGACGTTGACTCCCGAATCGGCCGCGTAGAAGGAGCCGCGGTAGTTGCGATAATAGCCGTTGATCATCGTATCGGAGGAGACCAACAGGACCATGGCCAGACTGGCGGCGCCGAGCAGGGCCAGCAGGATCAGCGTGGTGACCAGCGCCATCCCTCGCGTGCGTGATCTTTGCCTGCGGGCCGGGCCGGCCAACCGCCTGCCGGAGAAATTGTTCTGGCACGATTTCATCGTCTCACCTCAAACCGCTCCATTTCAGTTTGTGGAGTCGGCGTTACTCAAATTGCGCAGGTCCACGACGATGGCCCCCTGCTGGACCAGATAAGGGCCGCCATCAAAGCCGTTTTTGAACTTGGCCAGGGTCATGTCGGCGTTGGGCGGCGTGCGCCCGATCATGGAGATGCGTATCGAGCGGACTAACGTGTAGTTGTACGGATCATAGGCGGCCGGAGGGGTGGCGGTGCAATCCACGTAAGTTCCACTCACTTGAATTCCACCGTTGCAATACAAGGTGGCGTCGTAGAAGTAGGACGCCAGGTCCGTTGATTTGGCGTTGTCCCACAGGGCCGCGCCAACCTTGAATCCGATCACCTGGTCGGTCAGGACCTGCCCATTTGTTCCATTGCACACGGCCCCGGTGCAACGCATCAATTGCGGGTCGCTTGGGTTGGCGGGATTGGCCTGAACGGCGTACGTGACGGCATTGGCACCGCTGCCGAGGTCAATGATGTAGGCGCCGTTGGTAAATCCGGACGCCAGGGCGTTCTTGAAATTCAGGGTACCGGCTGGGCTATAGACGATTCCCAGCGGGTCGCTGCTTGCTCCGGTGGGGTTGTGCTGGAGCTGGATCTTGGCGCCGGATACCTGCGCGTCCTGGGTGAGCGTGACGACGGCTATGCAGTAGTTGAAGGGGCCATTGTCGCACGGGGCTTGTTGCTGCCCGTTGTTTGGAATCTGAACGACCAGAAGTTCGTCCCCGCTCTTAAAACAGGACACGTCATTCGTAAGGGTTGCGACATTATCCGGGTTGTTCGGGTCGTCGCCCCACATGATGGAGCTGGTGCTCAAGCTCTCCTGAGCATTGCCCGGGTCGTCGATGACCAACACGGGGGCGTAGGTTCCTCCGGCCAAGGTGCACGGTTTTAAATTGATGACCGTCAAGGAATCGAAGCAGGCGCTCTGGGTCGGGTAGGACCAGTTTGCCGTGTTGGGAGCACACGCCGGGGCAACACCTGGAACATTGTTGTTGATGATTACGCCCAGGGAAAAAGATTGGCCGGAAGTCACGTCGCCCGCTAGCAAGTTCTGACCGGCACCGGACAAGTCCAGTTCCAACTGCGACATCGCGTTGCGCAAGCCAATGTTCACTCCGGAAAGGGTCTGCTGGCGGGTGACCATCTGCACATGGCTATTGAACAAGGAAAATGCGGCGCCGGCCACGATCAGAAACATCGCCATCGCCACGAGGAGCTCCACCAGCGAAAAACCCCGCGTTGCGCGGCGAGGCCCACGCAGCGGCGGTGCGCTAGCGGGCATGGTTCCTTGGACGTTTCTCACGGGCGCACCATGCTCATCTGGAATGTTACCGGGGACTGTCGACTCTGGCCGTTCAGGGTCACCAGCACCGTAATTCTTCTAGCCCCGGTGGCCGTCATCGGGGCGCCGGCAGCGGAAGTGATCGTGGGATTGAGCGTAATCAGCCACCGCCGAGTGAACGTGGAGCCGGTGCCGGCGGGGATCGCCACGCCGCAGTTTGCCGGCGTGCCCACGCATCCGGCGCTGGTATGGACGATGGTGTTGGTGACGAGCGCTCCATTGGCATCAATTTGGGTTTGCGTTTCGGAATCGGCGTTTCCCGCTTCGGACACAGTGATCTGGTCGCAGTAAAGGTCCCCGGCGGCACAGACGGCAGGGCCGGCAAGGGAGCCTCCTGGCGCAACGTCAGGGCTATTGGATGGCCATTTGTTCAAATTGTCCAATTTTTCGGAGGCCAAAACATTGGCGATGTTCATGTACCTCGCACGAGTGCCCGATGCCAGCGTGCCACTGATTAAAGCCGCCACGCCCAACAGACCGATGGAGAGAACCGCCATGGACACCACCACCTCAACCAGCGTGAAGCCTTTTGCGCGCGCTTTTTCGTTACTTGATGATCGTCGTTGTGGCATTTCCCACGCTCGATACAGTGACATTGATTTGCCTTCCCTGATACGCAACCGCCAGGGCGGGTGCCGTATTGTTGCCGGGGCAAACTCCGCCAGCGCCGTAGACCATGCCGTTAGGGCAGAGCGTAAAGGTATAAGTCGCGTTTCCGCCTCCATTGAGAACGACGGCCTGACTGGGCAAGGGCACGGGAGGATCGGCAGTGTTCGCGTTCGCGTTTGTCACCACATAGGTGTTGGCCGGCGTGGTGATGGCCAGGGTGTACACTTGGCTGTTATAGATGGCGCGATAACGGGCTTTCGAAATGGCTCCCGTTATGCCGCTCACGGTGGAATTCAGGCGCATGTTAATCATAGCGCGATTGAACATGGGGATCGCGATGGCAGTGAGGATCATCCCCACAACCAAGACAATCAGGAGCTCCACGATTGAAAAGCCCTTATGCCGCAGGGCAAGCCCGCGCCACGATCGGATCGACTGGGACTGAGTGTGCTTTCGCTCCATCGTCACGCTGGCTCCGTACAACCAGGACCTAACGTCCGTACACACACGCATACTTACTTAGTTACGCTGTTAGCTTCAATGGTACGTAAGTACAGGTCGAGGACAGGTAGGTTGCACTACTAAACATGGGACTGTAGCACCAGTACCAGTCTGATACCCCACACTGATCCTACCCGGTGCAGTGGCAACTTTTCGGCACCGGCGGAGGCGCCGGAGGATTGGCGGAGAGCAGAACCAGGATGGGCGGGATATGCTTTGAACCAAAGCGGCGCAGGCGGCGCAGTTTGCTATAATCGGCGGCCATGACGGACAGCTTATTCAACGGGCCGGTGGTTCCGGGGCCGGCGTTCAAGACGCCGCGGCACATTGTGGTCGAGGGGCCGATTCGCGTGGGGAAATCGACGCTGGCCAAGGTGCTGGCCGAGAGGCTGCACGCGCGGCGCGTCTTCGACTGCGAAGACAATCCCTTCCTCGCCGATTTCTACGACGAAAAACCCGGCGCGGCCTTCCGCGCGCAGATGTATTTTCTGTACGAGCGGCACCGGCGGCTGATCGAGGCGCGTCCCGACGACGGCCCCGCCCCCATCGTCAGCGATTTCCTGTTCGAGAAGGACAAGATTTTCGCCTACATCAACCTCGATAACGAGGAGCTCCGGCTGTACGAAAAATATTTCGACCTGCTGGCGCCCTCGGTTCCCGCGCCCGACCTGGTGATCTACCTGCAGGCCAAGCCGGAGGTGCTGCGCAAGCGCGTGTCGAAGAAGGGCGATCCGGCGGAGACGGCGGTTTCAGGGGAATATCTGGAGGCGGTGGCCAGCGCCTACGAGCACTTCTTCTTCCGCTATGCGGCGTCGAATCTGCTGGTGGTGGACACCAGCGAAATCGATTTCGTCGAGCGCAACCAGGATTTGCAGGAGCTTTTGCGGCGCCTGCGCCAGCCCGTCAAGGGCACGCAGTATTTTCTGCCGCTGGGGCAGGGCTGAAGAAGACCGGCGAGGAATTTGCCGCTGGAGTCAGGGGATTCCCGCGAAGGGCTGCCCTACCTCAGCGTTCCGCGGATACAGGCCGAAGAAAAAACCGGGACGGGTTGCCCGCCCCGGATCCTTAAGTCTTGCAAGAAACGTTTCTGCCCCGCTTAGGCGGCGCGAACCGGCCCGGCCATGCGGTGGCGCAGTCTTCCCAGACTGCGGTTCAGCGGGTGGCAGCGGTGCAGGAACGCCAGCACCGGCTCGCGCCGCTTGCCGATCCTCTCCAGCGCCCGGCGCAGCCGGAAGTCGCGCCCGGACGACACCAGCCCCTTTTCCAGCGTGGCGATGGCATCATCCTTCCGCCCGCAGCGCTGATAGACCTCGGCCAGATTCAGGTAGAGCTGCGCGTGATTGCGCCGAAGGCTGAGCGCCTCCTGACACAGCGCTTCCCCATCGGCAAAACGCTCCTCGGCCATGGCCGCCAGCAGACCGGTATAGGACATATAGAAAGGATTCTTGGGGGCCAAATTGAGGGCGCTCCGGGCATGCAGCAGGGCGTCATCCGGGTGGCCGTCGCGCAGATGCTTGAGGCATTCCTTGAACTCGTTCATGCCTGCGTCGTTCGGAGATGTTGATCCAATCCAGTAGCTCATGGGCTCCTTCCTTCGCCCGCATCCATGAAGGGGTGACGGGACCGTATGAGGAAGGCTAGCGCCGGAGTTCTCAAGGAGAAATAGGACGCCGGAGCAGGTTTCGTTCCAGTCCTTGAATCTGTACTTCAGGACAGGCGAAAGAAAAGCTAACTGCAGGGTTTGCTTTTGTAGCGGCGGGCCGGCGTCTTCAGCCGGCCCGGCACTTCGCCGTGCGCTACATACGTCATGGGAATGCGCTAATGCACGAGGGCGGAGGCGAAGACCAGCTTGATGCCGCGCGCCTCGATGCGCGGAACGCCTTCGGTGAGCGCGGCGATCGTGGCCGGACGTGGATGGCCGATGGCGATGGCCTCGCCGTTGCGTTCGGCATCGGCGGCGGCCAGTTCGAGTTGCGCGAGAATGGCCTCGCGGGCCGGCGTGTCGTCGAGAAACACTTTGCGCGAGGCGGCGCGCACGCCCTGCCTCTCGGCCATGTCGTAGGCCACGGTGGCGGCGGTCGTGCGGCTGTCGACGAAGAACAGCCCGCGCTGGCGCAGCGCCGGCATCAGGGCTTCCATCAGCGCGGGATCGGCGGTGGCGCGCGAACCCTGATGATTGTTGGCGCCGGCCGCGTGCGGCACGGTTTCCAGCATGCCGGCCAGCGCCGATTCCACCTGTGCAGCATTCATTCCCACGCGCAGTTCGACTGGCTCGGAGCCTGCCTCCTGCGATTCCGATTCCATGGGGAGGTGCAGCAGGACTTCGTCGCCGCGGCGGGACGCTTCCTCGGCCACTTCGGTGGAAAGCGGCAGATACGGCAGGACGGAAATGGTCAGCGGAAACGGCAGCGCCAGCAGAGAATCCGCGGCCGGGCGGTCGTTGCCGAGATCGTCGAGGATAATGGCGAGCCGCGGAGTTCCGCGGGCGCGGCGAACCACCGCCGGACGCGAGCGCGCGGCCAGCGGCGTGATCACGTGAATCGTGTGCGTGCGGCTTTCGTCGAACGACAGATCGAAGCGGACCACGCCGGCCGTGGACGTCTCCGTCAGAGAAAGCTTATGGCGGCGGGCGATGGCGCCGATGGCTTGTTTCAACTGGCTGATCTGCGCGGGGTCGCTGAGCGACACGTAGATATCGTCGGCGGCAAGCCCGGCGCGGCGGCCGGCGGGCGACGCCGCAACTTCCGGGCGAATGGTGATCTCCGAGACATGACCCGCCACGCGGCGCGCGGCGTTGACCACTTCGATAGTGATGGCGCGGAGCTCGGCCCTAGGCAGCGATTTTTTCCCGCAGCCGGCGAGGGGAATCAGGAGCGAGGCAACGAAAACGGCGTATACCACGCGCAGGCGGAGCCTGCTGAAATGGATGGTGCGGGGCGGGGCCGGTCTCCCGCGGGGTGCTGCCACGATGGCTTAGGCGGCTTTCCGCGCGGCGCCGCCACCCTGCAAAATCTGGATGGCTTTTTTGACGACGGGGTCGTCGTGGGAGCTCGAGGGAGCGGGCGGGAAGTCCTTGCCGGAGGCCAACTCCTCGGGCGAGGGCAGGACGGCTTCGGTGGGCGCCACTCCTTCGGCCGGAATTTCCTTGCCGCCGGGGGTGTAGTAATTCGCCACGGTGAGAATCAGCGCGGCGCCGTCATCCAGGGGAATCAGCTTCTGGCGCGAGGCGGTGCCGTAGGTGCGGCTGCCGATGGTCTCGCCGCGATGATTATCCGCGATGGCGCTGGCCACGATTTCCGCAGGCCCCGCGGTTCCCGTGTTGATCAGCACGCTGACGGGCTGCGACCACACGGCCTTGGAGGGGTCGGCCGCGGAAACCTCGGGCGTGACGCTCTGCCCCTTGAGGGTGGTGATCGTGCCGGACGCGAGAAACAGCTGCGCGGTGGAAATTCCCTCGTTAAGATCGCCCAGCGCGCAATCGCGCAAATCCAGGATCAGCTTGTGCGCGCCCTGGCGCTGGAATTGGAGGAGTTCATCGCGAATCTGTTTGGTGGCGCCGGCGTCGAATTTCGGCACGCGCAGATAGGCGATGTCGCCTTCCAGGCGGTCCTCGGCAAACTTCGGCGCCGGCAGTTTCGCCAGCGTGAGTTCCATCTCCTGGGGCTCGGTCTTGCCGCGGCGGATCACCGAAAGCTTGACCACGGCTCCCGGGTCGCCGGTGAGCAGGAGTTGCGCCTGCTCGATGGCCATCTGCCCGGTGGTGAAGCCGGCAATCTTTTCCAGGACATCGCCCAGCTGCAAGCCGGCCTTCTGCGCCGGGCTATCGGGCAGCGTGGAAATCACACTGATGTAGCCGAACCGCTTGGTCAGAGCCACGCCCGCCTCGGCCTTGGGCTTCGCCCCGTTCGCGCTGCGTTCCTTATAAGCGGAATATTCGCGGGGGCTCAGGTAGCTGGACGCTGCGTCGAGGGAATCGAACAGGCCGTGGAGCGCCCCGTTGGTCACTAGAGGGATGTTGGGCTGGTCGACGTACTCGCTCTGGATGCGGCTGAGCACTTCGCTATAGGCCGCCAGCGCGCGGAAGGATTTGTCGTCGGACGAGCGGCCGAGGACGTAGCCGGTGGTCACATAGGCGAACACCACGGCCGAAAGCACGATGACGATCTTCTTGGTGAGCGAACTCATCCCCGTTACCTCTTACCCGCCCGGCACGAACTTGGATGCTTCCACGCTACCGCCCGGCGCACGTATGTTAATTGTACCACTGGCACGCCGGGTTCGCGGAATCTCCGCCCCGGCGGGGTGCTAGGCGGGGGCCCAGTGGGTGCGCTCGACGATGGTGGGAGGTTCGTAGGTGACGCCCGCGGCCAGGCGCTTTTCCTCGCGGCGCGCCGACCACAGCATCACCGGGCCGAGCACGGCCGCGGCCAGGCGCGCCATGACTGGAAATTCCCGCTCGATGTTGCGGCGCAACTGCTGAATCTGCCCGCTCACGCCCCGGTTGACCTTGCGGAACTCCCGCTCCATCACCCAGAGCGCGGCGTTGTAGGCGGTGCTCACCTTCTTCATCTCCCGCGCAAAGCGTTCGCGGACCCGCGGATCGGGATAGTCCTTGTAGCGCTGCCAGCCCAGGTAAATGGTCTGGCACATGCGATAGAGGCTCGGGCCGTTGCGCTCGAAATCGCGCCAGAAGGCCCAGTCGAGGAATTTCTTGGAATCGTCGCGGGAAATCGCCGCGTGGCGGAAGTTGAATTTGAATTGCCCGTGGATGTCGGCCAGGTCCACATCCAGCATGCGGCCCTGCTCGGTCATCTCCTGGAAGAGCGGCGTGCCGGGCACGGGCGTGTACAGCATGAACTGGTGGAAGTCGGTCTGGTGGCCGACGGCGTGGTCGATCTCCTCGGACATATTCTCCGGCGTGTGGTGCTCCAGTCCGATGATCGTGGACCCCTGCACGCGGATGCCGTTCTCGCGCAGTTCCTGCGTGAGCTGCCGGGTATCGGCGCCCTGCAGCTTGCTGTATTTGGACCGCGGAGATTCCAGGCCCATCCACAGCCAGGAGACGCCCAGCTCCACCAGCTCCTGCATGGTGTATTTGCGGATGGCGTTGGCCGAGGCGAAAACGGAGAGTTCCCAGCTCTTGCCCGCCGCCTTCATGCGCTCGAGCAGGCGCAGGGCGCGCGCGCGATGCAGCAGGAAGTTTTCGTCCATGACGAAGAAGGACTGCACGCCGAGATCGGATTCGAACCCGCTCATCACCTCAAACAGCTCGTCGCCGGTCTCGTAGAAGTTGACGAAGTTTCCCTTGCCGCCGAAAAACGCCGAGGTAGTGCAGAAGTTGCACCCCATGGGACATCCCACCGACGGAATGATCGTCGCCGCCGTGGCGCCCTTGCGCTCGGGCACGCGCAGCCCCATCACGCGCGTGTGCATCGCGGAAACAATGGGAGGATGGTGGACCGGCGCGTGAACGTCCTCTCCCAGAAATTGCCGCATCCAGGAGATGCCTTCGCCGCGCACGAAGTGGTCGGCGTCCATCATCGTCTCCACGCCGGGGATGGCGGCCACGTGCCCGCCCACCACGATCACCGAATCCGGCGAGAGTTCCCGCACCATCCGGCACATCTCCCGGGCCTTGCCGACGTTGGGGATGATCGAGGAAATCCCGACGATGTCGTAGTGGTGCGCGGTCAGCTCGCGCGCGAAACCTTCGCGGGTGGGGAAATCCAGCAGCGTACAGGGCGCGGAAATATTCGCCTGAATCATCTTGATGCCCCAGGAGCGGTGGAACATGCGGATCGAAAAACTGCCCTGCGCGCGCGTCACCTGGTTGTGATACAGCTCCATCGGGTTGATCGAGCGGCTGCCGAATTCGTCGTCGCGCGCATACGGCCCGAAGACCGAGCTGAGCAGCACGCGCGCACTGCTTCCCTTGGGATGCGTTTCCATGGTGTCCCCCAAGGCGAATCGTAGCACCGCGCCGCATCGCGGGCGGCGGCGTGCAACGGGAAATACAAAAATATTACATGCCGTGAAGGAACGCCCCGGTGCGGAGTGGCGGCTACTTGTGGGCGAAGGTGTGGTGTCCGCCGGAGAGATCGAACGAGTGCGCGTCGGGCATGGGCTCGGCGGCGGTGATGTAGGTGTGCGAGATGCGGTCCTGCCAGGTGAAGCGGTCTTCATCCCACAACGCCCACAAGAAACCCAGCATCACCGTGGCCCCCGACAGCAAATATCCGAAGCTGCGCCAGAGAAGCTGCCGCGTGTCCGGCAAGCTGCCGTCCAGGCGCACGATGACCAGGCCGCGCAACTGCATCCCGGGCGTGGCCCCCGCCAGCGTGGTGAAAAGAAACAGATAGAGCGCGTAAAAAAGATAGCCCGTCACCAGGGAGACGATGGCGTCGGTCTTGGCGAACGTAATCTCACCGCCCAGCGAGTGGAACAGCCCGAGAAATCCCGCCCAGGTCAGCCCGAGGAAGAGCGCGTCGATCGCGCCCGCCCAACGCCGCTCCGCCAGGCTCGCTACCGGTACCAGAGCGGTTTGCGGATGGGCCCGGTCGTCCGGGGCATTTGAGAAATCCAGCTCCGGCTGGATGCAGATTTCCACGCGCTCGGTGTGGCGTGGGCGCGGCACCGGTCGGGGACGCCGGGGCGCGCGCATTTCTTCGTCGAACTCGGGGACCTCGGAGGTTTCCTGAAAGGAAAATCCCGATTGGGAGTGACTCGCAGAGAGTTGCCCGCGGCGGGCGCGGTACTGCGCCAGACGCCGGGACACTTCTCGGCGCCATTCCGGCTCGCCCGAGGCGTCGGCCCCGGCGGTTACCGGCTCCTGGTTTTCGCTGGGTTCAGCGTCAGGGGCACTGCAGAACGAGCAACCCTCGGCGTCCTCGAGCAACAAGGCGCCACACTTCGAGCATATGCGTATCACTGGTCCGTTTTGCGCTGCGGAAGTTCCAGTGAAGGAACGGCGGCATCATACCACGCGCGCGGCACCCGCCACAGCGAGTTGCAAGCCATGTGGCCGATTCGACAACGGCCCTACGGCGTGCGGGGTGCGCGGGCGGGCTCGATTTCGTGCGGGGCGATCACGGCGGGCTGGGGGGCGCGGCGCAAGGCCACGAATTTCTCCACCGCGCAGCACGCGGAGTCCAGCCGCGCCCGGTCGCGCTGCATCTCCGGACTCTGCTGGAGATGTTCGAGCGTCCCGCGCAGGATGGCGGCGGCCGCCGGATCGGCGGGAACCTCCAGCCGGTAGTGCATCCACTTGCCCTCGCGCCGCGCGGAGACCAGGCCCGCCCGCCGCAGATAGGCCAGGTGGCGGGAGATCTTGGGCTGGCTCATGCGCAGGATGCCCACAAAATAGCAGACGCAGATTTCGCGGCCGGCGATGAGGTTGAGCAGGCGCAGGCGCGTGGAATCGGCAAGGGCGCGAAACAGGCCGCCCAGCGAAACAGGCGTGGAGGCGCGGGGCATGCCGGGAGTATACAACATATTCGGCTTGACATATATGCGCACGCGGGATAGCCTGCCGATATATGCGCGCATCCAGATATGATCGGGGAGGCGCCCGGAGGATACCATGGCCACCAACGACATCAAACAGATCGTCCAGAGCCGCTACGGAGAAGCCGCCCGGCGCGTATCCGCCGGCGAAGCCGCCGGCTGCGGCTGCCAGAGCAACGCCGTCCCCTGCTGCGATCCCATTTCCTCAAACCTCTATGCGGCGAATGAAACCGCCGCCCTGCCCCAGGAAGCCGTCGCCGCATCGCTGGGCTGCGGCAATCCCACGGCTCTGGCGCAACTCCATCCCGGGGAGCAAGTGCTGGATTTGGGCTCGGGCGGGGGCATCGACGTGCTGCTTTCCGCCAAACGAGTCGGTCCCGCGGGTAAAGCCTACGGCCTGGACATGACCGACGACATGTTGGCGCTGGCCCGCGCCAACCAGCGCAAGGCGGGCGTCGAGAACGTGGAATTCCTCAAGGGCGAGATCGAGAACATTCCCCTGCCGGAAGCCTCGGTGGACGTGGTGATCTCGAATTGCGTGATCAATCTTTCCTCCGACAAGCAGCGCGTCTTGCGCGAAGCCTTCCGGGTGCTGCGGCCGGGCGGGCGATTCGCCGTTTCCGACGTGGTGGTGTGCGGTCCCGTGCCCGCGGAAATTCGCCGGAATGTGGAGTTGTGGGTGGGCTGCGTCGCCGGAGCGATGGAGGAGTCGGAATACCGGAGCAAGCTGGCCGCCGCCGGATTCGCGGAGATCGAAATCGAGCGCACGCGCGTGTACAGCGTCGAGGACGCGCGGCAATTTCTCACCGCGCAGGGCGTCGACGTGGACGCCATCGCGCCCCAGGTGAACGGCAAATTCGCCAGCGCGTTCATTCGCGCCCGCAAACCCGCGTTGGCCGCGCGCGCGAACGGAAGGTCCTGCTGTGGTGCGACGGCCTGCTGCGATTCCACCGAAGCCGCCAAGGCATGACCATCGCGCCGGCGCGCTACAACGTGCTGTTTCTGTGTACCGGCAATTCCGCCCGGTCGATCATGGCCGAGGCCATTTTGAATTACCGGGGCGGGCCGAATTTCACGGCCTATAGCGCCGGGAGCCATCCGGTGGGGCAGGTGCGTCCCGAGGCGCTGCATCAGATCAAGCTCGCCGGTCTTTCCGCGGCCGGCCTGCGCAGCAAATCCTGGGATGAATTCGCCCAGCCGGGCGCGCCGCACATGAATTTCGTCTTCACTGTGTGCGACAACGCCGCCCACGAAGTCTGCCCCATCTGGCCGGGGCAGCCGATGACTGCACACTGGGGCATTCCCGACCCGGCGGTGGTGCAAGGAACGCCCGCGGAGATCGAGCGCGCGTTTCGCGACGCCTTCACCCTGCTCGACCGGAGAATCGGATTGTTCCTCAGCCTGCCGCTGGCCAGCATCAATGAACTCTCCCTGCTGGGGGAACTCCGCCGCATCGGCCAAACATCATGACGCCACCCCGCGCCGCGAAAGGACCCGACGTGCAGGCCCCGCCGAAGAGGCTGAATTTTTTCGAGCGCTATCTGAGCGCGTGGGTGGCCGCGTGCATGGCCGCGGGCCTCCTGCTGGGCAAGTTTCTGCCCGGATGGACGCGGGCGTTCCGGGAACTGGAATTTGGAAAAGGCAGCCAAATCAACCTGCCGATCGCCGTGCTCATCTGGCTGATGATCGTCCCCATGATGATGAAGGTGGATTTCACCGCCATTCTGAAAGTGGGCCAGAAGCCGCGGGGCGTGCTGATCACGCTCTTCGTCAATTGGATGGTGAAACCCTTTTCGATGGCCTTGATCTCCTGGATCTTCTTCCGCCACGTCTTCGCCGCGTGGATTTCCCCCGCCGAGGCCGGCCAGTACATCGCCGGGACCATCATCCTGGCCGCGGCGCCGTGCACGGCCATGGTGTTCGTCTGGAGCCATCTGACCGGCGGCGACCCAGGGTATACGCTGGTCCAGGTGTCGCTGAACGATCTGATCATGCTGTTTCTGTTCGCGCCGATTGTGCGGTATCTGGTGAGCGGCGCCTCTTCGCTGTCCGTGCCCTTCATGGTGCTGCTCTATTCCGTCGTTGCGTTCATCGTGATCCCTCTGGGCGCGGGTGTGGCGCTCCGGGTATGGCTCGTCGGGCGCCACGGCAAGGAGTGGTTTGAGACGGCCCTGCTGCCCCGGCTTGCTCCCGTGACCATCCTGGCGCTGCTCGCGACGCTGGTGCTGATCTTTGCCTTCCAGGCGGACAACATCACCGGAAAATCGTTCCACGTGCTGCTGATCGCCGTGCCCATTCTGCTCCAGGTCTATTTCAATTCCTCGCTGGCCTATGGCCTCATGCGGTTGTTCCGCGTGGAGCACGCGGTGGCCGCGCCGGGCGCCCTGATCGGCGCCAGCAACTTCTTCGAGCTGGCCGTGGCCACGGCCATCGTTCTGTTCGGCCCGGGTTCCGGGGCGGCGCTGGCCACCGTGGTGGGAGTCCTGATCGAAGTGCCGGTCATGCTCTCGGTCTGCGCGGTGTGCAATCGCACGCGCCATTGGTTCCCTCGACCCGCGTCGGGATAGCGCGGGCCATAGTAGGGATCGCCCTGCGCTGGTGGAGCCGCGCTGCTGTGGTAAAATCCTGGTGTTACGACAGGGGCCAAGATCTGTAAAATCGCGCTTGACAATCAGGACATATTGGTCTAGATTTGCCCCAATATGAAGCTGCAGGCGCACCACCTCCATCATCACCACGCGAACCCGTGCCTGCGGCGGTGTGGCTAGCTCGAACTACGAAGCTGGACTCATTTAACCCGCTGGCGCGGCAAGCGCCAGCGGGTTTTTTATTTTCCGGAGGCTTTTTTTTGGGAGAGACCATGGAACTGGATTTCGAAAAGGAAAACGGACTGATCCCCGCCATCGTGCAGGATCACGCGAGCGGCGAAGTCTTGATGCTCGGCTTCATGAACCGGGAGGCCTACGCCAAGACGCGGGAGACCGGCTTCGTCACGTTCTACAGCCGGTCGCGGCAGAAGCTCTGGACCAAGGGCGAGACCAGCGGCCAGAAGCTCCTGCTGCGCGACTTGCGCGTCGATTGCGACCTCGATGCCCTGCTCGTGCGCGCCGAACTCGAAGGCGGCGCCGTCTGCCACGAGGGCTACCGCAGCTGCTTCTTCCGCCAGATCGCGCCCGACGGCTCGGCGCGGGTGGTCGGAGAGCGCGTCTTTACGCCCGAGGAACTCTATGGAAAGGGATCGAAACAATGAGCCGTCTGAAACTCGGCATCCCCAAGGGAAGCCTGCAGGATTCGACCGTGGAACTGTTCGCCAAGGCCGGCTGGCGCATTTCGGTGAGTTCGCGCAGCTACTATCCGGGTGTGGACGATCCCGAGATCGAATGCATGATGGTGCGCGCGCAGGAAATGGCGCGCTACGTCGAAAGCGGCGCGCTCGACGCCGGGCTGACCGGCAAGGACTGGATCCAGGAAACCGGCTCGGACGTGGTCGAGGTGGCCGAGCTGATCTATTCGAAGACCAGCCTGGGGCGCGTGCGCTGGGTGCTCGCCGTGGCCGAGGATTCGCCGATCCAGAGCGTGCGCGATCTCGAAGGGAAAGTGATCGCCACCGAGGCCGTGCGCATGACCGAGAAATACCTCGAGCGCAACGGCGTGAAGGCGCGCGTGGAATTTTCCTGGGGCGCGACGGAAGTGAAAGTTCCCGACCTGGCCGACGGGATCGTCGAAGTGACGGAAACGGGCTCCTCGCTGCGCGCCAATCACCTGCGCGTGGTCGATACGCTGCTGGAATCCGCCCCGTGGTTCATCGCCAATCGCAAGGCCTGGCAGGACGCCTGGAAGCGCGAAAAGATCGAGAACATCGTGCTGCTGCTCGAGGGCGCCATCAAGGCCTACAACCGCGTGGGACTCATGCTCAACGTGCGCCGCATGGACCTGGAAAAAGTGCTGGGGACGCTGCCCGCGCTGCGCAATCCCACCATCGCGCAGCTGAGCGATCCGGGATGGGTGGCCATCAACACCATTGTGGAGGAAAAGACGGTCCGGCAACTGATTCCCAAGCTGAAGTCGGCCGGGGCGGAAGGGATTGTTGAGTATCCGCTCAACAAGATCGTGTACTGATGCGCGTCCTTCGGCTCACGAACGCTACGGAGGATCAGGTGCTGGCCTCGCGCCGGGCCAGCAGCCGCGACGCCGAACGCGTGGCTGCGGGCATCGTCGAGGACGTGCGGCGCCGCGGCGATGCGGCGCTGTTTTCGTGGACCAAGCGCCTGGATCGCCTGGCGCTGGGCCCGCGCACCGTCTGGGCCACGCGCGCCGAGATGGCGCGGGCCGCCCGCAAAGTGCCAAAGCCGTTTCTCTCCGCCATCGACCACGCCGCCCGCAACATCCGCGCCGTGGCGCGCCGCCAGAAACCGCAGGAATGGACCATCCAGGTCGAGCCGGGCGTGCGCGCCGGACAACTCGTTCGTCCCATCGAGTCCATCGGGTGCTATCTGCCGGGCGGCCGCTTCTCGCTGGTTTCCACGCTGCTGATGACCGTGATTCCCGCGCAGGAAGCGGGCGTGCGCAACATCGTCGTGGTGAGCCCGCAGCCGGGCCCCGCGCTGCTGGCGGCTGCCGCGCGGCTCGGCGTGGCGTCGGTGGCCCGCGTGGGCGGGGCGCAGGCTATCGCCGCCCTGGCCTACGGGACGCGCTCGATTCCGCGCGTGGACAAAATTTTCGGGCCGGGCAACCGCTTCGTCACCGCCGCCAAGAAGCTCGTCAGCGCCGACTGCGCCATTGATCTCCTGGCCGGGCCGACCGAAGCCATCGTCTTTGCCACGCGCGGCAACCCGCGCTTTATGGCCGCGGATTTGATCGCGCAGGCCGAGCACGATCCCGACGCCATCGCGCTGTTCGTGACCACGTCGTCGCGCCTGGCGCGCGAGGTGGCTCAGGAAACCGAGCGCCAGCTGTTCGACCTGCCCAAGACGAATCTGGCGCGGCGCGCGCTGGAGAAAAACGGCGCGGCGCTGGTGGCCCGCAACCTCGCCGACGCGGCGCGCTTCGTCAACCGCTTTGCCCCGGAACATCTGAGCCTACCCGGCAAAGGGGATGGCCTGCTCGCGCGCATTGATTCCGCCGGAAGCATTTTCCTGGGCGATTGGAGCGCGCAGACGTTCGGCGACTACGCCAGCGGCACCAACCACGTCCTGCCGACGGGCGGCGTGGCGCGGACGCGCGGCGGCCTTTCGGTCGCCGATTTCGTGAAATGCATCAGCGTGCAGGAGGTGTCGCGCGCCGGATGTGCGCGGCTGGCTCCGGTGGCCGAGGAGTTCGCGCGCGCCGAAGGTTTACAGGCGCACGCGCGGGCCGTCGAGGTGCGCCGGTGAAGACCTCGCTTCCCGTGCGGCGCGCCGTCGAGCGCATGCGCGCCTATCATCCTCCCCTCGAGGGACGCACGGAAAAGCTGCGCCTCGATTTCAACGAGAACCCCATCGGCTGCTCGCCCGCCGTGCGCCGCGCTCTGGCGCAACTCAGCGCCGCGTCCATCGCCTCCTATCCCGAGCAGGAGACGGTGCGCCGCAAGGCCGCGCGCTTCTTCGGCGTCGCGCCGGAGGAACTGCTGCTGACCAACGGCACGGACGAGGCGCTCAGCCTGGTCGTGCACACCTTCGTCGAACCCGGCGACACCGTGCTGTTCGTCGAGCCGACCTACGCGATGTACCGCTTCTACGCGGAACTGGCCGGGGCGCGCATCGTGGCGCCGCGCTACGACGCCGCCATGTGTTTCCCGTGGAACAATGTGATCGAGGCGCTCCGGGCCGGCCCGCGCGTCTTCTTCTTGCCCAACCCCAATAGTCCCACGGGCAACCTGCTCTCCTTGCGCGAGTTGCGGCGCATCCTCACCGCCGCGCGGCGGACCATGGTCGTGATCGACGAAGCCTATTTCGAATTTTCCGGCGTGACGGTGATCCCCTGGATCCGGCGGCACAAAAATCTGATCGTCACGCGCACGTTTTCGAAGACGGCGGGGCTGGCCGGCCTGCGCCTGGGCTGCCTGTTCGTCCATCGCGAACTCGCGGCCAGCATGAGGAAGGCGCAATCGCCCTATCCCGTGAACGCGGCGGCGCTGGTGGCCGCCGAAGCGGCCATGCGCGACCGCGTCTTCATTGCCCGCACGCTGCGCGAGGTGCGCCGCGGGCGGCGCGAACTCGAACGCGGGCTCGACCGCCTGGGCATCCGCTACTTTCCCAGCGCGGGAAATTTCCTGCTCGTGCATCTGGGCGCGAAGGCCAAACAAATCGTCGCGGCCCTGGCCCGCCAGGGCACGCTGGTCCGCGACCGCTCCAGCGATTTCGGCGGCGAAGGCTACGTGCGCATCACTCTCGGGACGCCCGGCCAGATGCGGCGCCTGCTGCGCGAACTGAAAGAACACTCATGAGAAAAGCGAAATCACAGCGCACCACCAAGGAAACCGACATCCGCCTGCGGCTCAATCTCGACGGCCGCGGAAAATCGCGAATCAGCACGGGCATTCGCTTCTTCGACCACATGCTCGAGCAGGTGGCGCGCCACGGCGGCCTGGATCTGGAGCTCGCGGCGCGCGGCGATCTCGACGTGGACCAGCACCACACCGTCGAGGACGTGGGCATCGCGCTGGGAGAAGCGGTGAAGCAGGCGCTGGGATCGAAGCGCGGAATTCTGCGCGCGGGTTATTTCCTGATGCCCATGGACGATTGCCTGGCGGCCGCCGCGCTGGATTTTTCCGGCCGGGCCTACTGCGTCTGCACCTGGAAACTTTCCGCGGCGCGCGTGGGCGATTTCCAGACCGAGCTGATGGAGGATTTCTTCCGGGCGTTCGCGCAGGGAGCGGCGGCCAACGTGCACCTGAAGCTGGTCTACGGGCGGTCTTCGCACCATCAGGTGGAGGCGATCTTCAAGGCGTTTGCCAAGGCGCTGCGTTTCGCCGTCACGCGCGACCGCCAATTGCGCCGCGTGCTGCCCTCAACCAAGGGGCTGCTGTGAAGCTAACCATCGTTGATTACGGCGCGGGGAATCTTCCGTCGGTCGAGCGCGCGTTCGAAGGCTTGGGCGCCCAGACCGAGCGGGCCGTCGCGCCGCAACAGCTCGCTGCGGCCCGGGCCATCGTGCTTCCCGGCGTGGGACATTTTTCCGCCTTCGTGGCCGGGCTGCGCGAACGCAACCTCACCGGTGCGCTGCGCGCCGCATGGCAGGCCGGCGTGCCCATCCTCGGAATCTGCCTCGGCCTGCAGGCGATGTTCGCATCCAGCGAAGAGGCCCCCGGCGAAGCGGGTCTGGGCTTTTTCCCGGAAAACGTCTGCGCGCTGCCGACCAACGTGAAATCGCCGCACATCGGCTGGAACCAGTTGCGACGCATGCGGGAAAGCCGTCTGTTGCAAGGCATCCCCGAAGACGCTTATTTTTATTTCGCGCATTCCTACGCCGCGCCGGCCACCGCGCCCGCCACCGTGGCGGCGTGCGATCACGGCATTTCGTTCGCCGCGGTGATCGAGCAGGGCCGTCTGGCCGCCGTGCAGTTTCACCCGGAAAAATCGGGCGAGACGGGCGCGCGTGTCCTGCGCAATTTTCTGGAGTCCCTGTCATGACGCTCGCGCGAAGAATTATTCCCTGCCTGGACGTGGACGCCGGGCGCGTCGTCAAAGGAATCGAATTCGAGGGCCTGCGCGACATGGGCGATCCGGCCGAACTCGCGGCGCGCTACAACCTCGAGGGCGCCGACGAACTGGTCGTGCTCGATATCAGCGCCTCGGTCGAGGGACGCGCCACCTTCCTGGACACCATTCGCCGCGTGGCCGAACAACTGAACATCCCGCTGACGGCCGGCGGCGGAATTCGCAAGATGGAAGACGGCCGCGCGGTGCTGCGCGCGGGAGCCGACAAGGTCACGGTCAACACCGCGGCGGTCGAGCGGCCGCAATTAATTTCCGAGCTGGCGCAGCAATTCGGGTCGCAGGCCGTGGTGCTCTCGCTCGACGTGAAGCGCACCAACAGTTCGTGGGAAGCCTACGTGCGCGGCGGGCGCGACGCGACCGGGCTCGACGCCGCCGAATGGGCCGCCGAAGCCGTCCTGCGCGGCGCGGGAGAAATCCTGCTCACCTCGATCGACCGCGACGGCACATGCAGCGGGTTCGATTGCGCGCTGACCGCGAAAATCGCCGCCACCGTCCCGGTGCCGGTGATCGCCTCGGGCGGCGCCAGCACCTTCGAGGATTTTCTGGCCGTCTTTACCGAAGGAAAGGCGGACGCGGCGCTCGCCGCATCCATCTTCCACACCGAGACGCATTCCATCGCCGCGCTCAAGAAATTCCTGGCCAGGCACGGCGTGCCGGTGCGCCTGTCGAAATGACCGCGCCTGCGCGCTTTACGAACTTGCAAAACAAAAAACGTTTGCGTGTCATCCCGAGCGGAGCGAGGGATCTGCTTTTGGCATCTACCTCAAGAACAAAGCAGATTCCTCACCCCGGTCAAACTGCGACCGGGGTTCGGAATGACAGGATGGTGCTTTTTTCCGCAAGCCCTTCACCCAAAGAGATGACCCGATGATTATTCCCTGTATCGACCTGCAAGACGGAAAAGCCGTGCAGCTGGTGCGCGGCCGGCGGCGCGCTCTCGCCGTGGACGACATCCTCGGCCTGCTCGACCGCTTCCGCGCCTATCCCATCCTGCACGTGATCGACCTCGACGCCGCCATGCGCAAAGGGTCGAACGCCCGCTGGATCAAGCGGCTCTGCCGCGAAGCCCATCGAAAAGTGCGCGTCGGCGGCGGCATCCGCACCGTCGCCCAGGCCGCGCGGATTCTCTCCTGGGGCGCCGAGAAAATCATCGTGGGCAGCGCGGCCTTCCGGAGCATCATCGTCGCGCTGGACACCGAAGGCGGCCGCATCGTCGTGCGCGGATGGCGGGAACGCCTGAAGCTGCGCCCCGCTGACGTCATTCCCGCGCTCGAACCCTACTGCTCCGAGTTCCTTTCCACGTTTGTGGACAATGAAGGCACGATGAAGGGCACCGACCTCGCCTGGTTCCGCCAGTTGCGCCGCGTGACCAAGCTGCCCGTCACCGCCGCCGGCGGAATTCGCAGCCTCCGCGAAGTGCGCGCCCTGGAAAAAATCGGCATGCACGCCGCCGTAGGCATGGCCATCTACACCGGCAAACTCGCCGCCGATCAGACTGGCCTGGGCAAGAAGTAGCCACCCTCGGCCCTGGGTCCTGCGTCAGTTTCCGATAACCGCCGCGTTTATCAGGCAAGTGCTCCGTTGCCTGGAAACCCCGTTTTAGACAGCTATCTGGAAGCTCCTTCTTTCTAAAGTGCTTCCTTTTTCGAATATTCTTGTTACGCGCGGAGAGCTATTTTGACTTCAACAGCTGGGTGTGCGGATGGGATAGGAAATCAGCGACGGCGGCAAGGAAGAGGCCGGGCTGATCCACAAAGGTCATGTGGCCGCTTTTGGGCAGAATGACGAGTTGCGAGCCGGAAATCTTCTCATGCATTTCGCGGGAAAGCGAAGGATCGCATTCGTCATGATCGCCTGCAATGATGAGGGTGGGAATTTTGATCGCCGGAAGGCGGTCGAGGTATTCGGCCGACTTTAAATTTCCGTCGATAACGAATTCGCCGTTCGAACCCCACATCTCGCGATATAAATCCCAAGAACTCACGCCACTCTGCAGCGGATCGTAGTTTGGATCGGGATGATTCTGATACAAGTACGGAAAGTAGCCTTCGCCCCAGGCGGCAATCATGTATTCATCGGTGTAGCGGCCTTTGCGGTAGTCCGGGGCATGGCCGAAGAGACCTTCTTTTTCCATCCGGTTGATGCGGTCGCGCAACTCAGGCGCCATCTTTTCCTTCATGCGCACGAAGACTTCGTTCATCTCGCGTGTGCTGGCAAACGTGCTGCACAGGAGCAGGTGCGTGAGGTTTTGCTGATACTTGAGCGCATAGGCTTGTGCGAGAACGCCGCCGTAGGAATGGCCGAGGAGGGAGATTTTTCCGAGGTTCAGTCCCTGGCGGACGGCCTCGATATCTTCCGCCATGTTCTCGACGGTGTAGCCCCTGGGGTCTTCCAGCTTTTCCGATTTTCCGGAGCCGCGCTCGTCAATGAAGATGAGCCGGTTGTGGCGCGCGAGCGGCAGCAGGTACGGCAGAAAATAATCGTGCGAAGCGCCCGGGCCGCCATGGACGATCACGAGCGGTGCGCCACGGCCAATGGTCCAGTAGTAAATCAGGACCCCGTGAGCGTCCACGAATCCCTCTTGCGCCTGATAATTCGCGGGAATCATCGCCGAAGGCGCCGGGTGGGCCGCCGCTGGAGTCTGGGATCCCAGAAGGGGAGACTGCAAACCCATCAGTGCCAGCACAGCAGTGCGCAAGAACGTTTTAGAGTTCATGGAAGGCGCCTCCTCAGCCGGGATTTATGATCTAAACCTCCAGCTTGCGCATCGTATGCTTCTGTCATCTGAGAAACAATCCTTCTCGCTCGCCGCAGGGATATCGGAGACTGACGCGCTACCGCATCCGGCCCCTGCTTTTCGGGCGGCGCGCTCCCCCTGGAAGCTGATGCTTCCGTGAAGTTGCCTACCGCGCCCGATGTCCCGCTCTGGAGCATGCCCGCCGTGGGCATGGCCATCTACACCGGCAAACTCGCCGCCGATAAGACCGGTCTGGGCAAAAACAAATAAGCACCCCGCGTTAATCAGGCACTAGGCGGCTAACTGGTTGTCGATTCGAGATAACTTCCGTGTAGGCGACCATACCTCAATTGAAGCAACAACCCTGGGCAAGAGATTCGTTGACAGTCCGTGATCCGTTTGGTGACTTGGTGGCCATTCACGGGGGTTCAGACCCTCGCTTAGCCTTTGCCCATGATTTTCACGTTGAGTGTTCCCTCAATAGCCTGCGGGATGTTCGAGGCGACCATCTTGTACGTGAACTGAAAAGACTTAAATCGCTCAACCGAGGGGAAGTGGTAATTCACAGCCGGCAGATGTTCCGTGAATGTGTGCCTTAGACGAGAAACAAGAATTTCAGCTTCAAAGCAACCGAGCGACTTTCTTATTTTCGTGATGACTGCACTTGGTCCTTCCGAAGTCTTTCGAAGCGACTCCATCATGGTCTCGTCGCGAGAAATATTCGGACCGCCATGAACCACGCCTTCTCCAGGAAAATCGGGAGGCGTCGGCGGCTTGGGAATTGCCTTGAAATCCGAATCCGCAATAATTTCTATCCCCGGGGGGAAACTCAAATGTATGCTTATGTCCTCCGCTGGCACGCCGCCGTTATTTTCGAGGGTTAGACAAAGAGACCGGGTCCGGGCCTGCCAATTTGTCACCTCTATGTAGGTTCGTAGGAACCGCTCATACCGCAAAAAGTATTCGTGTAATTCTTTGTTGTATTCCTGTCGCTCAGCTTCGCCAGCTCTGCTAAACATCCAACCCCGTGGAGGACAGGGGTGGTCCGCTAGATACGGATGCTCAACTCGGAGGGCCTTCATCGTCTCTGCTATCTCGTGCTCATCGATAGGTCGGATGGTTCTGTTCAGAGTCCGCTCTTCGAAAGTGGCCCCATGCACAAATGTCAAATTGAGTTTAGGCAGGCGGCTCGAAAGCTGCTGCACACGTTCTTCAAGTTCCTTCACACGCTTGTCCTCTGAATCTGGCTCATCCGGCAGGCGCAAGGAATTGGGCATTAAGAGCATTCTGATCGCTTCTTGGGACTGTCCTTTGAGTTGCAATCCAAGATCTGCAGAGCTGACTAGGACCGACTCTGGACCGAGCTGCCTCTCGGCTGCAAACTCAATCGCGGAGGCCAAAAACTCGTCATCAGCAACGTCGTGACGAAGATGGAAGGCAGCAAAATCGATCAATGGTTCCTGGTGTCTAAATACAAGTTCAACAGAAGGTCGAACGGTAACGGGCGATGGGGCCTGCGCCCACTCGAACAGTTTCCGCAACGCGGCAGCAGCGCGCCTCTTCTGCCGTGGTTTCTGCGAGGTATCTTTATGCCTGTTCAACTCCCGGATCGTAACTTGAGGAATTACGAGCGTCACAGAACTGCAGTCAACCAATCCTGCCCAATCCACGTCGGTCAGCGGAGGGAAATGCTCGAAGATATTGGTATCAACGAAGACGAATTTACGCATCGCGCAGATCGACCTCAACGACCTCGGCTCATTCGGCGACTTCGGTCGTGTGGGCTTCGGGACGGTGCCGCACCGCGTCGTGCCGCCAGTTAGTCACCAATGATAACAAAGGAGACTAGCGAAAGTATGCGCCACCCTCCCCCTGCAAGCTGTTGCTCCCGTAATGCTGCCTGCCCCACCCGATGTGCCGCTGTGGGGCACGCCCGCCGGACGAACCTTCGTACTAGCGGATTGAGAACCCCGCTCCATAGCCGCGCGACTGCCCGCCCGGTAACCTCGCCTTGGTTCAAAGATTCGATGACATGCCCCTGGGCAAGGGGCAGCTACACAGGGGGCTCCAAATGCAAAACAAGCGATTCACCCATTTCCTAGCGAACGGGACAGCAAAGTGGGCGCTGCTGATCGCGGCGCTGCTGATCGCGGCTCTGTTGTTGTGCCGGCCGGTGGCCGCCCAGCACGTGCTGACGATATTGCCGCACTCCGGCATTGACGGAGACACGAATCCGATCACCTTCATGCGGACCCATTATCTGCTCCACCCCATTGAAACAGCGGGGGTTTCCGGTCCGCCGACGTCCGCCTTCGCGCCCGCGCAGGTGCGCCACGCCTACGGGTTTGACCAGGTCACCAATCAGGGCAAGGGCCAGAAGATCGCCATCGTGGACGCCTACGACGATCCCAACGCCGAAGCGGATCTGGGCGTGTTCAGCGCGCAGTTCGGGCTGCCGGCGTGCACCACCGCCAACGGCTGTTTCCGGAAAATCTATGCGAACGGGTCGAAGCCTGCCGGGAACGCCAATTGGGCCGTGGAAATCTCGCTCGACGTGCAATGGGCGCACGCCATCGCGCCGCAGGCCACCATCCTGCTGGTCGAGGCTCCGTCGAATAGCCTGAGCGCCTTGCTCGCCGCCGTGGACGTGGCCGTGCGCAATGGTGCTTCGGCCGTATCCATGAGCTGGACCGTGGGAGAATTTTCCGGCGAAGCGATCTACGACACCCATTTCGTTTCCAGCGGCGTGACCTTCCTGGCAGCTTCCGGCGACCACGGGACCGGCGTGGCCTACCCGGCGGCTTCCCCCGATGTGGTGGGCGTCGGAGGCACGACGCTTTCTCTCAGCCCCAGCGGCGCCTACCAGAGCGAAACCGCCTGGAGCGGCAGCGGCGGCGGGGTGAGCACCAAGGAGTACGAGCCGTCGTTTCAAGCGCAGTTCGGAATTCCCAACGATGCAGCGGGCCGCCGGGGCGCCCCCGACGTCTCCTACAACGCGAACCCCGGCACCGGCTATGCGATTTACGATTCCGTGGGCATCAGCGGTTACGCCGGATGGTTCCAGGTGGGCGGGACCAGCGCCGGGACGCCGCAGTGGTCGGCGCTGGTGGCCATCGCCAACTCGCTGCGCGTGGCGGCGCGCAAAGCCACGCTGACCAACGCGAACGTTGCGCTCTACTCCGTGGCCAAGGCCGCGCTTAGCACCAATTTCAACGCGGTTACGCAAGGCACCAACGGCACGTGCGGCACGCTGTGCACCGCTTCGGCCGGGTACGACTACGTCACCGGCCTGGGCACGCCACACGCGAGCGTCTTGATCGGCGCGCTGGCCGCCAAGTAAGCAGCGCGAACAGCCCGCCGCCCGTGGCCACGGCGGCTTGCGAACGGCAAACCCCTCTCAGCCCCGGCGGCGCCCCCCAGGCGCCGCCGGTCCCCTTTCCGCTACCATCGCCCGCCGCGGCGGTCGCGCAAATTCGGTCCGATAGTGTATAGTTTTTGAAGGCGCGGCCATCGTGAATGCCGGGTTGCTTTTCGCTCCAGGCTACTTCCAATCGCTGTGCGCCGGACCCTTTACAACATGAATAAGCCATTGCGAGTGATGAAATTTGGCGGCACGTCCGTGGGCGATGCCGCGTGCATTGCGCGCGTCGCGCAGATCGTACGGGATGCGTCGCGCCAGGACGCCGTCGTCGCCGTCGTTTCGGCGATGAGCGGCGTCACCAACCGCCTGATCGAGGCCGCCACGTGCTCCGAAGCCGGCGACCGCGGGCAGGTGGACGTCATTTTTGCCGCCCTGCGCCAGCAGCACGAAACCGCGCTCAACGCCCTGATTCACGACGGCGAGCGGCGCAAGCAGGTGGCCGCCCGCCTGGAGAAGATATTCAGCGAGGGCGAGCGGCTCTACCAGGGAACCGCGCTGCTGCGCGAGGTGACTCCGCGCGCCCTGGATGCCATCTCCAGCCTGGGCGAGCGGCTTTCGGCGCCGCTGGTTGCCGGCGCGCTCAGCGAAATCGGCGCGCGCAGCGAAGCCGTCGAAGCCACCGAGCTCATCGTGACCGACTCCTACCACGGCGGCGCCGATCCGCTGATGAACCGCACGCGCGAACGCTCCGAAGCGCGCCTGCTTCCGCTGTTGGAGCAGGGCGTGGTTCCCGTGGTCACCGGTTTTATCGGCGCGACCGAGGACGGGGTGCTGACCACGCTGGGGCGCGGCGGATCGGACTATTCCGCGACGATTCTGGGCGCGGCTCTCAGCGCCGACGAGATCATCATCTGGACCGACGTGGACGGCGTGCTCACCGCCGACCCGCGGCTGGTGCCGGACGCGCAAACCATCCCCGAAATTTCCTACCGGGAGGCGACCGAGCTCGCCTATTTCGGCGCGAAAGTGCTGCACCCGAAAACGCTGCGCGCCGTCGAGCAGGCCGGCATCCCCGTGTGGATCCGCAACAGCTTCGCGCCGGAGCGCACCGGAACAAAAATCACGCCCCGGGGCCGCAGCAACGGCGGCGGCGTGAAGGCGCTCACGGCCATTCGCGACGTGGCGCTCATCACGGTGGGCGGGCCGGGAATTGTCGGCGTGCCGGACGTCGTGGGGCGCACGTTTTCGACCACCGCGCAGGTGCGCGCCAACGTGCTGCTGATCTCGCAATCGTCCTCGCAGAACGATATCTGCTTCATCGTGGCGGCATCGGACGCCAAGCGCACGGTCGAGGCCCTGCGCAACGAGTTCGCGCAGGACGTGGCGCACGAAAAGGTCGAGCACATCACGCTCGATCCCAACATCGCCATCGTGGCCGTGGTGGGAGAAAACATGCGCGGCACGCCGGGCGTCGCCGGGCGCACGTTCAACGCGCTGGGCCGCGAGAATGTGAACATCATCGCCATCGCGCAGGGGTCGTCGGAGAGCAATATCTCCTTCGTGGTGGCGGAAAAAGACATGAAGGTGGCGCTGGCGGCCACGCATCGCGAGTTCGGCCTGAGCGCGCGGAAACCCGCCGAAACCGTGGTTACACGCTCCTAAAATGACAGAAAAGGGCACAAAAACGACAGAAAAGGCGGCGGAAAGAGCCGTCCAGCGCTGCATCGAGCCGGCCTGCGCCGGAACGTTCGGCCTGCGCGAGCGCATCTACGTCTGCCCGCGCTGCGGCGGCTCCATCGAAATCGATTGCCGCCTTCCCGCGCGCGAGGAAGCCGGGCAACTGCGCGAGCGCTGGCGGATGCGCCTGGCTTCGCCCGAGGCGCGCGACCGCAGCGGCGTGTGGCGCTTCCGCGAAATGCTGCCCTTTGCCGAAGACACTGCGTTCGTGACGCTGCGCGAAGGCAACACCCCGCTCTACGACGCTCCGCGCTCAGCGCACTATTGCGGCCTAGCCGGCCTGCGCCTCAAGCACCAGGGGATGAATCCGACCGGCTCGTTCAAGGACACCGGGATGTCCGCGGCAGTGACGCAGGCCATGGTGCTCGGCGCGCGCACGGTGGTTTGCGCCAGCACGGGAAACACGTCGGCCAGCCTGGCGGCCTATGCCGCGCGCGCGGGAGTGACGGCCGCGATTCTTCTGCCGCGCGGGCAGATTTCCGCGGCCAAACTCGCGCAGAGCATGGACTACGGCGCGCTGGTCTGCGAGATTGACGGAAATTTCGACGACGGCATGCGCCTCATTCAGGAACTGGGCGAAGATCCCGCGATCTACGTCGCCAACTCGATCAATCCATTTCGCATCGAGGGGCAGAAGACGGTCGCCTTTGAACTCATGGAGCAGTGCGGGTGGGAAGTGCCCGACCACGTCGTGGTGCCGGGCGGAAACATGGGCAACAGCACGGCCCTGGGCAAAGGTTTTCAGGAGCTGCTCGATCTGGGGCTGATCTCGCGGCTGCCCAAGCTGACCGTGGTTCAGGCGGAAGGCTCGGCGCCCGTGGCGCGCCTGTTTGCGAGCCTCGATTCCCGCCGGCCGGCCGGCGACAATTCTCTGCCCGCGACCATGGCACCCGTCGAGAATCCGCGCACTCTGGCGACGGCCATCAAGATCGGCGCGCCTGTCTCGTGGAAGAAGGCGCTGCGCGCCGTGCTGCGTTCGGGCGGGAGGGTGATCGCCGTAAGCGAGCAGGAAATCGCCGACGCCAAGGCCATGATCGGCCGCGACGGAATCGGCTGCGAGCCGGCTTCGGCCACCACGGTGGCCGGGATGAAACGACTGGTCGCCAGCGGCCACATCGGGCGCGAGGAATCCGTGATCGGCGTGCTGACGGGGCACGTGCTGAAGGACCCGGATTACATCAGCCAATATCACCGGGGAACGCTCTCGCTGGACGCCGGCGCGAAGGACGGCGCGGCGCAGCCCATCGCCGGAACGTTCCGGAACGCGCCGGAGCGCGTGGCGGCCACCCGCGCGGCCATCCTCGAGATTTTGGAGCGACGAAGATAAGGAACCCGCGGCGGGTCCCCGCGCGCCGTCACATGCGCCGGACAATCCGCTCCGCGAATCCAACACACCCATGAGCCCCTCGCGCCTGACTTCGTTTGAAGTGCGTGTTCCCGCATCGACCGCCAATCTTGGCGCGGGTTTCGATTGCCTGGGCCTCGCGCTGGAGATGTACCTGAGCGTGCGGGCCACGGTGCTGGCCGCGACTGGGGCGCGCACGATGGCGCGCAGCCGCGGCGTGAGCGGCACTTCGGCTCTGCCCAGCGATCCGGACCAGAACCTGATCTTTCGCGCCATGCGCCACACCGCCGAACGCGAGGGTTTTGCGCTGCCGCGCACGCGGCTGGCCGTGCAAAACGAAATCCCCGTGGCGGGCGGCCTGGGGAGCAGCGCGGCGGCCACCGTGGCGGGCATCGCGCTGGGTTTTACGGTCGCGGGCCGGCCGATTCCCAAGGACACGGTGTTGCGCTACGCCACCGAGATGGAGGGCCATCCCGACAACGTAGCCGCCGCGCTGCTGGGCGGGCTGGTGGTCACGCTGACGCGCGCCGACGGCAGCGTGGTGGCCATCCGCAAGCGCTGGCCGAAAGTGATCCGCGCGATCGTGGTGACGCCGAACGTGACGCTGGAGACCAAGAAGTCGCGCGGCGTGCTGCCGCAGACAGTCTCGCGCGCCGACGCGGTCCACAATTTGCAGCGCTCGGCGCTGTTCGTCGCCGCCCTGGAGGATCGCCGCTACGACCTGCTCTGGGACGCCATGCAGGACCGCCTCCATCAGGCGGCGCGGCAATCGCTCATCCCCGGCCTCGCGGACGTGCTGGCCCTGCCGCGCATGCCCGGCCTGCTGGGAATCGCGCTGAGCGGCGCCGGCCCGAGCGTGGTGGCGCTGGCCACCGAGCGGTTCGACGAAATCGGGAAGACCGTCGCGCGCTGCTTCGAGCGGCACGGCCTGGTCCCCACCATCCGCAATCTGGAAGCCGCGCAGGAAGGCATCACGTCCAGCCAGAAGTACGTCTCCCAGAAGTAGCCGCACCACTCCTGAAGGAAACCGGTCTTTCTCGCGGCCGCGGAGAATGCTCTCCGCGGCCTGGCGGGAGCGTCACCGGATCTGCGTGGTTCTGGCCTGGCGCACGCGGGCGAGTTCGCCCAGTTCCTTGTGCCAGTTCCAGAACATCACTCCCATCACTGTTACGGGACCGAAGATGCCAACGATTATGGCCGAGATGAGGGCAACGACGAGAAGGACACTGGCCATCGTTTGGGCCATGAGGACCTCCTTGGAGGATACGTGGCCGCTGCTGCGTTAGCCGATGGTGGCCCGCCGGAACGAGACTGTCAACAGAACTAAAGTCCTATTCGGAATCGGACGGACGCGAACGTCCGGCGGCTCTGTACTACGCACCGGGATTTTGATTTGCAACGGCGCGTGCGATAATCTCCGTTGGCGCGGTGTCCGTGGAGGGCACGGGCAGGCCGCGCGGGGTTTCCCTCGAGGGATTGCAGGAGCGCCGACCCGATGTGGCTAGTCCGACTCGCCTTACGCCGTCCTTATACATTCGTGGTGGCCGCCATTCTGATCCTGATCCTGGGCGTGCTGGCCATTGTCCGCACGCCCACGGACATTTTCCCGAACATCGACATTCCGGTGGTGAGCGTGGTGTGGGGCTATGGGGGGCTGCCGCCGGAGGAGATGTCCACGCGGGTGATTTCCAACTTCGAGCGGACGCTGACCACCACGGTCGACAACATCGAGCACATCGAGTCGCAATCGCTGGCCGGCATCGGCGTCATCAAGGTCTACTTTCATCCGGGAACGCAGATTTCCACGGCCATCGCGCAGATCACGGCTATCGGGCAGAGCGCCGTGCGGTCCATGCCCCCGGGCACCAATCCGCCGTTCATCATCACGTATAACGCCTCGACCGTGCCGGTGCTGCAGCTGGGGCTTTCGGGCGAGCACGTCAGCGAGCAGCAGATTTCCGACATGGGCTCGAATTTCATTCGCACCGCGCTGATCACCATCCCCGGCGCATCGGTGCCCTACCCGTACGGCGGGAGGCAGCGCTCCGTGATGGTGGACCTGAACCCGGCGGCGCTGCAAGCCAAGGGGCTCTCCGCGCTCGACGTAGTGGAAACGATCAGCGCGCAAAACCTGATTTTGCCCGCGGGCACGGCCAAGATCGGCCACTTCGACTACCAGGTGGATATGAACGGCTCGCCGCTGGCGGTGGGCGAGCTGAACAATTTGCCCATCAAGACGGTGGGCGGGTCGACAATCTACATCCGCGACGTGGGCTACGTGCGGGACGGCTACACGCCGCAGACCAACATCGTGCGTGTGGACGGATCGCGGTCGGCGCTAATTTCGATTCTGCGGTCGGGCGGCGCCTCGACGCTCGACATCATTTCCGACATCCGCAGACATATTCCGGCGATCGAGGCGTCTCTGCCCGTGCCGGTCAAGATTCATCTGCTGTCGGACCAGTCCCTGTTTGTGAAGGCCTCGATCAACGGCGTGGTGCGCGAGGGAGCGGTGGCCGCCTGCCTGACGGCGCTGATGATTTTGCTGTTCCTGGGGAGCTGGCGCAGCACGCTCATCATCGCCGTGTCCATCCCCCTTTCCGTCCTGACCTCCCTAGTGGTCCTGAGCGCGCTGGGCCAGACGATCAACATCATGACGCTGGGCGGCCTGGCGCTGGCGGTGGGCATTCTGGTGGACGATGCCACCGTGGAGGTCGAGAACATCAACCGCAATCTCGACCAGGGCAAGGAAATCGTGCAGGCCATTCTGGACGGCGCTTCGCAAATCGCCGTGCCCGCGCTGGTTTCCGCGCTGTCCATTTGCATTGTCTTCGTGCCGATGTTTTTTCTTTCGGGCGTGGCGCGCTACCTGTTTGTGCCGCTGGCCGAGGCCGTGGTGTTCGCCATGCTGGCCTCCTACTTGCTGTCGCGCACGCTGGTGCCGACCATGGCGCGGTATCTGCTGATCGAGCGGACCGAAGAGGAGCGCCGGGAAAAGACCGAACAGTCGCGGAATCCCTTCGTGCGCCTGCAGGCCCGGTTTGAAACGGGGTTCGAAGGCTTCCGGGCGGGGTACCACCGCCTCCTGGAAGCCTGCATCCGCCACCAGAAACTCTTCGTCACCGGCTTTCTGGCGGCCTGCGTCCTGTCGGCGGCGCTGCTTCCCTGGGTGGGCCAGGACTTTTTCCCCAGCGTGGACAGCGGCGAATTCAAAATCCATCTCCGCGCGCCCACCGGGACGCGCATCGAGGACGTCGCGGCGCTGTGCGACGACGTGGAGAAAGAGATTCGCCGGGAGATTCCGCCCGCGGAAGTGGCCACGATCATCGACAACATCGGCGTGCCGTACAGCGGCCTGAATCTCTCCTACAGCACGTCGGCGCCGATCGGCCCGGTGGACGCGGACATCCAGGTGGGGCTGGCGGCGCAGCATCACCCGACGGCGGGGTACGTCCGCGCGCTGCGCGCGAAGCTGTCGCGGGATTTTCCGGGCGTGATGTTTTACGCACTGCCGGTGGACATCGTCACGCAGATTCTGAATTTCGGTTTGCCGGCTCCCATCGACGTTCAGATTATCGGGCGCAACGTCTCCGCCAACCGCGATTTTGCGAACCATTTGCTGAACGATCTGAAATCCGTGCCGGGAACGGTGGACCTGCGCATCCAGCAGCCGTTCGATTACCCGAAGCTGCACATCGAGGTGGACCGCACGCGGACCAGCCAGGTGGGCTTCACGCAGCGGGACGTGGCGCAAAACCTGCTGATCGCGCTCAGCGGGAGCTTTCAAACTTCGCCCACCTTCTGGCTCGATCCCCGCACCGGCGTCAGCTACAACATCTCCACGCGCATGCCCGAGTACCGCATCGCGAACTTTCAGGACCTGCAGAACATCCCCATCACCAATGGCGGCAGCACCCCGCCGCAGATTCTCGGGGGGCTGGCTTCGTTCACGCGCGGCGCGGAAATGGGAGTGGTCTCGCATTACGACCTGCAACCCACCATCGACATCTATGGCGGGGTGGAAGGGCGCGACCTGGGCGGCGTGGCGCGCGAGATGATGCCGCTGATCGACCAAAGCCGGAAGAATCTGCCCAAGGGATCGCAACTCATCGTGCGCGGCCAGATCCAGACCATGAACTCCTCGTTCCTCGGGCTGCTGGCGGGGCTGGGATTTTCGATCGTGCTCGTCTACCTGCTGATCGTGGTGAATTTTCAATCCTGGCTCGACCCGTTTATCATTCTGATGGCCTTGCCGGCGGCGCTGGCGGGAATCATCTGGTTTTTGTTCGTCACGGGAACGACCATCAGCGTGCCGGCCCTGACGGGCGCGATCATGTGCATGGGCGTGGCCACGGCCAACAGCATTCTCGTGGTGAGTTTTTCGAAGGAGCGGCTCCAGGCGGGCAAGACGCCGGCCGAAGCGGCGCTCGAGGCCGGGTTCACGCGCTTCCGGCCCGTGCTGATGACGGCGCTGGCCATGATCATCGGCATGCTGCCCATCTCGCTGGGGCTCGGCCAGGGCGGCGAACAGAACGCGCCGCTGGGCCGCGCGGTGATCGGCGGGCTGCTGTTTGCCACCGTGGCCACGCTGTTTTTCGTGCCGGTGGTTTTCACGGTTCTGCACGGCCGGAGCCGGGAACGTTCGGCGGAACCGGGTTCGCTGTGAAACGAAGGGGCGGCAAGCGCCGTCTATATAGGTACTCATAAAAGTGGGAACAAGAAGCCATGATTGATTCGGGAGAGAGCCGCCCGCCATCGCGCAGCGGCGAATACCGGGATTCGGGAGGGCACCCCAGGCAAGGTGTGCTCGCCGGGGTCGTCGTGCTGGGTGTCGCCGCCACTCTGGTAGTGGCCGGAATCGTGCCCAGGCTGAAGGCCAAGGCGGCTCTGTTGAAGGAGACGCGCGACCTCGCCATCCCGACCGTTTCCGTCATCCATCCCAAGCTAGGGGCGCTGCAGACCGAGATCGTGCTGCCGGGAAACATCCAGGCCTTCAGCAACTCGCCCATCTACGCCCGCACCAACGGATATCTGAAGAAATGGTACGTGGACATCGGGGCGCGCGTGAAAGCGGGCCAATTGCTGGCCGAAATCGAGACGCCGGAAGTGGACCAGCAGCTCGATCAGGCCCGCGCCGACCTGAAGACGGCGCAAGCAAACTATCGCCTCGCCGGAATCACGGCCGAACGATATCAGGGACTGCTGAAAAGCGATTCCGTGTCGAAGCAGGATGTCGACAACGCCAGCGGCGATCTGGATGCGCGCAAGGCCATGGTGGCATCCGCCGAATCGAACGTGAAGCGCCTGGAGCAGTTGCAGTCCTTCGAGAAAATCTACGCGCCGTTCGACGGCGTGATCACCGCCCGCAACACCGACATCGGGCACCTGATCGATTCCGGCGCAGCCGGGGGCGCGGCCACGGAGCTGTTTCACATGGCGGCGATTCACAAGCTGCGCGTGTACGTCAACGTGCCGCAGCAGTATTCGCAGTTCGCCCGGCCGGGCCTGACCGCCGATGTGACGCTGCTGGAATTTCCGGGGCGGCGGTTCAAGGGCACGCTGGTGCGGACGGCCAACTCGATAGACGTCGCCACGCGGACGCTCCTGACGGAAGTCGATGTCGACAATGCGCGGGGCGAACTGCTCCCCGGCGCGTACGCCGAAGTGCGTCTCCAGGCGCCGGCGGGCATCCCGGCTTTGATTCTTCCGGTCAGCACGCTGATTTTCCGCTCGGAGGGTTTGCAGGTCGGGACGGTGCAGAAGGGCAATCGCGCCGCACTCAACAGCATCACCGTGGGCCGAGATCTGGGCACCGAGGTCGAAGTGCTTTCCGGGCTCACGCCGGACGCCGTCGTGATCGTCAATCCCCCGGACTCCCTGATTTCGGGTGAGACGGTGCGCGTGGCCACGGACCAGGGAACCCCGGGCGCGGCGCAGTGAGTCTCCGGCGCCCGCCGCAGATTTTTTAAACCATGAACGAATCACAGGAGGAAGCGCCGATGAACGGGTTGAGCAATCGCTCCACGATGGGTTGGTGGCAAGGCATGGCAATCGCCGTTGGCTTCATGCTGTTTCTTTCCGTGGCGTCCGCCCAGGATGCCTCCCAAGCAGGCGCGGCCAGCACGGGGCCGTTCACCGACTTTCACGGCCAGCAGCCCGGCAAGGTTCACAAGATCACTCCCGCGGATCTGCCGGCGCCGTTTGCCACAAAATCCGCCGCCATTTTCTCGCCGGCCGTGCCCATGCCCGAGGGCGCGTGGCCGCAGGCGCCCGCCGGATTCAAGGTGGAGCGCTACGCCGAAAAACTGCAGGCTCCCCGGCTGATTCGCACGGCGCCCAATGGAGACCTGTTCGTCGCCGAAACCTTTCCCGGCAAGATTCTGGTATTCCGGGGCATGACGAAGGACGGCAAGTTCGAGCAGACGGAAACCTTTGCCACCGACCTCCGGCTGCCCTTCGGCATTGCCTTCTATCCGCCGGGCCCGAACCCGAAGTACGTCTACGTGGGCAACACGAACTCCGTGGTGCGCTTTCCGTATGAAAACGGGGACCTGAAGGCCCGGGGGCCGGCGGAAGCGATTATCCCCGAACTTCTTCCGGGCGCCGTGATGAGTTCGGCGGCCAGCCCCTTCGCGGGCGGGCACTTTACGCGCGACGTGGCCTTCTCGCGCGACGGGAAGCAGATGTTCGTCTCGGTCGGCTCCCATGGCAACATCGCCGACCTCGATACGGACGCCAGCGAAGTGCACCGCGCCAACATCCTGGTGGCCAATCCCGACGGCAGCAACTTGCGCGTCTACGCCTCGGGCATTCGCAACCCGGTGGGAATCGCGGTGGACCCGCAAACCGGCCTGCTGTGGACCTCGGTGAATGAACGCGACGAATTGGGTGACAATCTGCCTCCCGACTACATCACCCACGTCGAGGACGGCGGCTTCTACGGCTGGCCGTGGTATTACACGGGCGGCAACCCCGACCCGCGCCTCAAGGGCAAGCATCCCGAGTTGAAGGACAAGGTGATCGTGCCCGACGTGCTTCTGGAACCGCACAACGCCTCGCTCGAATTGACGTTCTATACCGGGAAGCAATTCCCCAAGGAATACCAGGGGCAGATTTTTGCCGCCGAGCACGGCTCGTGGAACCGTTCGGTCCGCACGGGCTACGAAGTAATTTTCGTCCCGCTCAAGAAGGGCCGCGCCACCGGTGAATACCAGGATTTTCTCACCGGCTTTGTCACGCCGGAAGGGAAGGTCTGGGGGCGTCCGGTGGGTGTGGCCGTCGCCCCGGATGGTTCCTTGCTGGTGACCGATGACGCTTCCAACTCCATCTGGCGCGTCAGCTATACGGGGAAATAGGCCCGCGGGGCTTCCGCGGCTCAAACGATGAATCCGATTCGGTGCAGTGGCCGGGCAGGAGTGTGGAGCGCTATCGCGCTTCTGCTCGGCGGCTGCACGGCCGGACCCAAGTATGTCCGGCCCGCCGCCGATCCCCCCGCGAATTACAAGGAAACCGGCGAATGGAAGCCGGCGCAGCCGGGCGACCAATTGGCCCGGGGCAAGTGGTGGGAGATTTACGGCGATCCGCAGCTCAACTCCTTCGAAGAACAGATCAGCATCTCGAACCAGACGTTGAAAGCGGCGCAGGCGAGGTTCGCCGAGGCGCGCGCCGGGGTTCGTGTTTCTCGCGCCGGTTTCTTTCCGTCGGCCACCGCGGGCCTTTCGGTCTCGCGCACCCGCCCGTCGCAGAACCGGCCGCCGGCTCCCTCGAACACCCCTACGTACAATGATTTTCTTTTGCCCGTGGATGTTTCCTACGAGCCCGACGTGTGGGGCCGGGTGCGACGCACCGTGGAGGCCGCGCGCGCCGAAGCGCAGGCGAGCGCCGCCGATCTGGCCAGCGTCGAACTGAGCCTTCGCGCCGAACTCGCGCTGGACTACTTCCAGTTGCGCGGCATCGATTCGCACAAGCAACTGCTCGCTTCGACCGTTGCGGCCTACGAAAAAGCCCTGGAATTGACGCAGAGCCGCTATCGCGGCGGCCTGGCCTCCGCCGTGGACGTGGCCCAAGCACAGACGCAACTGGAAACGACGCGCGCCGAAGCGGCTGGCCTCGACGTCCAGCGCGCCGCGCTCGAGCACGCCATGGCCGTGCTGACGGGCCACGCGCCCTACCAGTTCGCCGTGCCGCCTCTGCCGCTCGCCGCGCCGCCACCGCTGATTCCGCCGGGGCTGCCGTCCGACCTGCTGGAGCGCCGCCCGGACATTGCCGCGGCCGAACGGCGCGTCCAGGAAGCCAACGCGCGGATTGGCGTGGCCCGCGCGGCATGGTTCCCGCAGATCATGCTTTCGGGCGCGGGAGGATTTGAGAGCGCGAAGATCGGCACGCTGCTGCAAGGCCCCGGAGGATTTTGGTCGCTGGCAGGCTCAGCCGCCGAACTGGTTTTCGAGGGAGGGCAGCGCCGCGGCCTGTCGCAAGCCGCGCGCGCCGCCTACGATCAGTCGGTGGACACCTACCGGCAAACGACGCTCGCGGCGTTCGAGGAGGTCGAGGACAACCTCGCGGCCCTGAGCATCCTCCAGGACGTGGCCAAGACGCAGGATGCCGCGGTCGCCGCGGCGCAGCATTCGCTGGCTCTTTCGACCACGCGCTACCAGGGCGGCGTCACCAGCTATCTGGAGGTGGTCACCGCGCAGAGCGCGGCGCTTTCCGACGAGCGCGCCGCCGTGGACATCCTCACGCGCCGCATGGTCGCCAGCGTTCTCCTGATCAAAGCGCTGGGCGGCGGCTGGAACGCCTCGCAGATTCCTTCGCTCTAGGCGGGCTGCGCCCTGTTTCAGCCGGGACGATTTCCTTTCTTGCCATCGGGAGTGCCATAATTCGGGTCACGGCCGTGAGCCGGCGCTCATGAAGAGTCACGAAAAGAAGATCTTATCTGGTTTGCTCGTGCTCCTGGCACTCGCCCTGGTCGCGGTGATTTTCACTCGCGACTGGGCCAACGATCGCGAACGGCTGCGCGCCGCGCGCTCGGCCTCCCGACACACCGCCAATCCGGTCGACATGCGGCCGCTCGACACGGCACAGCAGCTCGCACAGCTCGCGGTCACACACGCCGAGCAGGACTACGCCCAGCAGGCCCTGCGTCTCGCCGATCACTCGGTCGATCTCGCGTTTGCCGCGGCGATTCAGGACGCGGTGGAAAATCCCGCGCCGCTCACTCCGGAGACCCGCGAACTCTTGGCGCGGATCAAGGAAGGAGAGGCGGCGATCGCCGCGGACCAGAGCCGCATCACGCAATTCACCCAGGTGCTCGCCCAGGCGGAAGGCAGCGCCCGGGAGGATCTCCAGCAGCTCATCGCCATTGCGCAAGGCCAGCTCGCGCTCGATCAGGACGACCTCGAGGACGCCCACCAAGACCTGATTCGAGCCGGAGGTGACCGGCAGGCAACGATCCAGCATCTGCTCGATCAACACAAAGCCTCCTCCGCGCAGAGCGCCAGCGCTCTTGTGGGTGCTTCCGCCGGAGCGCCCTCGTCGGTCGAGCTGACCCAATCAAGAAACATCTCCGACGAGGTGCGGGCGTGGATGTCGCTGCGTTCGAAGCAATCGCTTCTGATGCAGGCTCAGCAGGAGGCGCTCGCGCGCGCGGCGAAGCTTTCCGAGGAGCACGGGGCGCTCGAAAAACAACTCGAGGAAGGAATACCCACGGGCCAGAACGCGCCCGGCCCGGCATCGAACACGCCACCGGCAGCAGGTTCACCAAACGCGGAGGCCGAGCCCGGCGGGAACCCCGCACTCGCGCGTTTGCATCACCTGACGGAGGAAAAGAAGAAGCTTTCCGATTTCGACAAGCGCATCGAGACCGAGCAGCAACTTGCCGGCGTCCACGCCAACTGGATTACGCTGGTCAACGTGCGCGAGAAGGCTTTCCTGCAGCGCATTTCCGTGTCCGTGTTCTCCATCTTGCTGATCGCCATGGTCGCGCTGCTTGCGAATTCCTGGATTCAGCGGGTTTTCGCGGCTCTGGCTCTCGATCAGCGCCCGATGCACACCTTGCGCGCACTAATCCTATTCGGCGTGCAGGCTCTGGGCCTCGTGTTGATCTTGCTTGTGATCTTCGGCATGCCGGGTAATTTCGCGACGGTTCTCGCGCTGGCTGGCGCCGGCCTGACCGTGGCGATGAAGGATTTCATCGTGGGGTTCTTCGGCTGGTTCGTTCTTTTGGGCAAGGACGGAATCCGCGCGGGCGATTGGGTGGAGATCAACGGAGTCAGTGGAGAGGTGCTGAGGGTCGGCCCGCTGCACACCGTCATCCTCGAGACAGGCAACTGGACCGACGCGGGTCACCCGACCGGGCGCAAAGTCTCGTTCGTGAACAGCTTCGCCATCGAAGGGCACTACTTCAATTTTTCAACGAAGGGCCAGTGGCTCTGGGACGAAATCCAGGTGCTGATTCCCGACACCGCCGAGCCGTACGCGGCCGCCGAGGCGATGCAGAAGATCGCAGCGGATGAAACGGCTGCAAACGCGCAGCTTGCCGAGGAGGAGTGGAACCGCGCCACACCTTCCGATGTGCGACGCTCGTTTTCGGCCGCTCCTTCCTTGAGCATCCGGCCAACGGGTTCGGGCATCAACGTCGTGCTGCGGTACATCACCCGCGCGAGCGAGCGCTACGCGGTCCGCACGCGTCTCTATCGCGCCGTCGTTGAACTCCTGCACGGGAAGAAGGGACGCGCATCGGCCGAAGGGCCGGCTCCTCCCCGCGTCGCCGGCCGCGACTGACCCGCCCCTTGGCCCCTTACAGAAGCGCGAAAGCGTGAAAGCTCGCGAAACCGAGCGCAGCGCCGAAACTCGACCTCGCCGCTAGCCTGTGGCAACATACAGCAAGCCGGATGGAGCAAAATCAAAGGAGTGTCAGGCTATGGCGAAGGCAACTTTTGCGGCGGGGTGTTTCTGGGGCGTGGAAGACGTGTTCCGGCAGGTGAAGGGCGTCACGGCGACGGCGGTCGGTTACACCGGCGGGACGATGAAGGACCCTTCCTACGAGGACGTCTGCACCGGGACGACCGGGCACGCCGAGGCCGTGGAAATCGAATTTGACCCGCAGCAGGTTTCCTATCGCGAACTGCTCGCCGTCCTGTTCCAGAGCCACAATCCCACCACGCTCAACCGGCAAGGGCCGGACACCGGCACGCAATACCGCTCGGCGATTTTTTTTCACGACGCGGAACAGGAAGCGGCGGCCCGCGACGCCAAAGATGCGCTGGACAAGGCGGGCATCTTCCCGCATCCCATCGTGACCGAGATCACCCCGGCGTCCGCGTTCTATCGCGCCGAGGAATACCACCAGAAATACTTCGAGAAGAAGGGCATCAAGTCCTGCCACCTGCCGTAGCAAAATGCCGGAAGAGAAGCCTCAGGGAGCTTCAGGGGCTAAAGCCCCATTGTTGTTACGGTGCTTATGTCGCGGTCCCGACTGCTGTCCGGGACGCACACGGCGCGCTAAAGCCGCGACCCACAAGGCGGGTATTTCGGCATTCTCTTGGGGTGCTTGCGACCAGAGCGAGCTGTTGGGATCGCGGATTGCGGGCGCGCGGGGCGCGTGTTAGGCTCGCTTTCTTCGTTTTGGACTTGATGACTCGATGCTGAACGCGACGCGCGCGCAATCCGTCCGCACTCTCGCCCTTCTGGCAGCGCTGTTGGTGATGGCGCCGGCGGCGCGCGCCATGCCGGCGCAAGCCCCCGCCCCGGCGCCCCTGGTGCCGCTCACCACCGGCGGTGAAGCCACGCTCGAAGCGGACCAGCAGCGGCAGGCCGGGCGGATTTTCTACGCCGACGGCCACGTGGACGTGCGCTACCAGAACGCGCGGCTGCGCGCCGACCACGTCGAATACAACAGCGAAACGCAGGTGCTCGTCGCCACCGGCCACGTGCAGCTGGATTACATGACCCAGCACGTCGACGCCGACGACGCGCGCTACGAGTTGCGCACCGGGCGCGGCACCTTCCATCACGTCCGGGGAACCTTCGTGCTCCAGCGCCGCCCCTCGCCGACGCTGCTCATCAGTCCCAATCCCGTCTATTTCGAGGCCGAGGAGGCCGAGCGGCTGGACCCCAACACCTACCGCATCCGCAAAGCCTGGCTCACCGTCTGCGATCCCGGCCGCCCGGTCTGGAAATTCTATGCGCCCGGCGCGACCATCCGTCTGCAGAAATCGGTGCATCTGGAGCACGGCAACTTCCGCGTGTTCTCGGTACCCGTGCTGTATCTGCCCTACGCCACCTTTCCGGCGGAAAAGCGGCGGGACTCCGGCTTCCTGATTCCCGAGCCCGGCCACACGTCGCAGAAAGGATTCGTGCTGAGCGACGCGGTCTATTGGGCGCCGCGGGACTGGCTGGATACCACGCTCGGCGCGTCGTACTTCAGCCGGCGCGGCTGGAGCCAAAAGGGCGAACTTCGCATGCGGCCGTGGGAACATGCGCAGCTCGATGCCAGCTACTACGGCGTGATCGACCGGGGTCTCGCTCAGGAAACTGGGCCCGCGATCAAGCAGGGCGGGCATGAGGCGAAACTCCTGTTTACCTCGTTGCTGCCCGGCGGCTGGCGCGCCGTCGCGGATCTCGATCAGCTCACCTCGCTGACGTTCCGCCTGGCCTGGTCCGAGACGTTCACGCAGGCGGTCAACTCCGAAGTGCGCAACACCGCGTTCCTTTCCAACAATTTCCGCGGCTTCAGCCTCAACGTGGCCGCGCTGAGCTACAAGAATTATCTGAGCGCCGCGCCGCAGACCTCCGTCACCCTGCGCGCCGCCCCCGAGGTGCGCTTCAGCTCCGTGGACCAGGCGTTCTTCAGGCGCCTGCCGGTCTATTTCTCCTTCGCGGCCTTCACCGGCGCCGAGCACCGCGACGACAGCGTCACGCCGTTTCAGACGCCGGATTTCGTCACGCGCAGCGAATTCGCGCCCACCGCCACGCTGCCGCTGCACTTCGGAGACTGGTTCGACCTGACGCCGAGCTTCACGTTCCGCTCGACCTATTACGGCGGGCAGATCCAGAGCGGCGCCTTCACGGGCCGGGGGCTGTACCGCAACACCGAGGAATTCTCCCTGGATGCGCGCTTGCCGGTGCTCGAGCGCGTGTGGGGCGGCGACACCAAGTGGAAGCACGTCGTCGAACCGGACGCCGTCTACCGCTACGTCTCCGGCGTGAACCAGTTCGGGCGGCTGGTGCGCTTCGACGAGGATGAAACGCTCACCGATACCAGCGAGATCGAGTACGGCATCACCCAGCGCCTCTACCGCCGCACGGCCGCCGGCGGAACCGAGGAATTCCTCACCTGGCGCGTCGCGCAGAAGTATTTCTTCGATCCCACATTCGGAGGCGCGCTGGCGCCCGGCCAGCCCAACGTCTTCCAAACCCTCAGCGCGCTGACGCCGTTCGCCTTTGCCGACCTCCCGCGGCGCTTTTCGCCCATCGTGAGCGATCTGCGCATCGAGCCGGGCAAGCATTTCGACACGCAGTTCATCCTCAACTACGATCCCGTGCGCGCCCGCATGACGGCGATCGGCACGCTGCTGAAGATCAAGCCCTGGAAGGAATCGTTCCTCACTCTGGCGCACTTTTCCGTGCTGAATCTTCCGCTCGATCCCCCGGTGCGTCCGGCGAATTTCGAGCAGCGCTCCAATCAGATCCGCCTGCTCGCGGGCTACGGCGAGCCGAACCGCCGGGGCTGGAATATCGAGGGCGGAGTTAGCTATGACTTCACGCAGCAGGTCTATCAGAACCAGATCGTGCAAGTCTCCTACAACGGCTCGTGCTGCGGGATCGGCTTCGAATACCGCAGATTCTCATTCGGCACGATCCGCAACGAAAACCAGTACAGCATCGTGATTCGCATCGCCAACCTCGGCTCCTTCGGAAGTCTGCGGCGCCGGGAAAAAGTATTCTGAGGAACACCCTGGCCTACGAGGAGGCCACCGGTTGGCGCCAGCGTCATCCAGCGCTTCACGGACAGCCGTTTTGGCACCCGCGCCCTGCCGCAAGCTGTTGAAGACACGACTGTTATGCTAGCCCCGGGCACGTGGAAAAAACTGCGCCAAAATCCTTTTGCCGTGCGTCTAACGGATGTGGGAAAATGAAGGTTTGATTGCAAGCTGGCGTCCCAGTTGAGTGACCAATGTGGACGCCCAAGGCTGAAAGGAGCCTGATGGACGTTTCGATTTTTGGGGTCTTTTTCGCGGGCGTCGTGTCGTTTCTTTCCCCGTGCGTTTTGCCGCTGGTGCCGGGTTACATTTCCATGCTCTCGGGGATCGGCGTCGAGCAGCTCAAGGAGGGCGAGGGATCCAGCGGCCGGCTGTTCAGCTCGGCCTTCGCTTTTGTCATCGGATTTTCGGCGGTCTTCATCACCTTTGGCGCCTCGGCGAGCGCGGTCAGTTCGTTCTTGCTGCGGAATAAGAATTTGCTGGCGCCGGTCGCCGGCGCATTGATTGTGCTGTTCGGACTGCACCTGGTCGGCTGGCTGGTGAAGATCTCGGTCCGTGTGGGATTGCTCGTGGGAGCCGTGCTGGTGGCGATTGGCGTGGCGCTGAACCTGCGGGTCCTGGGCCATTTCGCCACGCCCATACAGTTCTACGCCGCCGCTCTGATTTTTCTTCTCGGCCCCTCCATGACGCGCTGGCTCAACCGCGACATCCATCTGCGCAATGTGGGCGGCAACAAACCGGGCATCGTCAGCGGATTCCTGATGGGCTTCGCGTTCGCCTTCGGCTGGACGCCCTGCATTGGACCGATCTTGGGCAGCGTGCTTCTGGTGGCCTCGACCAAGGAGACGGTCGGCCAGGGCGTGCTTCTGCTGGCGTGTTATTCGGCGGGGCTGGCGATTCCCTTCCTGCTGACGGCCCTGGCCATTGGCCGGTTTTTGAAGTTTTACCAGCGCTTCCGCCGGCACCTGCACCGGGTGGAAGTTTTCAGCGGCTTTCTGCTGCTGCTGATCGGAGCGCTGATCTTCGTCAATCGGCTGGCCTGGCTTTCGGGCAAGCTGTCATTCTTGAACCGGTTCGCGCAATGATGGGAGCATCGGGCATGAAGAGAGTTGCCAACACGCTGTTGCTGGCGGTCTTGTTGTATGTGATTGCGGCGAATGTCTCGGGCTGCAAGATCGGGGCGCCCGCGGGCGGTTCCGGCAAGCCGGCGGCGATGGCCAACGAACCCGAGGTCACGTTCAAGGACCTGCAAGGGAGCAGCGTGCCGCTCGCCAGCATGAAAGGCAAGGTCGTCCTGCTGAATTTCTGGGCGACGTGGTGCGAACCGTGCCGCGGCGAAATCCCCATCCTGATCCAGATGCAGCAGAAATATAGCAGCAAGGGTTTCACGCTGCTGGGCGCCGCCATGGACGACGACGGCGCGAAGGTCGTGGCACCCTTCGTCAAGGAAACGCACTTCAACGTCGGCGGCCAGTCCCTGACCATGAATTACCCCATCGTGCTCGGCAGCGACGATATCGCCTCGCAGTTCGGGGGATTGCTCGGCATGCCCACGAGTTTCCTGATTTCGCGTGACGGCAAGGTCGTAAAGAAGTATATGGGGGCCTTGAACGAAGCTCAGGTCATCAAGGACGTGGAGAGCCAACTATGAACCGACTCGGATCGTTCCGGCATCTCGTCGCGCTGTGCGCCCTCCTGCTGCTGGCGGGCGTAGGCAACCGGGCCATCTTGCCCGCCCAGGAATCTGCCGCTCCGGTGACGGGAGCGTCGGTGGTGAAAACGCACACCTACGTCTCGCTCGACCCGGTGCCGCGCGGGAAAGATTTTCAGATCGCCGTCGTGGTGGATATCAACGAGGGCTATCACATGAATTCGCACAAGCCCCGCGACCCCTACCTGATCCCCACGACAGTCACGCCTCAGCTTCCCGCGGGATTCACACTAGCCGATACAGTCTACCCCAACGGCCAGCTCAAGAAATTTCCGTTCTCGCCGGACAAGGCGCTCGATGTGTATTCGAGCAGGGTGACCTTCCGCCTCCGGCTGGCCGCCGGGGCCACCGCGCCGATCGGCGCGGCCAAAATTCCCATCACGCTCCGCTTTCAGGCCTGCAACAACTCCGCCTGTCTGCCGCCCGTGAAAGTGGCCTTGAGCGTCCCACTGGAAGTCGCGGGCGCCGACGCCAAGACCCGCGCCTTGCACCCGGAAATTTTCTCCGCGGCTCGTCCCGAGCCGAAGTAACCGCAGCCGTCCGGCGGGCGGGTCGCACGATCCGCTCCCGGACTTTCAGTTCTCTCCTTAAAATAAAGGGAAAAGTTCGCGCGTTCAGGCAGACGTGAGCGCGGCCACGGCGCGGCGAAGGCGCGCCAGCACGCGGTCGCGGCCGAGCACGACCATGGTGTCGAACAGCGGAGGAGCCACGGCGCGGCCCACGATGGCGACGCGCGTGGCATTGATCAGCAGGCCGGCCTTGACGCCTTCGGCCCCCGCCAGACCTCGCAGCGCGGCATCGCAGGCATCGTGATTGAACTCCGGCAGCGCTTCGAGCGCGCCGGCCAGTTTGTGCAGCATGCCGCCCACGCGCTCGTCCTTCCAGAATTTTTCGCGCGCTTCGGCTTCGTAGTCGAAATCCTCGGCGAAAAATGCGCGGGCCCAGCCGGTGAAATCCCCGAGCAGCCGCGTCCGCGGGCGAATCAAATCCACCGCGCGGGCAAACCATGCGCGGTCCCCGCTGGCCTGGGAACCCTCCCAGAGCCCGGCGCGCTTCAGTTCGGCTTCGACGTACGGCAGCAACTCCTCGACCGCCGGCTTCTGCAGATACTGGGTGTTGTACCACTCCAGCTTGGCGCGATCGAAGACGGCATTGGTGCGGCTCACGCCGCCCAGCGAGAAGCGCTCGATCAATTCGCCGGTGCGGAGAAACTCGGAGTCGTCTCCCGGCGACCATCCCAGCAGGGCCAGGAAATTCCGGAAGGCCTCGGGCAAAAACCCTTCGTCTGCATAGGAACCGACGCTGGTGGCGCCGTGGCGTTTGGAAAGGCGCGTGCGGTCGGCCCCCAGGATCAGCGGCACGTGCGCAAACACCGGCGCCGCCGCGCCCAGCGCCTGATAGATCAGCACCTGCTTCGGCGTGTTCGACAAATGGTCGGCGCCGCGGATCACGTGGCTGATACGCATGTCGATATCGTCCACCACCACGCTGAGCTGGTAGGTCGGCAGGCCGTTGGAGCGCAGCAAGACGAAATCCTCGATCTCGGCGTTCTGCACTTCGCGCGCGCCAAACACGAGATCCTCAAAATGGGTCACGCCGGTGCGCGGCACGCGGAAGCGAATCGCGCGGGGAATCCCCTGGCTGTGCCGCGCGGCGCGCTCGGCGTCGTTCAAATCGCGGCAAGGACACGGGGCGGCTTTCAGCGCCTTCCCTTCGTCATCGCCTTCGCCCGCGTGCTCTTCTCCCGTGCCGGGAGCCGCATCGCCACCCGCATACGCCGCCGGCTTGCAATAGCACCCAAACGCGGCCCCGCCGGCCAGCAGACGCTCGGCCGCGGCGCGGTACATCTCCAGCCGCTGCGACTGAAAAAACGGGCCTTCGTCCCATTCGATGCCCAGCCACTTCAGCCCGTCGAGAATTCCTTGCACCAGTTCCGGGCGATTGCGCTCGACGTCGGTGTCTTCGATCCGCAGCAGCAGCGTGCCCTTCTCGTGCCGGGCGAACAGCCAGTTGAACAGCGCCGTGCGCGCGCCGCCGACGTGCAAGTAACCGGTGGGCGACGGGGCAAAGCGAACCCGCAGATGTTGAGTCGTAGCCATGCGATTTTTTTCCTCGCTCCGAAACCATTCATCTTAACGGAACGATGGAACAAAATCGAGCCGCAGGCCCGCCCCGGGCGAATGGTACCCGGGTACCGTTGACCCGGTCCGATGCGCGCGCCATAGTTTGAGCAGGCCCAACCGGTCCCGTCAGGCAGCTTCCCCAGGATGGCCCAGAGGTTAACCTCCACGAAACTTGGCCTGGCATGCCGCTGGGGAGTCTTCTGATTTCTGGTATTCTCGGACGAGCACGGGGGCACTGGGAGGGCGGAGGGGTACGTTGGTAAGCCACGTTGACACTATGGGGTTTGTGCTGCTGGCCAGCACGTTGCTGCTCGCAGCCTTTTTCCATTTCCTCCATCGTCTGAAACGCCAGTCCTACCTGCTGGCGTGGTCCGCCGCCTGGTTTCTATTCCTGCTGCACCTCGCCGCTCGATCCGCGGCCGCATGGACTCCATCCGGCTGGTGGACTCCCTGGCTGCGCGGCGCCAACGACTGGTTTCTGGCCCTGGCTAGCCTGACGTTTTATTGCACCGCGCGCCTCTACGCCCGCCTGCGGATTCCGGTGGCGGGCTTGGTCGCCGCCGCGGTGGTCGGAGGGGCCTGGGCCATTGCGCAGACCCGCGGCTCGGTGCATGTCCCGGTCTTGCTGGGGGCCGGCTTGGCCTACCTGGCGATCGGCTGGACCTTCTGGCACGAGGGGCGCAAGCAGGAAGCGCGCGCCGACGTCCTGCTCGGCATTACCTTTGCCGCCTGGGGGGTGCTGTGCATGATCGTCGTGTTTCAGTCTCGCCTGTCCTGGCTCGCGGGAAGAGACCTGCTGCCCCTGATCCTGCTCCCGGAATTATTCACCTGCGTGCTGATGGTGACCACGGTGTACGAGGAGGAGCGGCGGCGCGTCGAGCGCAACATGCTAGCGCTTTCCAACCTCAACCTCGCCGCCTCGGGTTTCGCCGGCGGCGAGACCCAGAAGATGATGGCCCAGGCGCTCGATCGCGTGCTCAACGTCGTGCGCATGCCGGTCGGCGCGCTCTGCGTGCGCTATGGCGATGCCAACGGCCCCAGCACGGCCATCGTATCCGGCCTGGACAAATCCTTCTGTTGCACCTTGCAGGAAAGCCACCTCGACGAATACCTGGTGACGCTGGTGGCCCGCCTGGGAGGGCTGGTCGTCCTGCGGGACCTGGCTTCGGACACCAACTGGAAGTCTCTGGACAAGGAAGACTCCTTCCATCAAGCGCGCCAGTTGATGCTGGGGCAAGGCCTGCGCACCGCGGTGGGCATCAGCCTGCAGGCCAAAGACCGTGTGTTCGGACTCCTGCTGCTGGGGACGCCGGACAACAGTAACTTCACTCCCGCCGAGCTCCGCCTGCTGCTCTCGCTGGGCCACCAAATCGGCATGGCCGTCGAGAACAGCTACCTGATGCACCAGACCGCGCGCCGCAGCGAAGAGCTGCACATGCTGAACGAAATCGGCCGCGCCTTGAACTCCACGCTCGAGCTGGACGCTCTGCTCGAACGCATTCATTCGGAAATGCGGCGCGTCGTCGAAGCCGAAAACTTCTACATCGCCGTCTACGACGCGAAAAAAGGAGAAGTCCGCTTCGATGTCGAGGTTGTGGATGGCCAGCGGCGCCCCAAGCGCTGCCGCCCCGCGGGCAACCACATGGTGGAATACATCGTGCGCACCGGCCAGCCCCTGCTGATTCGCGATCATTACAAGGAAGAAACCGAGCGCCTGGGCTTCGTGGCCATGCGCGAGGCCGGGTCCATTTGCGCCGTGCCCTTGATTCTCAACGACCAGCCCTTTGGCGTGATGGTGGCGCACAGCTCCCACGAGCGGACCTTTGACGAGGGCCACGTGACCCTGATGGGCCTGCTGGCCAGCGAGGCCGGCATCGCCATGGAAAAGGCCCGGCTCTTCTCCGAAGAACAAAAGAAATCGCGCCAGCTCACCCTGATCAACAATGTTTCCGGCCAAGCCATCACCACGCTGGATCCCGACGAGATGCTGGCCAAGATCGCCGCCGAGATGGAAAACCATGTTCCCTATGACCACATCGGGATCGCCGTTCTCGACCTGACTGCCAAGGAACTGGTCGTCCGGGCCGAAGCGGGCGCGCGGCGCGATGCCCTGGGACGCCACATCGCCGTCGGGGAAGGCCTGGTCGGGCAAGTCGCGCGCAGCAGCCATGCGGCCATGGTCCGCGAGGTGAACTCCTCGTCGCCCCGGCTGGTCCTGCCCTCCTCGGCCGCCTCGCTGGCGTTGCCGATCATCTACGGCGATCAGTTCCTGGGCGTGCTCTACGTGGAATCGTCCGAGCCCTGCGAATTTCCCGACGAGGATTTCGCACTGCTCCGCACGCTGGCCGACCTGTTTGCCGGCGCCTTGCACAACGCCCTGACCTTCCAAACCACCCAGGAGCAGGCCATCACCGACGGCCTGACCGGCGTGAAGACCCACCGCTTCCTGATGGAGGCGCTCTCGTCGGAATGGAAGCGCTCGACCCGCGCCAATCGCCCCTTCTCGCTGGTCCTGATGGACCTCGACCGCTTCAAGTTCGTCAACGATTTTTATGGCCATCTCGAGGGCGACGTGGTTCTCCAGCGCGTCGGCCACATCCTCGAGGAAAACTGCCGCCGCTCCGACGTCGTCGCGCGTTACGGCGGCGATGAGTTCGTGATCCTTATGCCGGAAACCACGGTCGACCAGGCCCAGCAGCTCGCCAGCAAGCTCCGCGCCTGGATCGCCGCCGATCCCCTGCTCCACGACAAGAACATCACCGCCAGCTTCGGCATTGCCTCGTATCCGCTGCATGGCGCCACTCCCCAGGAACTCATCCAGGTGGCGGATTCCTCCATGTACCTTTCCAAGCATCAGGGCGGAAACTCCGTGACCAGCGCCGAGGAAGGTGCGCCGGCGAACCACAAAACGTGGAAAAAGGATGTGCTCGAAGCCTATCTCGGCGTCACGCTCAAACGCCAGTTTTCCACCGGCCCCGAGGCCTTCGAGGAAATTTACGCCCGCCTGGAGCAGTTCACTCGCTCGCTCGCCACAAAATCCGGGGAGACCCCCAACGGAAGCCTGCCGCTCGCCGTCGTCGACACCGTTACCTCGCTCGCCTTCGCCGTCGACGCCAAGGACCAGTACACCCAGGGCCATTCCCAGAAGGTTTCCGCCTACGCCGTGATCATCGCCCAGGAACTCAACCTGCGCCCCGCCGAGGTCGAGGAGATTCGGCTCGCCGCGCTGCTGCACGACGTCGGCAAGGTCGGAATCCCCGAGGTTATCATCAATAAATCCGGGCCCCTCGATGCCACCGAGTGGGAGACGATGAAAACCCACCCCGATCTGGGCGCCCGCATTCTCGACCCGCTCCGGACCCTGGGCGCGATTCAACAGATGATTCGCCACCATCACGAGTTCTACGATGGTACGGGCTATCCGGCGCGCCTCGATGGGGAGAGCATCCCGCACGGCGCGCGCGTGATCGCGGTCGCCGACGCCTATGACACCATCACCTCCCCGCGCACCTACAAGAAAGCGCGTTCGGCTCAGGACGCCCTGGCCGAACTCGAGCGCTGCGCCGCCAGCCAGTTCGACCCGGAGATTGTCCGCGCCTTTGTCGAGGCCATGCGCCGCGCCCCGCGCCTCACCCCCGAACTCGGTGTGGGCCTGCTCTCCCAGGCCGGCACCCCCTTCTCACCATCCTGATCCCCGCCGCAGCTGCGACTTGACCTTTCCCCACGCTCCGGCCACTATAAAAGCCTGTTTTTTGGGGACAGGTTGGCATGCCGGAAGGCAAGGGACTCCTGATCGTGTACACCGGCCCGGGCAAGGGCAAGACGACCTGCGCCCTGGGCACCGCCTTTCGCGCCGTCGGGCAGGGACTGCGCGTGCTGATGGTGCAATTCATCAAGGGTTCCTGGCACTATGGCGAGCTCGACGCCGCGCAGATGCTCGGCGAGGACAAGTTCGAAATCCGCCCCATGGGCCGCGGCTTCGTGAAGGTGGGCGGCACCGAGGCGGACCCGGAAGATATTCGCCTGTGCGAGCAGGCCTGGGAGTACGGCCGCCAGCAAATTTACAGCGAGACCTACGACCTGGTGGTCCTCGATGAGATCAATTACGTGATCAGCTATCAGATGCTGGACGCCGAGCGCGTCATCGACTCGCTCACCCGGCGCCCCGAGCGCGTGCATGTCATCTGCACGGGGCGGAGCGCGCATCCCCGGCTGGTCGAGGCCGCCGACCTGGTCACCGAGATGCGCGACGTCAAACATCCGTACACCAAGGGCATCCTCGCGCAGCGGGGCATCGACTATTAGGTTTCACGTGACGCGCTTGGAAAGCTGGTTTTTGCTGTTAGCTGTCAACTGTTAACTCTAAACGGTGAACTCGACCTTCTATGACTTGGTTTAAACGAGAAAAGAAATCCATCGAGAATCCGACGCCCGTCGACGAGCGCCGCGTCCGCACCGAAGGCCTGTGGATCAAGTGCGGGGCCTGCCGGGCTATCATCTGGAAAAAAGATCTCGAAGCCAATTGGGAAGTCTGCCCCAAGTGCGACCATCATTTCCGGCTGGGCGCCCGCCGCCGGTTGGAGCTGCTGTTCGATGACGAGTTCTGGACCGAGTTCGACGCCGGCCTGGCCTCCAGCGACCCCCTCCTGTTTTCCGATACCCGGCCCTACGCCCAGCGCCTGCGCGACGCCCAGCGCAAGTTGGGCATGAAGGACGCCATCCTCACCGCCGAAGGCAAGCTCCGCGGACGCCAGGTGACCTGCTGCTCGATGGAGTTCGGCTTCATCGGCGGATCCATGGGCGCGGTGGTGGGCGAAAAAGTGGCCCGCGCGGTCGAGCGCTCCCTGGCCCAGAAGCAGCCCCTGGTCATCATCTCCTGCTCCGGCGGCGCCCGCATGATGGAGGGAACCGTCAGCCTAATGCAACTCGCCAAAGTCGCGGCGGCGCTGGGCCGCCTGGACGACGCGCGCGTGCCCTTTATTTCCGTGCTCACCGATCCGACCACCGGCGGCGTGACCGCCAGTTACGCCATGCTCGGCGATCTCAACATCGCCGAACCCGGCGCGCTCATCGGCTTCGCCGGCCCCCGCGTCATCGAGCAGACCATCCGCCAGAAGCTCCCGGAAGGCTTTCAGACCGCCGAATTTCTCCTCGAGCACGGCTTCCTCGACGCCGTCGTTTCCCGCAAGGAATTGAAGAACTACATCGCCCAGGCGTTCGAGTTCTTCCTCGGTCCCGCATGAACTACGACGAATCCGTCCGCGCGCTGCTGGCGCTGGGACGCGAGCTCGCGGCGCCCCAGCAGGCCCGCGTGCAGAAGTTTGGCCTGGAAAACGTCACCACTCTAGCCGCAGCTCTGGGGAACCCCCACCGCGCCGCGCCCTGCGCGCACATTGCCGGAACCAACGGCAAGGGCTCGACGGCCGCCATGCTCGATTCCATTCTCCGCGCCGCCGGCCTGCGCACCGGCCTGTACACGTCCCCGCACCTCGAACGCATCAACGAGCGCATGCGCATTGACGGCCGCGATATCTCGGACGAGGCCTTCGCCGCGGCCTGGACGCGCGTGCAAGCCGCCATCGAATCGCTCCTCGCCGCCGGCCAGCTGGCCGCGCATCCCACCTACTTCGAGTGCATCACCGCCATGGCCTTTGTCGCCTTCGCGGCCCCGGAAAACCAGCGCGTGGACTTCGCCGTCTACGAAACGGGTCTGGGAGGGCGGCTCGACGCCACCAATATCGTCGTCCCCGAAGTGGCCATTATCACGTCCATCGATTTCGACCACGAAAATTTCCTGGGCTATTCGATCGAAGAGATCGCCGGGGAAAAGGCGGGGATCATCAAGCCCGGCTCATGGGTCGTCAGTTCGGCGGAACGCCCCGAAGCGCGCGCCGTGATCGCCCAGCGCTGCCGGGATCTCGACGCGCGGCTGGTCGAGGTGGACACCGCCTGGCAAATCGAAAAGGTGCAAGCCTCCGACGGATGCTATCGCGCCGTCGCGGCAGGACCCCATTCGCAGAAGAAACTCGCGGTCGAACCACCGCTGCCCGGCCGCTTCCAGATCCGCAACGCGCTCGCCGCCGCCACCGCCGCGCGCCTGCTCGCCGAGCGCGGATTTCCCCTGGACGATGCCGCGATTGAGCGCGGCATCCGCAGCGTCCGCTGGCCCGGCCGGCTCGAACGCCTCGGCCAACGCCCAGCCGTCTATCTCGACGGCACGCACAATCCCTCCGGCGCCCGCGAACTGCTGAAATTCTGGGAAGAAAATTTTCAGGGCCGCCGCATCCTGCTCGTGTACGGCGCCATGCGCGATAAGGCCGTGGACGAAATCGCCGGCCTTCTCTTCCCGCACGCCGACCTCGTCCTTCTCACCGAGCCGCGCCAGCCCCGGGCAATTTCCGCTCCCTTGCTGGCCGAAATGACCGCTCACCTGGCCAAGCATTCCGCCATCGTCCCGGATCCCGCCGAAGCGCTCGAACGCGCCATCGCCGCGGCCTCCCCGGACGACGCCGTCTTCGCCACCGGATCGCTCTACCTCGTCGGCGACCTGCGCGG
>JAIQGD010000022.1 GCA_020072765.1 Terriglobia bacterium
GGCTACGAATACATCGCGCTGACCGACCATTCCCAGGCCGTCACCGTCGCCAACGGCATGGACGAGGAGCGCACGCGCCAGCAGATCAAAAAGATTCGCGCGGCGCAGGCGCACGTTCCGGGCATCCGCCTGCTCGCGGGCATCGAAGTGGACATCCTGAAGGACGGTTCGCTCGATCTGGAGGACGACGTGCTGGCGGAGCTCGACGTGGTGGTCGCCTCGGTCCATTCCTACATGAACATGGACCCGGCGGAGATGACCGAGCGCCTGCTCGCGGCTATCGAGAACCCGTACACGCAGATCATCGCGCATCCCACCGGCCGGCTGGTGCTGCGCCGCGACCCGTTCGAGTACGACATGGAAAAGGTGCTCGATGCCGCGGCGCGCCACGGCGTGGCCATGGAGTGCAACGCCTACCCGGACCGCCTCGATCTGCGCGACGTGCACCTGCGCATGGCCAAGCAGCGCGGCGTGAAGATCGTGATTTCCACCGACGCCCACGCCGCGGGACATTTGCCGTTCATGCGCTACGGGGTGGACACGGCGCGGCGCGGATGGATCGAAACGAAGGACGTGCTCAATACGCGGCCGCTGGGCGAGTTCCTGGCGGCGCTGCGGCCGAAACCGCACGCCGGGCGAAGCCACGCCGCCAAGCGCAAATCGGCGTAGGCCTCTCAGAACGAACGCAATTCCCCGCCGCAAACATCTGCCGGGCTGAAGGCCCCGGCACGACAGAAAACGCCGCTAGCGGAAACGCTCTAGACGGAGTAGGAAACGCTACCGTCCTCCACGGGCCTGACTTCTTCGCTGACGGTGGCGGGAACGGACGACTTGGCGCCGCGCCGCATCGCGACGATTCCCGTCCGCACCATTTCCATCAACCCAAATGGCGCGAGCAATTCCAAAAAGCGGTCCACTTTTTCTTCGCCGCCTGTCATCTCGAGCGTAATGGATTCGGCTGCGATGTCGAGCACGCGCGCGCGGAAGACCTCGGCGAGTTGCAAAACTTGAGCTCGCGCGTCGGGAGGCGCACTCACCTTCACGAGCGACAGGTCGCGGAAAAGCGCCTGTGACCCCGTCACGTCGTCCACCAGCAACACGTTCACCAGCTTATAGATGTTGGCGACGATGCGCGCCGCCTGGTCCTCATCGGCGTCCACCACAATCGTCATGCGCGAGACCTCGGGCTTTTCCGTGCGTCCCACGGTGAGCGAGTCAATGTTGAAGGCGCGTCGGCGGAACAGCGACACGACGCGCGAGAGCACGCCCGGCTTGTTTTCGACATAGACCATAAAAGTATGCAGCATGGGTCTCCTATTCATCCGCAGCGGTCTCGACAATGGGGCTCGGCCGCCGGATCATCTCGTGCAGGGCCGAGCCGGCCGCCACCATCGGATAGACGGTATCTTCCTGCTCGACCTGAAAATCAATCAGCACCGGCCCCTCGTGGGCCCGCGCGGCCTGCACCGCGGGGACGACGTCCGCGCGCTTCTTGATGGCCATGCTGCGGATGCCGTAGGCCTGCGCCAGTTGCGCGAAGTTCGGATTGACCAGCGGCGTGGCTTCGTAATTCCGCTCGTAGAAGAACTCCTGCCACTGGCGCACCATCCCAAGGTAGCCGTTGTTGATGATGGCGATATTCACCTTGAGATTTTCCTGCACGATGGTGGCGAGTTCGCCCATGGTCATCTGGAAGCCGCCGTCGCCGACGACCACCCAGACGTCCGCATCGGGCCGCGCCACCTTGGCTCCAATGGCGGCGGGCAGCGCAAATCCCATGGTGCCCAGGCCGCCCGAAGTGATCAGCGAGCGCGGGCGCTCGTGCTTGTAATACTGCGCCTCCCACATCTGATGCTGGCCCACGTCGGTGACGATGATGGTGTCGCGGTCGCGGGTCTCGCGCCACAGATCGTTGATGACGTGCGCGGCGTAGAGATGGCCGAGGTCGGGGAGGTTCTGGATGTCGCGGACCGCCGAATCGCCCTTCAAAACGCGGATGTGCTCGATCCACTCGTTGCGGTTCGTGGTCTCGACGCGCGGCATGAGTTCCTGGAGAATTTTCCGCAGGTCTCCCACCAGGGCGACGTCCACTTTGACGATCTTGTTGATCTCCGCCGGATCGATCTCCACGTGGATCTTCTTGGCCTTGGGCGCGTAGTTCTTCAGGTTGCCGGTCACGCGATCGTCGAAGCGCATGCCGAACGCCAGCAGCAGGTCGGCATCCTGAATCGTCTTGTTCACCCAGGCCTCGCCGTGCATGCCCATCATGCCCAGGTTCAGGACATGGGCGGCGGGCAAGCCGCCGATCCCCAGCAGCGTCATCGCCACGGGGATGCAGGCCCGCTCGGCGAAGGTTTTCAACTCCTCCTCGGCGCCCGACTGCACCACGCCGTGTCCGGCCAGGATCACCGGCCGCTTGGCTTCGCGGATCAGTTGCAGCGCCTTTTCGTATTCCTGTTTGGCGGGCGACAGATCGGGGCGGTAACCGCGCATGCGGGGAGCCGCGGCTTCCCAATCGAACGCGCAGGAGCTTTGCTGCGCGTCCTTGGTGATATCGACCAGCACGGGACCGGGCCGGCCCGACTTCGCCACATAAAACGCCTCGCGGATGGCGGGAGCCAGTTCCTCGACGTGCGTGACCAGGTAGTTGTGCTTGGTGATGGGCAAGGTCACGCCGGTGATATCGGTTTCCTGGAACGCGTCGGAGCCCAGCAGCTTGCTGCCCACCTGCCCGGTGATGCACACGATCGGCGAAGAGTCCATCATGGCGGTGGCAATGCCGGTGACCATGTTGGTGGCGCCGGGACCCGAGGTCGCCACGGCCACACCCACGCCGCCCGTGGCGCGCGCGTAACCGTCGGCCATGTGCGTGGCGCCCTGCTCGTGGCGCACCAGAATGTGACGAATCGAGCTGTGCCGCAACGCGTCATACGCCGGCAGAATCGCGCCGCCCGGATAGCCGAAGACGGTCTTGACGCCTTCGCGCTCCAGACATTCCCACAGAATCCGCGCTCCGGTCAGAATCGGTTTCTCACTGCCCATTGGACCCCCTCCTCACTCCCCTAAAAATAAAACCCACCTGCCAGATGCGCTGGCCAGGTGGGTTTTGTGAGCTTTCGATTTCTCTCGCCAATCAGCTCAGTCACGCCCTCCAGGCCAAGACGCGCACACGGGCCGTACTACTACGACGATTTTCCGTGGAAGTCGGCTCCGCTCTCTGTGTGGGTTCATGTGTTCGCGTCCGGCCAGCTGAGCCGGCGTATCCGCACCCTTCCTTCCGGAAGGGCTTGGAAATCTAACTTACGCCTCGACCGCGGGCCGTGTCAAGAAGGGATTAGGGTGGACGTGCCGCCGGGGAGTGGCACGTCGGAGATTTTCCCCATGCGCGGCGTGCGGAACGCGGATTCCACCGGGGGGCACGCAGAAGGCTACAACTGTGCTGTTTCCAGACAGCGCCGCGAATTGTCCACGGTCCTAACTTGCTTTTCCGGAAGGGCATGTCCGCTTCGGTCCTTTGGAACTGGCCGTGCACTAAGACTCCCTGAGGAGAAAGCGAGGGATCTCATGGTGGCTTACCTGATGCTTTCCATCATCGCCGTCCTGGCGTTCCTGTGCGTATCCCACGCACTCCCCGAAATGATGCGCGGCAAGCTCGCCCAGCGCCCCCTGCCCAGGCGCCCGGAACAATCCCCCCCTCCGGAATGAGAGCCCCGGCCAATCTATCTGCCCGAAGTTCCGGCTTGGGGCTGCTTGGCTTTCCTGAGCGCGACGGGTCCCGGACCCGGCATAGTAGGAGTGTCCCATCTTGGCAAAGCTTGGCCGGATACGAAGATCCTGATTCGTGATGTCGCGTGGCAAGGGAGCGGTGCATAACTCCGTGTCCAGACTGCCCGGTCACCGCAGAGGGTAGCTATTTCCCGCTCAGGGAACTTTTTCCACGTCCTGAATCATTTTGGCACAGGCCTGTCGTTTCTAACTCCTGTTTCATCAATCAGATAGGTCTAGGGCCCAGTGGCAGTGATCGTGCTCCTAGCCACGCATTGTAGGGAGAAGCCATGGGGGAACGCAGAAAAGCACGTCGCTACGAGATTTACCTGCCGGTGCAGGTGTGTCTATCGGGCAGGCGCCCGGTGGAGTTTTGCACCGGGCAGCTTCGGGACATTTCCCGGATGGGCATCTATTTTCTATCGGACGTCGAGCTGGAGCCCGGAACGGCCATGGAACTTACCTTTGCCCTGCCGACCGAGAGCGACCGCAAGTTTTCCGTGCTGGTGCGCGCCAGCGCCAGGGCCTTGCGCACCTCTCCGCTGGAAGGCGACATCACCCCGGTGTACGGAGTTGCGGCGAGCATCGATCGCCTGGACTTCGTCCGGCCGGTCGCGCAGAACGCCGCCGCCTGAACCTTCCCGTTTCCACGGACTTCGCAACGCCCGGCGGGAATTCCACGGCGGATTGTCCGGCTTCGCGAATCCTTCGCGACACAACTCCCTCACTGACGAAGAGAGATCCTTCGCTCGCTGCGCTCCGCTCAGGATGACGATCCTGGTCGGATCGTCACTTTTTCTGCGCGGCCAGTTCAAATTCAATGTACTGCTCAACGGTGGCGGGATCGCCGCCGGGAACCGGGCGGCCATTGACGTACACTGTGGGCGTGCTGTTCACGCCTACGGCCACACCCTCCGCGTGGCTGGCATCGACGGCCTTCTGCGCATCCGCCGAAGACAGGCACGTCTTGAACGTCTCCTCATTCAGGCCCGCTTGCGACGCGTAGTCCAGCAGCTTGCCCCAGATGTTTTCCGCCGAGAGCACGTCCTGATTGTCAAAAATCGCGTCGTGAACTTTCCAGAAGCCCGCCGGAGACTGCTCGAATGCGCAGTGCCCGCCAATGGCCGCCGTCTGGGCCCAGGAATGAATCTGATTCAGCGGAAAATCCTTGTAGACAATGCGGACCTGCGGATAGCTTGTCTCCATCGCCTTCAAAGCTTGATGCAGGACCGCGCAGTGCGGACATTCGAAATCGGCGAACTCCACCAGCGTCACGCGCGCATTGGCCGGCCCCTTGGCCGGGCTGCCTTCCGGGTGTAGCTTGGCGCGGTTGGAGGCAAATGGATCGGCGGACGTATCGTACAGGTCGCCCCGCAGCAGCGTCTTGCCGTCCTTGCTCACGTAGACTTCGCCCGATTCCTCCTGATTGTTCAGCATCACTTGAATGGGCACGGCATAGAAGTCCGGCGCTTGCGATTGGCTCAACGGACCAAGTTTCACGCGCATGGCAGGCCCCCAGCCGAACAGCTCCCGAACGAAAGCCTCGGTGGACTTCAGAAGTTGCGCCTGTTCCGGCGTGGCGGAAGCCTGCACGGGCGCGTGCGATGCCCCCGTCGCCGGCGACGGCTTCGGCGCTTGCCCTGCGCACGGGTTGCCCACCCCGCAGACCGCCAGCAAAGCCAGTACGACTGCGATTCGTGAAATCAAAGTTCCTCCCTGCCATGTGAAGAAATTCCGCGGTGCAGCTAACAACAGGATAAAGAAAAAGAGCGTCCAGCGCAAAATCGAAAGCGAGGCCTTCGGCGAAATATCCTGGGGCGGCGCCGGCGCTTGCCCGCGCCTATGTCGCGGCTACTCTGCTGGCCAGCCACTCGCCGGCCTCGCGCGTGCCCAACGGGCCGCCCAGATCTCGGGTGGTCTTCCCTTCCCGGATGGCCGCGCGCACCGCGTTCTCGATGGCTCGGGCTTCGGCGGTCCAGCCCAGATGCGCGCACATCATGCTGACGGCCAGCGCGGCTCCCATCGGATTCGCTATGTTTTTCCCGGCGATGTCCGGCGCCGAGCCGTGCACCGGCTCGAACATCGAGACCTGCCCCGGATGGATGTTCCCCGAGGGCGCCAGCCCCAACCCGCCCGCCAGTTGCGCGCCCACGTCGCTGGCGATGTCGCCAAAGAGGTTGCAAGTGACGATCACCTGAAACTGCGAGGGGTCGCGCACCATCTGCATCAGGAGATTGTCGATGTACATGTGGCTGGCCTGGATGCCGGGGTAGTCGCGCCGGACCTCGGCGAACACGCGCTGCCAGAGATCGTGGCCGAAGGCCAGCGCGTTGGCCTTGTCGCTCATGCACAGGCGCTGCAACCCGCGTCCGCGCGCATACTCGAAAGCGTAGCGGAGGATACGCTCGACGCCTTTCCGCGTGTTGACGTCTTCCTGCACGGCAATTTCGTCGGCGGTCCCCTTCTTGAAAAATCCGCCCATGCCCACGTACAGCCCCTCGGTGTTCTCCCGCAGGACGACGAAGTCGATCTCCTTCTCCGAGCGGTCCCGGAGCGGAGTCAGGCGGCGGTCGAAGAGCACGCAGGGCCGGGCATGCACGTAGAGATCGGGCTTGAAGCGCAAGCCCATCAGGATATCGGCGCCGTGCTGGTTACCCGGGACGCGCGGGTCGCCCAGCGCTCCCAGGAGAATGGCGTCGTAGTCGCGGCGGAACATTTCCGGGGCGTCCTCCGGGAGCGTGGTGCCGTCGCGCAGGTAGCGATCGGCGCCCCAGTCGAATTCGGTGAGCGCCAGCTCGCGGCCGCCCTTCGCCGCGGCGGCCCGGAGCACCTTCAGGGCTTCGGGAATCACTTCCTTCCCGATGCCGTCTCCGGGGATCACGGCGATGCGCTTTCGTGACGAAACTTTTGTTTCACCCATGGCGTCGCGGAACGTAGCATGCGGGTCACGCCGTGTCAACGCAGGCCCGGAACGCGACCGATGCACAAGGATTGACCGGGGCGAAAAGCCGTATATACTCGTGCCCGGTTCGTACTCGCGTGGGAAGCTTCCCGCCGGCGGAAGCCAATGGGTCTTGGTGCGCCGAATCCGGCGTGGCGCACGATCGTAATTCAATCCCCAATGTGTATTTCAAGGAGGCGGCTGATGAAGAAGTGGCTACTGACGGTGGGCCTGGCGGCAGTGCTGGCGGTTCCGGCTCTGGCGGGAACCAGCACGTGGCAGCTCGACCCCAATCATTCGACGGCGCAGTTTACGGTGCGGCACCTGGGAATTTCAAACGTCCAGGGAGATTTCACCAAGGTCACCGGCACCGTGGAACTGGACGACCAGGACATTACCAAGTCCAGCGTGAACATCACCATTGACGTCAACACCATCGACACACGGGTCAAGATGCGCGACGACGACCTCAAGAGCGAACATTTCTTCAACGTGGCGCAGTTCCCCACGATGACCTTCCAATCCACCAAGATCACCAAGACCGCCGATGGCTCCGCCAAAATGACCGGGAAGCTGACGATTCGCGGCGTCACCAAAGAGGTGACCCTCGATGTCACCGGTCCTACGGCGGCCATCAAGGCCATGGGCGGGCTCCGCCGCGGCGCCGCAGCCACCGCAAAGATCAACCGCCAGGACTTCGGCGTGAGCGCCGATCCCGGCATGGTGGGCGACGACATCAACCTCCAGATCGATCTCGAGATGGTCCAGCCGCTGCCGGCGGCCGCTCCAGCCGCAAAACCGTAGTTCGGCTTCCGCAGCAACTCCAGGCATCGCAGGGAACGGGCACGGCGCGGTTGGATTTACCCCACGCCGTGCCCGTTTTCTTTTTGCTCAGGTGGGAGAGTTCGGGCGGAGATATCCGCCTCGGCACCACGTCATGGCGGTTTGCGCAAACTTCGGACGACGCTACGCGGAGGCTCGCTCGGCGAGGTAGACGCCGGCGAGCACAAGCGCTGCGCTCAGAAGCAGGCGGCCGGTGGGGTGCTCGCCGAGAATGGGGATGGAAAGCAGAAACACGATGATGGGCTGCACGTAGTTCACCACGACCACGCGCGAGGCATCCATGTGGCCCAGCAGCCAATAGAACAGCAGATAGCCCGCCACGGCGCTCATCGCCGCCATATAGAATAGTCCCGTCCAGCCCGCCCACCCCACGCTGCCCCAATCGAGATGCATTCCCTGGCGAACCGCCACGGGCAGAAACAGGAAGGCCGCCACGACGGCGTTGAACGTGTTCATCGAAACCGTGTCGTAGCGTGGGGCCACTCGTTTTCCCAAAACCGTGTAAATCGCGAATCCCAGGGTGCCCGCGAGCGTAATCAAGTCGCCCGCCAGCAGGGGCGAATGCATCGGAGAGCCGTGCTCGGTTTCCAGCAGCATTACTCCCAGGCACGATATCGCCATGCCCACAATCTTTGCCGGCGTCAGCTTCTCCAGCCCCATGGCGCTGGCGAGCAGCAAAATCAGGACGGGGCCCATCGCCAGAATCACCACCGAGTGCTCCGACGTGGTGTGCCCCAGGCCGAAGACGAAACAGCCCTGGTTCACCGCGTAGCCGAAAAAGCCGAGATACACAAACGTCCAGATGTCGCCGCGGCGCAGGGGCGTGCGGTTGCGCTGCGCGAGGTAGATCCCGGCCAGCAGCACGGCCGAGATCTGGAAGCGGAAGGAAACGATCAACAAGGGACTGAGGTGGGCGAGCGCGATTTTTCCGGCGATATAGTTCACCGACCAGATCAGGAGCAGCCCGATCAGCGCCAGCGCCAGGAACAGCGAACTGGGGTGCGATCCGGATGCAGCGGAAGTTTTCGTCGGGGCGGGAGACAATGTCTACTCGAGGACCTCGCGGCGCTGGGTGAGCGATTCGATGCGGTCGAGCCGCGGCGCGTAGCCGATGCCGGGTGCGGAGGGAACGCGAATCGTGCCCCGGCTCGACACCTCGACTTCCGGCTCGATGATGTCTTCCTGCCAGTAGCGGCGGCTGGCGGCCACATCGCCCGGCAGCGCGAAATTCGGCAGCGAGGACATGGCGATGTTGTGCGCGCGGCCAATCCCCGATTCGAGCATGCCCCCGCACCACACCGGGATGGACTTCGCCTGGCACAGGTCGTGCATCCGCCGCGCGGAGGTGTGCCCGCCCACGCGCCCGAGTTTGATGTTGATGATCTGGCAGGCGCCGAGTTCGATGGCGGCCCGGGCGTCGTCCACGTTGTGAATGCACTCGTCGAGGCAAATGGGCGTCTCGAGCTGGCGCTGGAGCTCCGCGTGAGAAAAGATGTCGTCGCAACCGAGCGGCTGCTCGATCATCATCAGATGAAACGAGTCGAGTTGCTTCAGCAGCGGCGCATCCTCCAGTCGATACGCGGAGTTGGCATCCACCATCAACCGGATGCCGGGGAACTTTTCTCGCAGGGCACGCACCGGAGCGGCGTCGAGCCCGGGCTTGATCTTGATTTTGATCCGCTGGTAGCCATCGGCCAGCGCCTTCTCCACCTTGGCGATCAGTTCGCCGGCCGTGGGCTGGATGCCGATCGACACGCCGCAGGGAATTTCCTCGCGCGTGCCTCCCAGGAGCTTGGCGAGCGGCAGATTCTTCTGCTTGGCCTCCGCATCCCAGAACGCCGTTTCCAGCGCGGCCTTGGCCATGTGATGGCCGCGCACCGGAGCGAGCAGGTCCCAGACATCCGCGGCCGCGGCGATTTCCCGGCCCCGCAGCATCGGCCAGAGGTAATCGCGGAGGATGTGCCAGGCGGTTTCGACCGTCTCGTAGCAGTAGAAGGGGTTTTCGCCCGCCGTGGACTCGCCCCACGCCGCGATGCCGTCTATATCGGCCTCGACCAGGAGAATGCGGCGCAGATCGGTGGTGCCGAAGCTCGTCTGGAACGGCGCGAGCAAGCGCAGATGAATTTCGCGGAGAGTCAGTTTACGCAGGCGCATCGTTGGGCACCCAATATTCTACCGGCTTTTCGCCGGACGCGCGAATCCCCGCGACATCACGCACCGCTACGTTCGGGCACTTGCAGACCGGCCGTCGCTCCGGCCGGCTCGAGAATGTAGTCACTTGTGGCCCCGCGCGCCTCGATCCCGGTGGCCACGTAGCCCTGGGCAAACCACTTATGGAACTGCGCGCGCACATCGGCCTGGATGCGCGCCGCTTCCGCAAGGTCCGCGGCCTTCACTTCAGCGAGATTCGCGGGCAGCGAAATGCGCACCGCGGAGTTGGCCACCGGCACGAGCCGATCCGCCAGAATCGACTTCACGCGCTCCGACGCCAGCCACCATTCGGCCACCAGGCGGTCGGTCGGCAACCCCGCGTGCAGCGGACTTTCGGTGACGCCGTAGCAATTGGGAATATAGCGGCGCGCGACGGCGCCCAGCCGCACGAAATTAAAATGAGCGTTCTTCAGTTCCAGCGGATCGAAGGTCCATTCGATCCGATCAATCCCCCGCGCCAGCGCGTCGTCGCGCTGCAACAGCTTCAGCCGGCGCCCCACGCCGCGGTCGCGGTATTCCGGGAGCACGGCGGTCATGTGCGAATGCAGATACGGTTTGCCGGCGCGAATCCCCGCGAGCGCCAGCGTGAAGCCGACCATGTCGCTCCCGTGGAATGCACCCAGCACCTGTCCGCCGGTGTGATGCGCCACCACGAAGACCGCCGACGGCACGGCGATTTCCCCGCCCCACGTCAGGTGCTCCAGACGCACGCACGCGGCGTACTCCGCCAGCGTGGCGCAGTGGCGAACTTCGATTTCATCCGTCGAGCGGGGCTGGGTCATGGGGAACGTTTGCCGCCTCAGGCGGGCTTCACTCCGGCGAAGAGCGCGAGTTCCCGCCACTTCCAGTGGCAGTCGACATCCTGAAAGCCGATTTCGCGCAACCAGCGCAATTGCGTTTCCAGATCGAGCAGCTTGTTCGACGGGTCCTCGTCCGGCCACCCAATGGCCGCGAGAAACTGCGCGTGCACTCCCGGCGAAGGAGAAGCGACGTGCTCGAGATTGCAGAAGACGCCGCCCGGCGCGAGGATGGCGAAGATTTCGGCGTACAGGCTGCGCTTCCGCTCATGCACCAGATGGTGGATCGCGAAACTCGAGACCACGGTGTCGAATGACCCCATGGGCGGCAGCGGCTTGTCGAAATCGTGGGCGACGACCGTGACGCTGCTGTCGCCGGCGAACCGCTTGCGCAGAATGTCCAGCATTAGCGCCGAGAAGTCCAGCCCGACGAATTGCGCGCCTGGCCGGTCCGGCTGCAGCAGTTCGATGAGCTTTCCGGGGCCCGTGCCCAAATCCAGAATGCGCTTCGCTCCCGCGGGCACGCATTCGGCCAGGGTCGCTTCCCCCTCGCCCCGGTGCGGGATGGAATCGGCGCGGCGGAGATAATCGAGCGCGTGCTCGTCGGTGGACCACAGGTTGACGCCCGGCGCTTCTGCCATTCCATCCCTCGCTTTCGCAACTCCATTAGGCCCCGGCGAGGGTCATAAGTCTAATTTGTAATTCTTGATGAGAATATAAGGCCTGATTATAGCTCTACGGCTCGCAAAGGCGTGCCCGCCAGCCTCCCTACTCGTGGGCCTTGGCTTGGTTCCACAGCTCTTCCATGCGCGCGCGGGGGAGGTCCGCCAGGCTGCGGCCTTCGCGCGCCGCAGCCGACTCCATCCACTCGAACCGACGTCGAAACTTGCGATTCGCTTTCTTCAGCGCGATTTCGGGGTCCACGCCCAGAAAGCGCGCGACATTCACGCCAACAAAAAGCAGATCGCCGACCTCTTCCTCGAGACGAAGCGTCTCCGAAGCAGGCACAACGGGCTGTGCCCCGGCCGGCGATTCCTGGCCATGCGCGGATGCCGCGCTCTGGAGCGCGACAGCCGATTGCACTTCGCGCGTTTCTTCCTCCAGCTTTTCGAGGATGCCCGCCAGGTTCTCCCAGTCGAATCCGATATGCGCCGCGCGCCGCGTGAGTTGATAGGCTTCCAGCGCAGCCGGAAGCGAGCGCGGCACGCCCGCGAGAATCGAGGTTCCGGCCTTCCCTTCCTCGTGGCGAAACTCGCCCTCCGCGGCCAGTTGGCCGCTGCGCGCTGCGGCTTCCTCTTGAGCACGCTCCTCCGCCTTGATCTCTTCCCACTTTTTCAGGACGGCCGCCGAGGTTCCCGCCTGCGCGTCCCCGAAGACGTGCGGGTGGCGACGGACCATCTTCGCGTGGACCGATTCGATCACCTCGGCCAGGGTAAACCGGCCGGCCTCCTCGCCCAGAATGCCGTGAAAAACCACCTGCAGGAGCAAGTCACCGAGTTCGGAGGCGAATTTGCGGGGATCGCCCGACTCCATCGCGTCGAGGACTTCGTAGGTCTCCTCGATCAGAAACTTGCGGAGCGTTTCGTGGGTCTGCTCGCGGTCCCAGGGACATCCGTTGGGCGCGCGGAGCCGGGCCTGCAACGCGACCAGTTTGCCGAACCACTTCCCGGCGTCGCGGTCGCGCGGGCTGATCGCAATGCGCGATTTCGGTGCAGGGCGCGGGGGCCGCTTGGCCTTCCGCCGACGTTTCGGATGTTTTTTAGATCGTGGAGGCATCGACAATCTTTTCCGTGGATAGCGAACCGCCCTGAAGAGAGCGGTCCTGCATACAGTTGCGACTGCAAAAGGTGGCGGTTCCCGCCCGCCTATTTGCCGAAATCCGCCAGATTCCGCCGGAGCGTTGCGCTATCGAGTTCGTTCTCCCAGCGCGCCACCACCAGGGCCGCCACGCCGTTGCCGATCATGTTGACCAGGGCGCGCGCCGTGCTCATGAAGCGGTCGATGCCGAGCAACAAGGCCATCCCCGCCACGGGAATCGACGGCAGAACCATCAAAGTTCCCACCAGCGCTATGAACGACGCGCCCTGCACGCCGCTGGCCCCTTTGGAGGTCAGAATCGCCACCGCCAGGATGGTCAACTGTTCCCGCAACGACAGATGCGTATTGGTCGCCTGGGCGACAAACAGCGCCGCCAACGTCATGTACAGGCTCGTTCCATCGGTATTGAACGTATAGCCGGTGGGAACCACCAGGCCCACCAGCGCCTTGGAGCAGCCCAGCCTCTCCATCTTGGCCATCAACGTCGGCAGCGCCGGTTCGGAGGAACTCAGCCCCAAGACCACCAGGATCTCTTCCTTAATGCAGGCGAGGAATTTCAGGATGCTGAATCCCGCCACGCGAGCAATTCCCCCGAGAACCAGCAAGACGAACAGGATCGAGACCACATAGAAAAGGCCAATGAGCTTCGCCAACGGTCCGAGCGAGGCGATGCCGTACTTGCCCACCGTGAACGCCATCGCGCCGAAGGCCCCGAGCGGAGCCAGGCGCATCAGAATTTTCACCACGCCGAAGACCGCGTGCGTGAGGGCATCAAAGAGATCCACCAGAGGCTTACACCTCGGCCCGACAGCCGACAGGGCGAAACCGAAGAGCACGGAGACGAACAGCACCTGCAGGATGTCTCCCTTCGCAAAGGCATCCATCACCGTCGTCGGGATAATGTGCATCAGAAAATCGGTCACGCTTTGCGCCTTGGCCTGCCCGGCGTAGTCCGCCAGGCTTTTGGCGTCCAGCGTGGAGACGTTCACATTGAATCCCGCGCCGGGATGCACCAGGTTGCCCACCACCAATCCGATTCCCAGCGCCAGCGTGGAGACGGCCTCGAAGTACAACAGCGCTTTGCCGCCCACCCGGCCGACCTTTTTCATGTCCTCCATGCCGGCGATGCCCGTGACCACCGTCGAGAAAATGATCAGCGTGATGATCATGGTGATCATCCGGATGAAGGCGTCGCCCAGCGGCTTCATGGCCATGGCCTTGGCCGGGCTGAAATACCCGAGCGCAATCGCCGCCGCCATGGCCACCAGCACCTGGAGTGACAAGCTTGTGTAGAACGGCTTCTTCTGTGGAGCCGGCGAGGTCATGGTGGTCACCAAGGGAGCTGTGTTTGATTCCTTCCTGAGATCCGTTCGCAACGCTGCCTTACGGCCCGGCCGGACAGGGTGGCCGTCTCCGACTCGCAGCGATTCCATGCGTGCCGGCACACCATCAAATATCGCACCCTGGCGGTGCCGCACACATCGGCCCTGAGATTTTCTTTTGAGTTCAAAGGCGGGATGCATTCTACACCAAGTCCGCTTCGTGCAGGCTGTTGGACATCGTCGAGTTCGGCTTGTGGCCCATGGAGGCGAATGTTAGACTTTCCATGTTGATCTAAGGCGTAAACCTAAGGACTTCACACGTGGCTGATCCGAAGCAAGAAGAGACATTCAAGGTCATTGACCGGCGGTTGTTCACCGAGGAGGGTGAGCTGCGTCAGGATGCCGTCGAGCACGAGCGCCGCGAAGAAGCCGCGGCCAGCGCCCGCCAGGCCGCACAGCCTCCGGCGAAGCAGGCCGCCGAGCAGCCCGCGCCTCCCGCCGAGGCCGAAAGCCCGGCTGCCCCGGAATCTCCTGCCTCACGCAGTTTTCAGATGCTCATCAATTTCCTGGCGCAAAACGCGGCGGCGATGCTGGGTGGCATGGCCGATCCGCGCACCGGCCAGCCGTTTGTCGATCTCGAGGGCGCGCGCGAGGTGATCGACATGCTCGATGCGCTGCGCGATGCGACCCGTGGAAATCTGGCGAAGGCCGATCAGGACCTGCTGGTGGATGTGGCCAGCAGCCTGAAGCTGACCTTCATGGAAATTTCAAAAGCCGCCGCCGAGGCCATGGCCAAGAAGGCCGTTGCCAAAAAGTGACGATCCGACGAGGATCGTCATCCTGAGCGGAGCGCAGCGAGCGAAGGATCTCTCGATTGTGATAGGCGATTCGTAGTCCTCCCTTCGACTTCATGTCCTCACTGCAACTAACCGTGCTGGGATCGGGCACCTCGATGGGCGTGCCCACGCTCGGGTGCCATTGCGCCGTGTGCGAGTCACCCGATCCGCACGACCGGCGCACGCGCCCGTCGATCCTGCTCTCCTACGCCGGGCGCAACGTGGTGATCGACACGACGCCGGACTTCCGCTATCAGGCCATGCGCGCGCGCATCGACCACCTCGACGCAGTGATCTACACCCACGGCCACGCCGACCACATCCTGGGACTCGACGACATCCGCCCGTATAACCTGAAGCGCCGCGGCGCCGTGCCGCTGTATGCGGCGGCGGAAACGTTTGCCACGCTGCGGAAGCAGTTCGCTTACATTTTCGACGACGGACCGGCCGAGAGCACCCTGCCCCTGGTCGATCTCCACACCATCGACGGGCCGTTTGAGCTGTTCGGCACAACCATCGTCCCCGTGCCGGCCATGCACGGCTCGGGACCCGTGCTCGGATTTCGCTTTGGCAAGGCCGCCTACCTCACCGATTTCAGCCGCGTCCCCGAGGCATCGAAACGGCTGCTGGGCGGCCTCGACGATCTCATCCTGGACGCGCTGCGCTACACCCCTCACCCCACGCATTCCAACGTCGAGCAGTCGCTCGCCCTGGTACGGGAGTTGCAACCGCGGCGCGCGTGGTTTACGCACATCTGCCACGATCTGGGTCACACGGAGACCAACGCGCGGCTGCCGGACGACGTGCGCCTCTCCTACGACGGTCTCGAATTCGAGGTGCAACTCTGATGCCCTTCGAGGTGCTGCGTTCCGCGGAAGAATGGACGGCGCGATTCGGCGCGCCCCGGCGCGCCTCCGTCGTGACCATCGGGAATTTCGACGGCGTCCACCGAGGCCACCAGGAAATCCTGCGCGGCGTGCGGGAACTGGCCGCGCAAACCGGAGCGATTCCCTCCGTGCTGACGTTCTCTCCACACCCCGTCCGCGTCCTGCGCCCGGCCGAGGCCCCTTCCCTGCTGATGACGCTCGAGCAGCGCCTGGCTGCCATCCAGGAGTTGGGAATTGAAGCGGTCCTCGTGCTGCACTTCGATACCGAGCTGGCAAAAGCTTCGCCCGAGGATTTCGTCCGGCGGTTCCTCCTGGAGACGATGGACGCGCGGGCCGTTCTGGTGGGCGCCGATTTCCGCTTCGGGCACCGGCAGGCAGGGGACACCAAGTTGCTCGCGGAGTTCGGAGCCAGCCGGGGATTTGAGGTGCGCGTGGTGCCGCCGGTGATTGCGGATGGCATGACCGTTTCCAGCACGGCGATACGCCGGGCCCTGGGCGAGGGGCGCGTCGAAGACGCCCGCCAGATGCTCGGACGACCTTTCTCACTGGAAGGAGAGATTGGCCCGGGGACCGGGCAGGGCCGCAAACTGGTGGTCCCGACGCTGAATCTCACAACCGCGCAGGAAACCCTGCCGCAGACCGGCGTGTACGCCACCGAAGCCATCGTCCAGGGAAAATCCTACCCCGCGGCCACCAACGTGGGCGTGCGGCCCACCTTTGACGGAACGCGCACGACCATCGAGTCACACCTGCTTGGTTTCTCCGAGAATTTGACCGGCGGAAAGATGGAGCTTCGCTTCTGGAAGCGCCTGCGCGAGGAGCGGAAGTTTCCCGGCCCCGAGGCCCTGCGCGAGCAGGTGCTGCAGGACATTGAGCAAGTGAGGGAATATTTCCGGGGATCGAGACTCGATACGCACAGCTCGTAAGCTCACAAGGATTTAACGCACCGAACACCGGGAGGGCACGGAGAAAACCAGAACGGAATCACCGCAGAGACGCAGAGAAAACCACCTGGCGGGCACAGCCGAATCACCCATCACGAATTGCGAATTACGAGTCACTACTCACCACTCACTAATCACCACTCACTACTTCCCCCGGCACGCCGCGCACAGGCCGCCCACTTCGGTGCGGGCCACGGTGATTTCGATACCGCAATCGCGGGCGATCTGCCGTTTCAACTCCTCGTAGAGCTCGCTTTCGAATTCGCGGACCTTCCCACAGCGGATGCAGGCCACATGGATATGATCGCGGGGGCTGTGACTCTCATAAAAATGCCGGTGGCCGCGCAGATGCAGCAGGTCGAGTTCATCGATCAAGCCGTGCCGCTTCAGGAGGTCGATGGTGCGGTAGACGGTGACGCGGGTGATGTCGGGATCGATCTTCTGGGCGCGGTCGAGAATCTCGCCGGCGTCCATGTGACTCGGGGCCGACTCGATCACCTGAAGCACCACGCGCCGCTGGCGCGTGAGTCGAATGCCTCGGGAGCCTAGCTCGCCCTGCAGGCGGCCGGCGGGTTCGTGAACGTTGATGCGTTCGCCGGTGGAGACGCGGTGTGCGGGCTTGGGCGACATGGCGTGGTTGCGCCGCAGTATACCAGAAGTGAGGGGCGTCCCCGGTTAGTGGCCGTGGTTCTGCACGACCCGCAGGATATCGCTGTACATCACGAAGGCGAACACGCCCAGGAGGAAAATCAAGCCCACCTGCACGAAGCGCTCCTTGACGGCCACGCTCAGGTCACGCCCGAGCGCGCCTTCAATCACCAGCATCAGGACGTGCCCCCCGTCCAGAATCGGAATGGGGAGAAGATTCAGCAGCCCGAGATTCAGGCTGATGATGGCGGTGAGCGCCAACAGCGTCATCGGCCCGCTTTTCGCCGCCTGCCCGGAAAGCTGCATGATGCCGACCGGACCCGCCAGGTCGTGCACCGATACGCGGCCGCTGAAAAGCCCTGCAAACACGCCGCCGATCTGCTTGGAGGCATCCACCGTCTGCAAAGCGGCGTCCTTCGCGGCGGCAACAATCCCCTCGCGCGGGCGCCTTTCCTGGGACGCAATGGTCGCGCCGATCATCCACATGGACTGATCGTTGGGCAGTTTTTTCAGGGCCGGCGTAATCACCAGCCGGATCTCTTTGCCCTCGCGCTGGATTACGAACTCCAGCGCATGACCAGCGGAACCGCGAATGGCGTCTACCGACGCGGCCGACGTCGAGACCGTCTTGCCACTGATCGAAATAATGATATCGCCGGGCTTTAGTCCGGCGCTTTCCGCGGGAGTTCCCGCCATAACCTCTCCGACCGTGGGAGGCACGTATGGCTCGCTCGCAAAGGCGTAGATGCCCCAGAAAATGGCGAAGGCCACGACGATATTCATCACCGGGCCGGCAATGGCGATGAGAAAGCGCTGCCAGCGCGGCCTCGACAGAAATTCGTAAGCGGCGCCGGTGCGCTCCGCCACGGGATTATCTCCCGCCATGCGGACGTAGCCGCCCAGCGGCAAGGCGCTGATGCGATAGTCCGTGTCGCCGCGCTTCACGCCCCACAGGCGCGGACCAAAGCCGATGGAGAACACGTCCACACGCACGCCGCAACGCTTGGCGACGATGAAATGTCCCCACTCGTGGAACAACACCAGCACGCCCAGGACTACGACGCCGGCAATGTACGGAAAGTAATGAGCAGCCATGACCCCTCTACCAGCATTTTACAGGAGGACGGGCAAATTCAAAAATGCCGAGTGCGGCAAGCGGACTAAACGCCAACCGCCCCCCGGACCCCCTCACTTGCGCCGCTTGAACCTCGCCACTTCCTCGCGGGCCAGCCGGCGGGCTTCGGCGTCCGCGGCCAGCACGTCGTCAATGCTGCGCAACCCCGCGCGCGGCATTCGTTCCAGCACCCGTTCGATCACCGCGGCAATCCCCAGGAATGGCAGCCGCCGCTCCAGGAACGCGGCCACGGCAATTTCATCCGCCGCGTTGAGCGCGCATGGAAGCGGGCCTCCCTCTCGCAACGCTTCCTTGGCCAGCCCGAGGCACGGGAATTTCCGCGCGGGGACTTCTTCGAAATCCAGCTTCCGCAGCGCCTTCCAATCCAGCGCGCATTCCTTGGATGCCACTCGCTCCGGATAGGTTAGCGCGTACTGGATGGGCATGCGCATGTCCGTGGGGCCCAGCTGCGCCAGAATCGAGCCATCCACAAATTCCACCATGGAGTGAATTGTCGACTGCGGATGGATGACCACCTGAATTTTGTCGAGCTCCATCCCGAACAGCCAGTGCGCCTCGATCACCTCGAAGCCTTTGTTGGTGAGCGTGGCCGAATCAATGGTGATGCGCTGGCCCATTTTCCAGTTGGGATGGGCGAGCGCCTGCTTGGGCGTCACGCGCGCCAGACGCGCCGGGACATCAAGAGCCCATTGATGGAGCGTCCGATTTTCCATCACTTGCAAAACCGCACGCAGACACACATCTTCCTGTGCGTCTTGGCCTATCATCTCCTGGCGGCAATCGAACACGCCACGCCGTGCCGCGCCACGGCGGCCATTACCACTTCCCCGGCCGCGACGAGCACTTCCTTGTTCGCCAGCGCGATGTCTTTCCCGCACTCAATCGCCTTGTAGGTCGCGGGCAGGCCCACCACGCCGACCGCCGCCGAAAGAAGCATCTCGGCTTCGGGATGCGTGGCCACTTGCTCAACGCCTTCCGAACCGAACAGGATCGCCGGCGAGGAGCCGCCCTGGCTACGCTGTCCTTCCAGCCGCCGGCGCAGCTCCGCCGCGGCCTTCTCGGTGGCCACCGAAACGATCTGGGGCCGGTAGCGGACCACCTGCTCGGCGGCCAGCACCACATTCGAGCCCGCCGCGAGCGCCACCACCTCAAAACGGCCGGGCAAGGAATCCACGACACTCAGGCACTGGCGGCCGATCGAACCCGTCGAACCGATGATAGCGATGCGTTTCATGCGTACCCTTGGCGCTCCGCGCACTCTCGGACCGAACAATTGTGCAGGCCGGACATTCTTGCGGAGCGCGCCTAATTGTATAGGCGTTCGCGCGAATTTGCGAATCGAGAACGCACGCAAAGATAAAAACGGGAGGTGCCGGCCAGAGCACCGCACGCCCCGCCACGACGCCGGCAACGCCGGTGTGATAGGATGACACCGAAAGCGAGGAACACGCATCCCTTGAGCACACCATCCCTTTGGGCCATACCGCTGGGCGGACTGGGCGAGTTCGGCATGAACATGCTCGCGCTGCGCTTCGGCGACGACATTATCGTGATCGACGCGGGACTCATGTTCCCCGAACAGGAACTGCTGGGCGTCGACATCGTCATTCCGGACATCACTTACCTGAAACAGAACAAGCACATGGTGCGCGCCCTGGTGCTCACCCACGTGCACGAGGATCACATCGGCGCGATCCCCTACATCCTCGGCGACCTCAACGTGCCCATTTACGGCACTGAGTTCACCCTGGCCGTCGTGCGCAAGAAGCTCGAGGAACACGCCCTGCTGGATTCGGCCAAGCTCTGCAAGGTCGCGCCGGGCGAGACCACCACCATCGGCCCCTTCCAGATCGAATACGTGCACGTCACGCACTCCACGATCGATTGCGTGGCCCTGGCCATCCGCACGCCGGTGGGCGTCATCATTCACACCGGGGATTTCAAGATCGATCCCACGCCCGTCGACGGCCGGCCGTTCGACCTGCACGCCTTTGCGCGCTATGGCCAGCAAGGCGTGCTGGCGCTGTTCAGCGACAGCACCAACGTCGAGCGGCCCGGCTTCACGCCCTCGGAGCGGGACGTGGTCACGCGCCTGGAGGAACTGTTCCGCGCGGCGCCGCAGAAGATCGTCGTGTCGTGTTTTTCCAGCTCCATCCACCGCATCCAGCAGGTGATCAATATCGCCCAGTCGCTCGGGCGCAAGGTCGGGATCGTGGGGCGGAGCATGGTGGACAACGTCGAGATCGCGCACGGTCTCAAGAAGATGAACATTCCCGACGGCAGCATCGTGCGCCCGCAGGACATCCGCAGCTTCGATCCCAAGCGGCTGGTCGTGCTTGCCAGCGGCACGCAGGCCGAGCCGATGTCCGCTCTTTCGCGCATCGCCGTGGACAATCACCGCTTCCTCAGCATCGGCGAAAACGACACGGTGATTCTGTCCGCGCGCCTGATTCCGGGAAACGAAAAAGCTATTTTCCGCATGATCGACCACTTCTTCCGCCGGCGCGTCCTGGTTTATTACGAGAGCGGACGCTCGGCGCCCATCCACGTTTCGGGCCACGCCAGCCAGGAAGAGATGAAGCTTTTGCTGCAGCTGGTGCGGCCGAAATATTTCATTCCCCTGCACGGCGAATACCGCCACCTGTTCCGGCACGCGGCGCTGGCCGAGCAGGTGGGCGCGGTTTCCGGGCAGATTTTCCTGCTGGAGAGCGGCCACCCCATCGAGTTCACCCCCGATGGCCGGGCCCACCGGCGGGAACCCGTGCCGGCCGGCCGCGTGATGGTGGATTCGGGATCGCTCGAGGAGATCGAGGACGTGGTGATCCGCGACCGGCGTCATCTTTCCGAAGACGGCGTCGTGGTCCCCATCATCGCCATCGACAAGCATACCGGGCGCGTCGAGACGCCCCCGGAGATCGTCAGCCGCGGCTTTCTGCCCAGCGAGGACGGCCAGGAGGTCCTGGCGCGAGCCCGCGACGTCGTGCTGAAAACCATCGAGCAATCCAGCGCCGAGGAAAAAATGGACTGGAGCGTGATCAAGGAAAAGATCCGCGTCGACTTGAAGCGCTTCCTGAGCAAGCAGACGTCCAAGCGCCCGCTCATTCTTCCGGTGATTTTGGAAGTGTAATCAGCCGTTGATCTCTGCCGCTTCCGGCCGTGATATTCCATCTGCGCACCTACGAACCCGGCGATTTCGAGACGCTCTACGAAATCGACCAGGCCTGCTACGCGCCGGCGATTGCCTATTCCCGGCGCGACATGCGCGAGTATCTCCGCTTCCCCGGGGCGGAGTGCGTCGTCGCGGAAACCGGCGCGCAGGTCGTGGGCTTCTGTATCACGGCGCGAGACGCCGCCGATGGGCACATCATCACGCTCGATGTGCTCGAGGCGTGCCGCCGGCAGGGCGTGGGTTCGCTGCTGCTGGCCGAAGCGGAGCGGAGACTCGCGGCTGGTGGTGTCCGAAAGGTATCGCTGGAAACAGCAACCGACAATACCGCCGCGATTGCCTTCTGGCAGAAGCACGGATATCGTACCTCGGGCGTCTTGAAGCACTATTACCCGAACGGCTTGGATGCTTGGGCGATGTCCAAGACTATCGGCATGTCATCCAAACCAGCCAAAAAGGGCGAAGCATCGTGAGGCGGTCACTGCCACGCCAAGGTGGCACAAACGGGCACAAAAAGGCCAATTTTGGCTGGGAATGGACCCTCAACTGGGAGGAACTTTGAACCATTATTTTCTGTCCGTGCTCCTGGGCATCATCGAAGGGCTGACAGAATTTCTGCCCGTCAGCTCGACCGGCCACCTGCGGATCGCCGAGGCGCTGCTGCACATTCCTCTGAGCAGCGGTTACTGGAAGATGTACAGCATCGTGATTCAACTGGGCGCCATCCTGTGCCTGCCCGTCTATTTCCGCGCGCGCATCGCGAAGTTTCTTTCCACGTTTCCGCGCGGCGAGCGCGGCGACCGCACGCTGCTGACCCATCCGCTCAGCCTGACGCTCGTGGCCTTCGTGGTCACCGCCATCCCGGCCTTTCTCCTGACCAAAATCATCGGCAAGAATCTCGAGAGCCTGGTGGTCATCGGGAGTTCGCTGGTGATCGGCGGCATCGTGATGTGGCTGGTGGATGCGCGCAATGCCCGCTGGGAGGCCGCCGGCCAGGGCGCCAACGGAAGCCGCATCGGCACCTGGCACATGGAAGATATGGGGCTCGGCCAAGCAGTTTGGATCGGCGCATGCCAGATTCTTTCGGCGGTGTTCCCCGGCACATCGCGCTCGATGTCGACCATTGGAGCGGGGCAACTGGCCGGGATGTCGCGAGCCTCCGCGCTCGAGTTTTCGTTCTTTCTGTCCATCCCCACCATGATGGCCGCCACCGGCTACGATTTGCTCAAGTCCCTGGTGGGCAAGGGCGAGAATCCCCTGGGCGTTTCCGGGATTAGCGGAGACGGCTGGGTGACGCTCGGCATCGGCTTCGTCGTCTCGTTCTTCGTGGCCTACGCCGCGGTCGCGTGGTTCATGGCCTGGGTCCGCCGCCACGGCTTCGTTCCCTTCGCTGTCTACCGCCTCGTGGTGGGCTCCGCCGTGCTGATCTGGGCCCTGCGTTTCGCCCACTAGCCCCCTATCGAGAACATCACATCGGCGCGTAAAGATGCTTGTTTGCCCCGGCATCTTGTTTGGTATAGTCGTAGCCGCAATCGAGTTCCTCCCCATGGGCTCCGCGCGACAGCGCCCGCGCGTCCCAGGCTCACGCTCGAGCCTTCCCCTATTGCATGAGGAGAATCCAGTGCGCGTTTTGACACCGACCGAGAACAAGCGGTTCAACGAAATGATTGGCTTTGTGGGATTGAGCCTGGCGGCCTTGCTCGCCTTGAGCCTTCTCTCCTATTCCCCGCTGGACCCTTCGTTCAACGTCTCGGCGCCAGCGCTGGGTTCGCAGCCGGCGCGGAACTGGATCGGGCCCGTCGGCGCGTATCTGGCCGACCTGTTCTTCCAATTTGGCGGCTGGGCGGCGTTCCTGTGCCCCATCGGGATGATTGTGGTGGCCCTGCGCTGGTTCCGCAGCCAGACCATCGAGGCTCCGGTCACCAAGCTGGCTGGATCGCTCCTGCTGTTCACGTCGCTCGCGGCGGAACTGGCGCTGATCCATATGCCCAACGTGCGCCGGGCATTGCCGCCCGGGGGCCTGCTGGGAACCATGCTCGCGCAAGGACTGCGGGCGGCGTTCAATCCGGCGGGTGCCATTCTGGTCTCGCTGGCCGCGCTGCTGACCGCCCTGTTTCTGACCACCCGCTTCTCGTTCCACACCGCCGCGGAATGGATGAAGAAGCCGATGGCGGAAGAGGGATTCGTCGGCCAGTTATTTGCTCGCGTGAAGGAGTGGCGCGACGAGCGCGAAGCGACGCGCCTGCGGAAGCAAGTCGAGGAAATCAAGATTGCCGGGCGCCCGCCCGTCGCCCAGCAGCGCGTCTCCACCAAGGAGTTGGAGGAGGACGAGGAAGAGGAGGCCGAGCAGGCTTCCGGCGAGCGGTCCACGGCCATCGTGCCCACGGTCATCAAATTCCACGAGCCCGAGAAGGCCTCCTCGCCGAAAAAGGGCGGCTCCGATCCCAAAATTTCCCGCGGGAGAACCAACTTCCGCCTGCCCTCGCCCACGCTGCTCCATCCCGCCGAGCGCGGCGAAACCATGGATGAGAGCGAGTTGAAGGAGTGCGCGCGAGCCATCGAGCAGAAATGCTCGGAGTTTGGCGTGGGCGGCCACATTACCCAGATCAATCCGGGGCCCGTTGTGACCACGTTCGAGTTCAAGCCCGAGGCTGGAATCAAGTACAGCCGGATCACGGGGCTTGGCGAAGACCTCTGCCTGGCCCTGCGCGCCGAATCGATTCTGGTGGAGCGCATCCCGGGCAAGTCCACCGTGGGCATTGAGGTGCCCAATGCCAAGCGCGAGACCATCGCGCTGCGCGATGTGGTCGAATCGCCTGATTTTTCGCACTCGCCCTCGAAGATGATGCTCCCGCTCGGCAAAGACCTCATTGGACGCATCCGCTCCGCCGACCTCGCGCAGATGCCCCACCTGCTCATCGCCGGCTCGACCGGAACAGGCAAGAGCGTGTTCATCAATTCCCTGCTGATGGGCATGCTCTTCAAGGCCACGCCCGAGGAACTCAAGCTGGTGCTGGTGGATCCCAAGCGGCTCGAACTGGGCCTGTATGCCGATATCCCGCATCTGTTTACGCCGGTGGTGACCGATGCGAAGGTCGCCGCCAACGTCCTGCGCAACGCCACGCGCGAGATGGAGCGACGGCTGAAGCTGCTGGCGCAGAAGGGCGTCCGCAATATCGACCAGTACAACCGCACGTTCGAGAAGGGGCAATCGCTTTCGCTGTTCGACAACACGGAGGAAGAGGAACACCGGCCGCTTCCCTACATGGTCATCGTCATCGACGAGCTGGCCGACCTCATGATGGTGGACACCAACGGCGTCGAGGAGTCCATCACGCGCCTGGCCCAGATGGCCCGGGCCGTGGGCATCCACCTGATCCTGGCCACGCAGCGGCCCTCGGTGGACGTCATCACCGGCCTCATCAAAGCCAACTTCCCGGCGCGCATTTCCTTCCGCGTGGCCAGCAAAGTCGATTCGCGCACCATTCTCGACAGCAACGGATCGGAATCGCTGCTCGGCAAGGGCGACATGCTCTATCTGCCGGCGGGTTCCTCGCGCCTGCACCGCATTCACGGCCCCTACGTCACCGAAACCGAGATTGCCGCCCTGTGCGACTTCTGGCGCGAACAGGCCAAGGCCATCTACAACGAGGAATTCCTCAAGCCGCCCCGCGATGAAAACGCCCTGGGCGAAGGGGGCGAAGCAGGAGAAGGGGGCGAGGAGGTGGATGACGCGCTGTATCAGGATGCCGTGCGCGTGGTCTGTGAGATGGGGCGCGCTTCGACTTCCACGCTGCAGCGGCGGCTGCGCATCGGCTACGGCCGCGCGGCGCGCCTGATTGACCTGATGGAGAAGGACGGCATCGTCGGGCCTCCCGACGGCTCCCGGGCCCGCGAAGTGCTCAAGAAGAAGGACTGGATGCGGGAATTCGATGACTCAGCACAGTGACGATCCGGCGAGGATCGTCATCCCAAGGCGAGCGCGGTGGGCTCGCTGAGGGGTAAGGTGCTAGGTGGCAGGTGGTAGGGCCTAGGTTTTAGCCTTCTCTGTGCCTCCGTGCCTCGGTGGCGTTTTGGGGTCGTGCGCTTTTTCCTTTCGCACGCCGCCTCTTTTCCGTAAAATCTTAGATTGTACCGGTGCCGAGGTAGCTCACCGGTAGAGCGCGGCCCTGAAAAGGCCGGCGTAGGCAGTTCAACTCTGCCCCTCGGCACCATTCCAACGTATCTCTCCGAGCAGATTCCAACTTTCCGATGCAACGTAGGCCCGGCCTGTCGGCTAGATACAACTCGCGCACCATGCGCTCAAACTCCCCCCGACCTGCCGGCGAAACTCGATCACTCCATCGATCCTTGCCACACGTGCGACCAATTGCTCATCTTGCCGCTGCGTGCGTCTTCGCCAGTAACTGCGAATACTCATCTGGAGAAAATACCAAAAGGACCTCTGCATCCATGTCGCCCAACGCCTTGATTGAGCGAAGCAACTCCGGGACTACGGGATAATCTAAAGCTTGGCATACCAGCAATGCTTGGTACGGGCCAAACAGCAACTTAATTGCCTTTAGATCAACGCTGAGAGACTCGCAAATCTGCTGCACGTCATGTTGAAGCCCGGGATTCTCCACGATATATCGCGCCCCTTTATCCCTGAAGCTCAACAAGATTATAAATTCGCGCGGGATCCCCGCATCTTCAGCAAACGAGATCCGGCCTTCCACGATTCCCCCTAGCTCGATATTAGCCACATTGCCCCTTACAATCTCTGAATAATCCCCTTGATTGGGATGCTGGTACGAGCGGGCGGGATTCATTTTTTTAGCTGCGTCTACGGCATGGCAAGTAGACGCTTTCTGGCGTACGCGTTTTGCCGGCAGCACCGCAAAGCTACCGTGCGCCACGCGCCCGTCCTAGAGGCGTTGCCAGGCAAGGTCGTGGCATTCCTGGAAGCGGCTGGCCACACTTCGTCCGGCGCTCATAGCTGGAACCCCTTCGAGCAAGAACCTTTCGACTCGGGTGCCGCGCCTCATTCCAAACTTTAGAATGAACAGGTCGCCACTGTACCTATGGTGTGCCCGCTACGCCGCAATCGGAATTCGAACGCGAAACACTGGGCGCGATTCCATGCCTCGGCACCATTTTCCTTCCGCCGTCCTCGACGTAGCCCGTCCGCGGCGACCCGCTGTTAGCCGGCTTCCGGCACACCATCGAAGAAATCCACGGCCCCAGTCTCCAGCGAATACTCAGCCCCTACGACGAGGAGTCCCTCTCTCCGGATCATCTGCTCGAGGACTTCGGATCCGTGTCGCAGATGGTTCGCGGAGGCACGGATGTTGGCCCGAACAGCCTGCCGCACCAGTGCATCCGGGTCGTGCCTGAGCTCCGTCGCCAGCAAGGCTTCCACGGATGGCCGAACGCGGTCAACGATCGAACGCAGGTTCCGCGATTGGTTTTCCGTCGGCTGCTGGATTTCTTCCAGGGTGGCCAGAACAGCACCGCACTGGGAATGGCCCAGAACGACCACCAGCCGCGTACCGAACCGCGCCGCGGCGAACTCGACGCTGCCGATTTGAGAAGGAGCGACGATATTTCCGGCAACGCGGATGACAAAGAGGTCGCCCAAGTTTTGGTCGAAGATGATCTCTGCCGGTACCCGCGAGTCGGAGCAACCGAGAATGCTGGCAAACGGCTCCTGACCTGACGCCAACTGGTTACGGCGCGTCTGGCTCGTGAGGTCGCCGCTCTGAACGCCCAATCGGAAGCGGCGGTTCCCCTCTCGCAAGCGTTCGAGTGCTTCTGTTGCCGAGATCATCTGCGCGACATCCCTCGTCCGGCTGCCCTGCGATTATGCAGCATCTGCCATGTGACGCTGCTGCTCCTTGATATTCAGCGGACGGCCGCCCAGCGGGAAATGTCCGCCGGGGCCGTGAACACCTCCGGCTCCACCGCCTGCAACGCCCGGATGTGCGCCGAGCGGGCGTGTACTTCCAGGTGCGCGGCGCTCTCCCAGTTCTCGTAAAACACAAACGCGGCGGGATCGTCCAGCGACTGGTGCAGGTCGTAATTGATGCACCCCGCCTCGGCGCGCGTCGGCGCAAGCAACGCCTGCAAGACTTCGCGCGCCCGAGCTTCCTGGCCGGGCTTGGCCCGAAAGTGCGCGAGGATGGTCAGCGGTGCCGTCATGTGTGCTCCTTCTGCAAATGTCGATGCGGGCCATGATACTCAAGAGCCGCGAGAAATCAATCCGGGGTCACTTGCGCGCCGGCCTGAAGCAGGCTACTTCCACCGGCAGCATTCCGTGCTTCCCCGCGGAATCGGACACCTCTGCGAGGGAGATAAGCCGGAATGGATTTGCAAAAGGCCGCGCGATGCAGCATTATGCTGTAATTCGATTGATTCGGCGCATCGCGCCAGGCTAGGCGAGCGCACAGACGTGCCGGCGAGGCCCCTGCGGGGGTTTTCGGGCAAGCAGGCGGCGCGGAATTCTTCGAACCAACCAGGGGGAACTGAATGGACAGGCCGGTAAGCATTGCTGCGCCGAAGGGGAAGCTGGGAATACTAACGCCCGGGATGGGCGCCGTCAGCACAACGTTTATGGCGGGGGTGGAGCTGGTACGGAAGGGCGAAGCCGCTCCCGTCGGCTCGCTCACGCAGATGGGCACGATTCGCCTGGGCAAGCGCACCGAAGGGCGCAGCCCCAAGATCAAGGATTTCGTGCGCCTGGCGCGCTTGGGCGATCTCGTCTTCGGCGGCTGGGACGTTTTCCCGGACAACGCCTACGAGGCGGCCACCAAGGCCGGCGTACTCGACTCCAAGGACATCGACAAGGTGGCGAAGTTTCTGAAGAACATCAAGCCGATGAAGGCGGCCTTCGACCAGAACTACGTCAAGAAACTCCACGGCACCAACGTCAAGAAGGGCAAGACGAAATTCGATCTCGCCGAGCAGATTCGCGAAGACATCCGCAACTTCAAGAAGAAAAACAAGCTCAACCGGGTGGTGATGGTGTGGTGCGGCTCGACCGAAGTGTTCCTGAAACCGGATCCCGTCCACGCCGACCTGCAATCGTTTGAGAAGGCCATGCAGACGAACCATCCCGCCATTGCGCCTTCGATGCTCTATGCCTACGCCGCCATCAGCGAAGAAGTGCCGTTCGCCAATGGCGCGCCGAATCTCACCGTGGACATTCCCGCGCTCGAGGAATTTGCCAAGGAGCGCGGCGTGCCCGTGGTCGGAAAAGATTTCAAGACCGGCCAGACGCTGCTGAAGACGATCCTCGCGCCGGGATTCAAGGCGCGCATGCTCGGCATGAACGGCTGGTTTTCCACCAACATCCTGGGCAACCGCGACGGCGAGGTGCTCGACGATCCCGGCTCGTTCAAGACCAAGGAAGAATCGAAGCTCGGCGTGCTCGAATACATCCTGCAGCCGAAAATGTATCCGCAGCTTTACGGGAAGATCCACCACAAGGTGCGCATCAACTACTACCCGCCGCGCGGAGACAACAAAGAGGGCTGGGACAACATCGACATCTTCGGCTGGCTCGGCTACCCGATGCAGATCAAGGTCGATTTCCTGTGCCGCGACTCGATCCTGGCCGCGCCCATCGTCCTCGATCTCGCGCTATTCCTCGACCTGGCCAAGCGCGCCGGCATGCGCGGCATCCAGGAATGGCTCAGCTTCTATTTCAAATCGCCCATGTGCGCCCGGGAGCTGTATCCCGAGCACGACCTCTTCATCCAGTCGATGAAGCTCAAGAACACCCTGCGCTGGATGATGGGCGAGGACCTGATCACCCACCTCGGCTCCGAATACTACGACTAGCTAGGGCGCGTCGGCGGCGCGCAGCACGGCGCCGAGAAACCGGACCAGGCGGACCTGCTCGTACCATCCGGCCCTGCGGTTGGGGTCCACGTGGGAGAACGCGCTGGTGATCAGCATGGCGCGCACCTGCGCGCGCGGAATCTCCTTAGCCAGCCAGAGGCTTTCGGACGCCGGGATCACGTTGTCGTCCGACCCGTGCAGGATGAAAACGGGCACCCGCAGATTCGCCACCTGCCCGTGCGGCGACGCGGCCGCCAGTTCCGCCCGGTCCGCCTTAATCGCCTGCAACAGTCTCGGCCGCACGGCCTCGATGCGGCGCTCGCACAACGCTTCCAGCGTGGCGCGGCCTTTCGGACTCAACTGCCCGAACAGCTCCCGCGCCTTCTCGGGCTGCTCCCAAAGCCAGTAGCGTAGCGCCTGCCGGGCCACGGGAAGATCCGCGGCCGAAAAAAACTGCTGCAGATGCGCGTAGACGAACACCGACGCCCCGTAATCGTGCGCGGGAAACGGAACCGATCGCCCGTCGGGCAGCTCCTCCTGGCTGGTGGCCAGAAAGCGCGAGACGCGCGCCAGATCTTCGTAGGAACCCATCAGCACCAGCGCGCGGATGTGCGGCGCGTAGCGCGGATTGGCCGCCGCTAGCAGCGCGAGTCCGCCCGCAAAACTCACCCCCGTCATGGTGACGGGCCTGCCGCCCAGCCGCCGGTCCAGCCAAATAGCGGAATCGCCGATGGTGGTGACCGAGGCGGCGTCGACGTGGTAATCCGCCAGCGCGCTCATCTCGGGGGTCAGCACGGCAAAGCCGGCGCCCGCCACGGCGCGCGCGAAACTCACCAGCCGCGGCTCGTCCACACCCAGCCGGTGAATCCCGTGCACGGCCACCACTCCGGGCGGGTGCGCGACTCCAACGGGAAGGTAGAGCCGGGCGCGCACCGAAGCGTTGCCGGTGGGTATCTGAAGTTCTTCCACGGTCACGGGGTGCGTTTCGTACCACAGCAGCGGGCCGGCGGACTTTTCATCGAGCAGGCGGCTGAGGACCGCGTAGCTGCGCAGATCGTAGCGCAGTAGATCGGCCGCGATTCCCGCCAGCACCACGAGGAAAAAGGAAACGAGCCAAGCGACGCGCCGCCTTCGCGCGCGCGCGGCATTTCGCAGGGGCGCGTCAGCGGCGCCGGATGGAACGCCAGGGGTGCTCATGGATGACGGCGCAGTCTATCACTGCGCCGCCAGTTTGAGGAAATGCTCGTGGACCGCGGGGTCGTCGCTCAATTCCGGATGGAATGTCGCCGCCAGGATGCGCCCCTGGCGGACGAGCACCGCATGGCCGCCTTCTTCGGCGAGGACCTCGATGCCCTCCCCCACCGATTCAATAATCGGCGCGCGGATGAAAACCATCTCCAGAGGCTCGGGCCGGAGCTTCGTCGCGCCGGTGTGCACGTCGCTGGCGAGTTGGCGGCCGTAGGCATTGCGCCGGATGGAAATATCGAGGAGCCCGAGCGAGGCTTGCGCCGGGCCGTGCACCTCGCGCGCGAGAAGAATGGCTCCGGCGCAGGTGCCGAAAAACGCGCCGCCGTTGGCGGCAAACTGCTGGAGCGCGCCGAACAGGCCTTCTTCGGTCATCACCTTGAGGTGCGTGGTGCTTTCCCCGCCCGGCAGGATGATGCCCGCCAGGCCATCGAGATCGCCGGGCCGGCGAACGTAACGGTGCGCCACGCCCAGACGGTCGAGCATCCGGGCGTGCGCCTCATAATCACCCTGTATCGCAAGAACCCCGATTTTCATGATTGCAAACCGCTCACGACTCACGAATCACGAGTCACGAGTTACGGCTCTCCCTCACCACCCGCGCGTCTGCAGCAGGTCCTTCTCGTCGATCTGGCGGACGTCCAGGCCCTTCATGGCCTCGCCCAGTTCCTCGGAGGCTGCCAGAACCACTTTCGCGTCGTGGTAATGCGTGGTGGCCTGGACGATGGCCCGCGCGCGCTGCGCCGGATCGCTCGACTTGAAAATGCCCGAGCCCACGAACACGGCCTCCGCGCCCAACTGCATCACGAGCGCCGCATCCGCCGGTGTGGCGATGCCGCCCGCCGAAAAATTCGGCACGGGCAGCTTGCCGTTCTTCGCCACCCAGGCGACCAGTTCGAACGGAGCGCCGAGCTCCTTGGCCTCATGCACCAACTCTTCTTCGCCCAGCCGGGTCAGACGCTTCATCTGACCCACGATGGCCCGCATGTGGCGCACGGCCTCGACGATGTTCCCCGAGCCGGCTTCGCCTTTGGTGCGAACCATGGCCGCGCCTTCGGCAATGCGCCGCAGCGCCTCGCCCAGATTCCGCGCGCCGCAGACGAACGGCACCTTAAAACCGTGCTTCCACACGTGGTGCTCCTCGTCGGCCGGCGTCAGCACTTCGCTCTCGTCGATGTAGTCCACTTCGAGGGCTTCCAGCACCTGGGCCTCGGCAAAATGGCCGATGCGCACCTTGGCCATCACCGGGATCGACACCACGTCCATGATCTCGCGAATCACGCGCGGCGCCGCCATGCGCGCCACGCCTCCCTCCTTGCGGATATCGGAGGGCACGCGCTCCAGCGCCATCACCGCGCACGCGCCGGCGTCTTCGGCGATTTTGGCCTGCTCGGCGTTGGTGACGTCCATGATGACGCCGCCCTTGAGCATCTCCGCCAGCCCCACCTTCACGCGCCAGAGGTTATTGTTCATCAGCTCCATGAATTGCTCCCCTTTCGATTCCCTTTTTTGTGCCGGCGTTGCCGGCATCGTACGAACCCTTTTCGTTTCCTGCTTCTCTATTTCCCATCTCCGGCGCCCGCGGACTTAAAGCGCTCCGGATCGACCATGATGAAATGCCCGCGCCCGCGAGCCAGCAGCGCCCCGGAAGTGTCGCGAATTTCGCCTTCCCGGTACAGGCTGCGTCCCTTCCTGGATACTTCCCAGCCCTCGACGATCAAATCTTCCTCCACGGGAACCGGCTTGCAGTACTCGACGGTAAGTTCAGCGGTCACCGCGCTGTCCTGGACAAAGCGGCTCACCTTGGCCATCACTTCGTCGAGAAGCGTGGCGATGATGCCGCCGTGCACGAAGCCCGACCCGCCCTCGTATTCGCCGCCGATGCGAAAGGCCCCGCGGATGCGCCGCGCGGCATCGTCCTGCTCGAACGTGAGCTGCATGCCGCGCGCATTGGCGCCGCCGCACGCAAAGCAAGGATTCGCCGGGTTGGGCTTGATCAGCATTTCGCAACCTTTCCCTGGGATGCTCCCGCCAGGGCCGGCGGCACCGCCCTCAAATCAGCGCCACGCGCGCCTGCGATTCTTCCCGGACGCCGCGCTGCCGCTTGCGCAGTTCGCTCTTCACCACCTCGGCCAGCGTCTGGATCCCCCGCGCGATGCGCGCCTCGTCCAGGCTGGCGAACCCAAGCCGCAACGTGTTGGGCTGCGGGTGCTGCAAATAAAAGTAGCGGCCCGGAACAAACAGGATACCGCGTTCGCGCGCGTGAATCAGCAGTTCTCCGGCATCGAAGCCCGGTGACAGACTCACCCACAGCGACATCCCGCCCTCCGGACGCGTCCAGGTGGCCCCGTCGGGCATGTGTTTGTCGAGCGCCTCTTCCATGGCTTCGAGGCGGCGCCGATAAACCTGCTTCATCTTGGCCACGTGCCGCGCCAGATGGCCGCGCTCGACGAACTCGGCCATGGCCGCTTGCGCCAACTGGTCGGAATGGATGTCGGTGGACTGCTTGAGCAGCCGCAGCCGCTCGATCACCGCCTCCGGACCGATGCACCAGCCCACGCGCAGCCCTGGAAACGCGATTTTCGAGAAGCTGTCGATCTGGATCACGTGCCCGGCGCTATCCAGCGCCTTGAGCGACGGCAGTCCGTTCCCGCGCAGGCGCAGGCGGGCGTAGATGCCGTCCTCGACCACCGGCACCTGATACCGCGCGGCCAATTCCAACAAGCGCCGACGGTTGGCGACCGGCATGGCCGTGCCGGTGGGATTATGAAAGTCGGGCGTGACAAAAATGAACTTCACCCGGTTCTGCAGGAGCACCGTTTCCAGCATGTCCAGATCGAGTCCCAGACGCCCGGTGCGAGCCGCGTCGGTTTCCACCGTCACCGAAAGCGCCCGGACGCGCGCTCCGGCCAAGACCGCAATCGCGCCGGGATAGGCCGGGTCTTCCAGCGCCACGGCGTCACCGGGACGCAGAAACGCCTTGGTAATCAGGTCAATGGCCTGCTGGCATCCGTGGGTGATCATGATCTGCCCGGCGCCGACGTTCACGCCCTCGCCTCGCAGCAGATCGACGATCCCGCTCTTCAGCCGGTCGTAGCCGTCGCTCGAACCAAGTTGCAGAATCTGCCGGCCCTCGCGCCGCAGAACCGCGTTGGAGCACCGGCGGAATTCCTCGACGGGGAAAAATTCTCCGGAAGGCCGCGCGGCCGTGAAGGCGATGGCGCCAGGCGGGATTTCGGGCATCAGGCGGCTCAACCCTTCGTCGCCGCGCTCATCGGCAAACAGAGCCTCCCAGCGAATCGAGCCTCCGTGGCCATTGGGACGCGGCGGCGGAGAAAATTGCCGGGCCGGCATATCGCAAATGAACGTGCCACGCCCCACGTGGCCGCGAATCAGCCCTTCCGATTCCAGTTCCGCGTACGCATTGGCCACGGTGGTGCGGTGAACGCCCAGATGTCCAGCCAGCTCGCGGCTGGCGGGAATGCGGTCGCCGCCGCGCAGTTCGCCGGAATGCACCAGCGCGCGCAGCTGGTCGCGCAGCTGAATGTAGAGGGGAATGTGGCTCTCCGGCTGTAAATGAAGCTGCAGCATTGGCTCCGTCCTGCCGTCCAATATAGAATACAGCGGAGCCGCGTAAAGAGCCAATTTGTCTTTTCCGGGAAAATGCTGAAAACGGAGAGGAACCACGCCACCAGGACGTACGACGGAACAGCTTACTCGCTAAAGAGCTTCGACTGGGCTTCCACCACATGGCGCAGCTCGCGCGTGGCGCGCGGCGAGCGCCGAGCACCTCCCACCACTCCCAGCACCTTCATCTCGGCCAGGGCCGACCGGGGAATGAACATGCGCTGCACGTTGCCGTGCAGGTCGGGCGGGGTGAGCTGCACGCCGGTATCCAGCAGATCCAGCAGATTATTTGCAACAATGCCCTCCATCACGTCCTCGTCCCGGAAGCGCAGCCGCACCCACAGCCCGTCCAGTTTCGGCCGGCTGAGAAACGTCTTGCGCTCCAACTCAAAGCCTTCCTCGAACTCCCGGACGAAATAGATGGACTTGATCGCGCGCAGATCGAGGGCGCGGTGTTCCCCTTCCGAGGTCAGCACGTCGACCACCTCGGACTGCCCCAACGTGGCGGGATTTAGATATCCCTGGATGGGCGTCCCATCAACAGAAACCACGACGACTTTTTTGTGCGTTGTAGCAGCAGTACGATTTTTCACGGTACCCAGACCTGTCTCTGGATCGGTGGTTGCTATTTAGGTCCAGATTATGTTATCGTTACGCCGATTTTTGTCAACTCCTTGTTGTTCAAAGGGTTAGCGCTGGAGCCACTGCCGATTGACCATCAAAGGACAGCTCCTACGATCGGCCTCGGTTGTAGCGCTGGTCACCATCATAAGCCGGATTTGCGGATACTTACGCGATCAGCGGATCACCCTTCTCCTCGGGACATCGCCCGCGGCCGATGCCTTCATTCTCGCCTTTCGCATTCCGAGTTTGATACGCCGGATGACGGGAGAAGGATCGCTGGGGGCCTCGTTCATCCCCGTCTTCGCCGGCTACCTCCACCACAAGCCGCTGCCCGACGCCTGGGCCTTCGCGCAGAAGGTATTTTGGAATCTCGCCGTTGTCCTGAGCGTGCTGGCCGTGCTGGGCGTGGTGTTCTCGCGCGAAGTGGTTCACGTGGTCACGATGCTCTCGGGCAACTCCGCGCCGCGGGAGATGGCCGTGTATCTGAACCGGATCATTTTCCCGGTCGTCCTTTTCGTCGGACTGGGCGCCCTGGCGACCGCCATCCTGCACAGCTTTCGCGTGTTTGCCCTGCCCGCCGCCGCTCCCGTTTTTTTCAACCTGGCGCTGATCGCATCTTCATTTGGCTTGGTCTACCGGCCGATCCTGCGCTGGATTCCCGAAGCCTACCGCACACCGGCGACCGCGCTCGCCATCGGCGTGCTGGCCGGCGGCGCTATCCAACTGGCCCTGCAGGTTCCGGCGCTCTGGCGGCGCGGGATGAGTTTCCTGCCCGAGTTCTCCGTATCCGATCCGGGAGTCCGCACGGTGGGGCGGCTGATGGGACCGGCGTTTTTCGGGATGGGCGTCTACCAGATCAACATGTTCGTGGACACGATTTTTGCCTTCTCCCCGCGCCTGCCCTCCGGCAGCGTCACGTCGCTCTACGTGGCCGACCGGGTGATGCAACTGGTGCTCGGCAGCTACGCCATCGCCTTGTCGACGGCCCTGCTGCCTACGATGTCCCTGCAGATGGCGGGTGGCCAGTGGGACGAGATGAAGCGCACGTTCGGTTTCGCGCTGCGCATCGTTTCGTTCATCACCATCCCGGCGGCCGCGGGACTGATCCTGCTGCGGGGTCCCATCATTCAGGTGTTGTTTCAGCACGGCCAATTCGCCGCCGGGTCCACGGCGCTGACCGCGCATGCGCTGCTCTACTATTCGCTGGGCTTGCCCGCCTTTGCGGCCATCAAGCTGATCACGCCGATGTACTACTCGGCGCAGGACACCGCGACGCCGGCGCGCGCCGGACTCTGGGCGCTGGGCATGAATATCGCGCTCAACGCGCTCTTCCTCCTTTTCTTTTTTCGGGTACTTTCCAACGGAGGTCCGGCTCTGGCGAGCTCGCTGGCGGCCTACTTCAATTTCGGCCTGCTTTTTTTTCTGTTCCGCAGGCGCTACGGGTGCCTGGGCGGGCGGGCCTGGATCGGCCCTCTGGGCAAGATGCTGGTGTGCGCCGCGGCCATGGCCGCGGTGGCGTTCGCGGGACTGCGGCTGTGGCCTTTCGCGGCCGCGGGCCATCTGCTCCCGCAGGCGGGCCTGCTGGCCGCCATGATTTTGGCGGCCGTCGCGGTCTATTTCGGACTGGCGCGGCTGCTGCATTGCGAAGCGCTGTCGGAATTGTTTCTCCTGTTGCGGCGTGCGGAGAAACCGCTCGGCCAAGGATAACCACGTGGAAGCGCAAATTCGCACATTCCTAAACTGCTTGCGGGTCGAAAAGGGGCTGTCGGAGAACACCATCATGGCCTACCGCCGCGACATCTCCAAGTTCGCCGCCTTCGCCGCCGAACACCACCTGGGGATGAAGGACGTGCAACGGAGCCACATCGTCGACTTCCTGGCCTCGCTCTACCACAAAGGGCTGGACAGCCGTTCGGTGGCGCGCCATCTGGTCACCATCCGCAATTTTTTCCGCTTCGCCATCCTGGAGGGCTACATCGAGGACGACCCGGCGGCCACCGTGGAATCACCGCGCTTCCGCCAAAGCCTCCCCGAGTTCCTCAGCGTGGAGGAGGTGGACCGCCTGCTCCGCCAGCCCGATATGAGCACGCCGGTCGGCGCGCGCGACAAAGCCATGATCGAACTGCTCTATTCCTGCGGCCTGCGCGTTTCCGAGCTGTGCGGCCTGCGGGTCTCCGACATGGAGACCGACGCGGGCTGCCTCCGCTGCATCGGCAAGGGCAACAAGGAGCGGCTGGTGCCCGTGGGCCGGCAGGCGCTGGAAGCGGTGCGGCACTATCTCCGGACGGGGCGACCCAAACTGTTGCGCCACCCTTCGCCGCCGTATCTGTTTTTGAACCAGCGGGGCCGGAAGATCGACCGCATCACGTTCTGGAAGGCTCTGGCCGCCTACGGGCGCAAGGCGGGGCTCCGCCGGGGCCTGACGCCGCACATGCTGCGCCACAGCTTTGCCACGCACCTGCTGGACCGCGGCGCCGATCTGCGCTCCGTGCAACTGATGCTGGGCCATTCCGATATCTCCACAACGCAGATTTATACGCACGTCGTCGAGGAACGATTGAAGCAAACGTATAAGGCGCATCACCCGCGCGCCTGAACTACTTCGCGGGACTCTGTCAGGAGGCGCACCACTTCATGCCCGATTACATGTTCTTGCTGGAAAGCAGGCTCTCCCCCGAGCAGCGCGCCGCGCTGGAGAGAGTGCAGGAGCTGGCGCGTTCGGAAGATCTGAACGTGTATCTGACCGGCGGCGCGGTCCGCGACCTGATTTCCGGCCAGCCCATCCGCGACCTGGATTTCACCGTGGAGGGCCAACCGGCCCGCGTTGTCCGCGAGTTGGAGAAAGGCGGCGCGCGCATCGTGTGGGAAAGCGAGCGGCTGCGCCATTACGAAATCATCTTCGCCGGCGACGCCGACGGCTCGATCTCGGCGGCGCGCGACGACGTCTACGACCGGCCCGGCGCCAAGCCCGAGACTCGTTTCTCCAGCATCATGGAGGACCTCCGGCGCCGCGACTTCTCCATCAACGCCATCGCCATCTCCCTCAACGTGCAGTCGCGCGGATTGCTGCTCGATCCCACCAACGGCCTGGCCGATCTGGAACGCCAGGAAGTGCGCACGCTTTCCATCCATTCGTTTACCAACCAGCCCGTCCGGCTCCTCCGCATTCTGCGGTACTGCGCCCGCATGGGTTTCAAGATGGAGTCGCGCACCCAGGAATGGTTTGACCTGGCCATGGAACGCGGGTTGGTGGAACGCATCGAAGGCGCCGAAGCCGGCCAGGAGGTCCGCGCGCTGTCCCGCGAGGACAATCCCGTGCCCGTTCTCAAACAATGGGAGGCGCGCGGATTGCTGGCCACGATTCACCCGCAGTTGCAGCGCCGCAAGCCGGACTACGAAAGCCTGAACAAACTGGCGCGCGTGCGCGCCAATTTCCTGGCCGGTGGAATCCGCGTGCGTCCCCACGCGGCGGTCACCCACTACGTGCTGGGCCGCCTGACATCCCGCGAGGCGCTGGCCACCCTCCGCCACCTGGAGTTCCGCGCCGCCGAAATGGACGCCATCGCGCATCTGATTCCGGAAGCCCAGAAAGTCCTGAAGGCGCTCAAGGGAAAGGCGACCAGCACCCCGCGCGACGCGTACTCCTACATCGCTTCGGTGCCTCCCGAAGTGCTCGCGTTCATCGAGGTGGAGATGCCTCATCCGCGCGCCCTGGCCAAAGTGCGGAATTACATGCAGAAGTGGCGGCCGATGCGCCTGGCTCTGCCCGCCGGCGAACTCGACGCCCTCGGCATCCCGCGCGGGCCGAAGTTCGACAAGATTCTCGAGCAGCTCTTTGAGCTCCAGCTCCGCGGCAAGGCGCGCGCCCCCGAGGATCGCACCAAGGCGTTGCGCCAGCTCGCCGGCATCAAGGAAGAGCCCGTGAAGAAGGTCGAAAAGCCGCACAAGAAGAAAGAGGGCGCGGCAGATGAGTCCGTGGCGGCCGCCTTGAAACACCGCGAGAAGCCCGCGCACGCGGAAGCGGCTCCGGCACATGCCCCCGCCCCGGCGAAGGCCCCGGGCAAGCCCGCGGCGAAGGGAACGGCATCCAAACATAAGGCCCGCCCGGCCAAGAAGTCTCGCGGCAAGTAGGTCTGCCATGGCCCTGCTGCGCCCGGCCTCACGCGGTGGGCCGTGCCGGGGATTGCCGTCGCCGGTCTCATGATCCTGAATCAACAGCGCCGCGTTGCGGTTTCGATGGGACTCCTCGGGAGATTCCTCTCCCGCGCGCGCCGCGCCCTGCGCTTGCCGGCGGGATCGTTGACCGTGTGCTTGGTCACCGACGCCCAGATGGCCCGCTGGAATAGCGCCTATCGCGCCAAGCCAGGCCCCACCGATGTGCTATCGTTTCCGGCGGAGACGCAGCAGTTGCGGCGGCGGAAGCGCGCCGGCAAGCGACAGCGGCAAGGCCGTCCGTCTTCCGCTTCCTATTTGGGCGATATTGCCATCGCGCCCGCCGTCGCCCGTCGCAACGCCCGGCGCTTTGGCCGCAGTTTTAATGATGAGATGCGCATCCTGCTCCTTCATGGCATGCTGCACCTGATGGGATACGATCACGAGACCGACACAGGCCAGATGGACCGGCGCGAGCAGCGGCTTCGCCGGACGCTCGGACTGGCATAATCCATGCCCATTTTTCTCTACACTATCGTCATCCTCGGCCTGACCGCCGGACTGGTGGTCGCCTCCTATCTCGACCGCGTGTACCGGGAGATCGGCCGCGTCTCGACAGGGCGCGTTCACCAGCATCTGGAAATCTTCGAAGCGGAGATCGAGCCCCGCTTCAAGATGGATCGCACCCGCGCGGCGCTGGCCTTCAGCCTGCTGGCGCGCCTGTGGCTGGTGTTCGTCGCCGCGCTGACTGCCGGGGGAGTGCTCTTCTTCGTGCCCGGCACCTGGCAGGCGGTCGTCGAGGTGGTGTTCTTCCTCGGCGCCGAAGTGGTGATCGCCATGCAGTTTCTGCCCGTCGTGCTCCTGGCGGGAACGCGCGGATACTGGCTGGCGCCGCTGGTGCCGGCCGTGCGGCTGCTGGTCTGGCTGATCTGGCCCGTCCAGGCGGTGCTCGAGATTCTGGTGTCCGTGCTCCACGTCTCGGAGGAGGAGCCCGGCGCGCCGGTGGCCGAGCAGCAGGCCATCGAAGCCCTGGTCGACGCCGCCACCGAGGAAGGCATCATCGAGCAGGACGAGGCCCGGCTGATCGAACACGTCGTCGAATTCGGCGACAAGCGCGTGCGCGACGTGATGACGCCGCGTCCCGACGTGGTGGCCATCCCGGCCAATGCCACCCTCGAGGAACTTCGCCGGCGCGTCGTCGAAACCCGCTTCTCCCGCTTGCCGGTCTATGAAAAAGCGCTCGACGATATCGTCGGCCTGGTGATGGCGCGCGACATGTTGGAAGTCCCCGACCGCGACGCCGCGCACCGCACCGTGCGCGAGTTGGTGCGCCCGGCGCTGTTCGTCCCCGACACCAAATTCGGCTCGGAGCTCCTGAAGGAAATGCAGGAGAAGAATCAGCAGATGGCCATCGTCATTGATGAATACGGATTGCTGGCCGGCGTGGTCACCGTCGAGGATCTGGTCGAGGAGATTGTGGGGGAAATCGGCGAGGAGGACCGCCGGCCCGCCCCGGACGTGGTGCGGGAGAGCGGCGGCTCGCTGGTGCTGCGCGGGAGCCTTCCGGTGGACAAAATCGGAGAAATCTTCGGGCTGCCGCCCGAGACCGCTCTCCAACGCACCAGTGCCACCACCGTCGCCGGCCTTCTCAACGACGTCGCCGGGCATGTCCCGCGCACCGGCGAGGTGCTGGAATTCGATGGCCTGCGCTTCGAAGTCCTGGAAGCCAACCAGCGCAAGGTGCTGCGCGTTCGCGCCCGCCGCGCCACCACCGGCTCGGCATCTACCTCCGCGCGCACCGTCTGACGAGTTCCCCCACGCGGCGAGTTCTACGCCGACGCCCCTCGCAGGCGCGCAACCTCCGCGCGCAATTCCCTCAACTCCTTTTGCAATTCGGGAAGCCGATTGAACACTGCCACCGACTTGCGCCACGCCAGGCTATCCATCGCGGGGTAGCCGGAGTACATTGCGCCGGCGGGAACGTCGTTGGGCACGCCGCTTTGCGCCGTCAGGATGGCGCCGTCGCCGATGGTCAAGTGCCCGGCGGTGCCGACGCGGCCCGCGAGAATGCAGCGGTTGCCGACGCGCGTGCTTCCGGCAAGACCCGTGTGGCCGCACAGCAGCGTGTCTTCGCCCACGTCGCAGCCGTGGCCCACCTGCACGAGGTTGTCGATCTTAGTGCCGCGGCCGATGCGGGTTTCTCCCACGGTGGCGCGGTCGACTGCGCTGTGCGCCTGAATCTCGACGTCATCTGCAATGACGGTGATGCCCGCCTGGCGCATCTTGTACCAGTGGCCATTTTCCTGCCGCGCGAAGCCAAAGCCGTCGCTGCCGACCACCACGCCGTTCTGCAGCAGCACGCGGTTCCCGATCCGGCAGTGCTCGCGGACGCAGGCGTGCGCGTGGGCGAAGAAATCGTCGCCAATGCGCGCGCCGTGGTATATGGAAACAAAGCTGTGCAGCACCGCGCCTCGCCCGATCTCGACATCCTCATCGACGTAGCAATAAGGACCGATGTGCGCTCCCGCGCCGATGTTGGCGGATTTCGCCACCACCGCCGTCGGATGGACGCCCGGCGCGTAGTGCGGCGCCGGATGGAACATCTCGATGGCGCGGGCGAAATCCAGGTACGGATTCGCCGAGCGCAGCGCGGCGACCCGCAGCGGCCCTTCGTCGCGCGCCACCAGGATCGCCGAGGCGCGCGTCGTCTCCAGCGCGGGACGGTATTTGCGGTTGGTGAAAAACGTCAGCTCGCCCGCCTGCGCCTCCTCGATCCCGGCCACGCCCTTGATGTCAACGCTCGCGTCGCCCTCGAGTTGGCAGCCCAGCTTCTCGGCAATCTCTCCCAGTTTCATGGCGCTCTCCTCGCACAATTCCAAAGGCTGTTGCAACCACAGATGAACACGGATGAACGCAGATAAGCAGACTGAAAGTTAGCAGTTGAGGCTTGAAAGTTCAAAGAGAAGAACAGGGTGGGGGCTTCGCCACAGCCGCCCCGGCGCTCCCGGTGCATATCGTCACATGCCGCACTAAACACAGAGGACACAGGGAACGCACAGAGGCCGCGGAGAGGGCGAGGAATTTGCTGGCTATTTTCCAAGGAGCTGGCGGGCGATGACGAGGCGCTGCATTTCGCTGGTGCCTTCGCCGATGGTGCAGATCTTGACGTCGCGATAATACTTTTCCGCGGGATAATCCTTGATGAAGCCGTAGCCGCCCAGGATCTGCACCGCTTCGTTGGCCACGCGCACGGCCACTTCACCGGCATAGAGCTTGGCCATGCTGGCCTCGCGCGTGAAGCGGCCCTGGTGGTCGCCTTCGGCAATCGCGCGGTCGGCCAGCCATGCGGCCCGGTAGGTCAGCAGGCGCGCGGCGTCGATCTGCGTGGCCATGTCGGCCAGCTTGAACTGGATGGCCTGAAACTCCGCGATGGCCTTGCCGAACTGCTTCCGCTGTTTGGAGTATCCCTTGGCGCACTCGTACGCGCCTTGGGCCATGCCGAGGCCGAGCGCGGCAATCGAGATGCGCCCGCCATCCAGAATCTGGAGGCTGTTGACGAAGCCCTCGCCCTCGCGCCCCAGCAGGTTTTCATTCGGGACCCGGCAATCGCTGAACACGACTTCACTCGTATCGCTGGCGCGCAAGCCCAGCTTGTTCTCCTTCTTGCCGGGGCGGAAGCCGGGAGTTCCCTTCTCGACGATCAAGGCCGAGATGCCGTGGTGCTTCTTCGCCGCGTCGGTCACCGCCATGGCCACGCAAACGCCGGCATGGTGGCCGTTGGTGGTGAACGTCTTCGACCCGTTGAGCACCCACCCGCCGACTGATCTCCCAGGCTCCCCTTGCCGGGGACCTGGGAGCCCTTCCTGTTTCACCGCCACGGTGCGCGTGCCCCCGGCGTCGGAGCCCGCTTCCGGCTCGGTCAGCGACCAGCAGCCGAGCTTTTGCCCCTGCGCCAGCGGGACGACGTATTTCCGCTTCTGTTCCTCGCTCCCGAATTTATAAATGTGATTGGTGCACAGCGAATTGTGCGCCGCCACGGTGATGCCGATCGAACCATCCACGCGCGCGAGCTCTTCGATGATGATCGCGTACTCCATATAGCCGAGTCCCGCGCCGCCGTACTTCTCCGGGAAGATGACGCCCAGAAATCCCATTGCGGCCAGTTTGGGAATGAGTTCGGTCGGGAAACGGGAGGCCTCGTCCCATTCCATGACGTGCGGGGCCACCTCGCCCTCGGCAAATTCACGGACGGTGCGGCGGAGCTGTTGTTGTTCGTCGGTAAGCGAAAATTCCATAGGCCTTCACGCGATGAGCCGAAACTGCTCCGGGGGCGACAACCATTTCTTTATACCATGGGCCTGCTGCGCGGGAAGGCGCTGCCGGCGCCGATGAGCACAGATAGGTACGGAGAGAGAATCCAGCATCCTCTAGTGTGGTGTCCCGGAAATAGCTCGTAAATCTTGCAGCCGGGCAGGGCGCAGCAAGCAGCGCCCCTACACCGGCTTACGAGCGGCTAGGTGGCGCGGGAAGCCACGCCGTCGCGCATGCCGATGGCGCGCAGGACCAGATCGGCCAGGGCGCGAATCAGCAGCGGCGAATCGTTGAGCGCGGGCATCATGTAAAACTCCGTCACGCCCAGCGCCTGAGCCTGCGCGCGCCCGACGATGTCGATTTCATGCAGCGTCTCGATGTGCTCGGTGAGAAACGAAATAGGAATCACCAGCATGCGCCGGACGCCTTCGCGCCCCAGCCGGTCAATCGTCCCGATCAGCGAAGGCTGCAGCCACTTCTGCGGCCCCACCTTGCTCTGGAAGCACACGACATGCGGATTGGGCCAGGCGCCGAGTTCGCGCACGAAGCGCACCGTCTCCTCGATCTGCCGCGGATACGGATCGCCCTTCTCGACCAGCACCTGCGGCAAACCGTGCGCGCTGAACACCAACTGCACTTCCTCCGGATTCCGAAGCTGGCGCAGCACGCCGTCGATGCGCTCGACCAGCGCGGCGATGTAGTCCGGGTGGTCGAAAAAATGATCGATGAGATGCACCGGGACGCGGGGCTTGTAGAGCCGGTTCCACTCCTTGAGGCTGCTGCGGGTTGTCGCGAACGAATAGTGCGGGTACAGCGGCAGGAGAACGAGCTCCTCAAACGGAGCGCTTTCCAGCTCGGCGATGGCCTCCTGCGTATCCGGATGCCAGTAGCGCATGGCCACCACGGCGCGCGCCGCCAGATGCGGCGCCAGTTCCTGTTCCAGCGCCCGCGCCTGCTGCTCGGTCAGACGCCGGATCGGAGAGCCGCCGCCGATCTCGGCGTAATTCTGGCGCGCCACTTTCGCGCGCGTCGTCGAGATCAGCTTCGCCAGCGGCCGGCGGGCCAGAAAGGAACCGGGGAAATTGATGATGTCCGGATCGCGAAACAGGTTGTAGAGAAACGGTTCGACGGCGGCCTGCGTGTCCGGGCCGCCCAACTGGAACAGGACCACGGCGATTTTTCGGTCGGCTGGCATCAAAGCACCCTGGCGATTATACGATGCCACAACACCTGGGCGGCTGACCACTCCGGCGGCGTGTTATGTTCCGCGCGACGGCCCCGCAGCGCCGTCTTGACGCGCTTCCGAATTGTGTCTACATTCGTATTGTGCCCGCCAAAAAAATTCTTCTCGGCCAAGTTTGGAAGAAGAGCGACACCGGCGATTCCTATCTCGTCACGAAGCTCTACAGCGAGGCGCTCACCAGCTACGCCGTCTTGCGCAAGGCGGGAGCCGAGCAAGAGGCGCCCCTGCGCATCAAGGTAGTCAAGACGGCCGCCGGCGCCGAGTTGCCCGGCTTCACCTTCACGCAGGAATCCGAGAGCTTCTAGCCCCTGTCCAGAAACCTGTCTGGGCCTCTGAGGTTTCGCGCCCCGTCCCCTTCCGCACTTACTCGGCCGCCCGCTCCGGGCGCGCCCTCTTCCAGCCGGAACAGGTTTGGATATGCGATTCGGCCCGGCTGGTTTAGAATGATCTTCGCATGGCTTCCACGGCGGGATCAAACTTCGTTCATCTGCATCTGCACACGGACTACTCTCTGCTCGACGGCGCCTGCGAGATCGGCGAGTTGACCGCGGAGGCCGCGCGCCGCGGGATGCCCGCCGTCGCGGTGACCGACCACGGCAACCTGTTTGCCGCCGCCAACTTCTACCATCAGGCCACCGCCCATGGCGTGAAGCCCATCATCGGCTGCGAAGTCTACGTGGCGCCCGACAACCACAAGAATCGCGGCGCCGACGCCGAGCGCTCCAATCATCTCGTGCTCCTGTGCGAAAGCGACGAGGGCTACCAGAACCTGATCAAGCTGGTTTCCACCGGCTTCCTCGACGGCTTCTATTACAAGCCCCGCGTGGATCACGAATTGCTCGCCCGGCACAGCAAGGGCTTGATCGCGCTGTCGGCCTGCCTGCGCGGCGAGGTGGCCGACGCCCTGCTCTCCGAAAAATACGACCAGGCGCGGGCCAACGCCGGCCGCCTGCAGGACATCTTCGGCCAAGACAATTTCTTCCTCGAGGTGCAGGACCAGGGCCTCGAAGTGGAAACCCGCGTCAATCGCGATCTGGTCCGCCTCTCCCGCGACACCGGCATTCCCCTGGTGGCCACCAACGATTGCCACTATCTCACGCGCTCCGACGCGCACGCCCAGGAAGTCCTGCTGTGCATTCAGACCGGCAAGACGATGAGCGACTCCTCGCGGATGAAATTCGCCACCGACCAGTTCTATTTCAAGACGGCCGAGGAAATGGCCCAGGTGTTCGGCGAGCTGCCCGAGGCGCTGGCCCGCACCGTGGCCATCGCCAGCCGCTGCAACGTGAAGATCCAGCGCGTCAGCAATCCCTTCCCGGAATTCAAGGTTCCCGCGGGCTACACCACCGACTCGTACTTCGAGAAGGCCGTGCGCGAGGGTTTCGCGTCGCTGGCGCCGCAACTGGAACGCCTGGCCCAGGAGGGCCGCCTGCGCCATTCCCTGGCCGACTACGAACGCCGCCTCTCGTCTGAAATCCAGATGATCGGGAAAATGCGCTTCGCCGGTTACTTCCTCATCGTCTGGGATTTCATCCGCTACGCCCGGGCGCAGGGCATCCCGGTGGGGCCGGGCCGCGGCTCGGCGGCGGGAAGCCTGGTCAGCTACGCGCTCCGCATTACCGACGTGGACCCGCTGCAATACGACCTGCTGTTCGAGCGCTTCCTGAATCCCGAGCGCATTTCCATGCCCGATATCGACATCGACTTCTGCATGCGGCGCCGCGAGGAAGTGATCGAATACGTCCGGCAGACCTACGGCGAAACCAGCGTCGCGCAAATCATCACCTTCGGCACCATGGCCGCCAAGGCCGTCCTCAAGGACGCCGGCCGCGCCCTGGACATGCCCTACGGCGAAGTGGACAAAATCGCGAAGATGGTTCCCGCCACGCTCAACATCGAACTCGAGGAGGCTCTCAAGCAGGCTCCCCAGCTCGAAGCGCTGCGCAAGTCGGATCCGCGCGTGAAGGAACTCGTCGAAGTGGCGCTGCGGCTGGAGGGCCTGGCGCGCCACGCCTCCACGCACGCCGCCGGCGTGGTCATCTCCCCGCGCCCGCTCACCGACATCGTCCCGCTGTACAAGTCCAACAAGGATGAAATCACGACGCAGTACGACATGAACGCGCTGGAGCGCATCGGCCTGCTGAAGATGGACTTCCTCGGCCTGACGACGCTCACCGTTCTGGACGACGCCGTGCGCATGATCCGCCAGAATCGCGGCGCTGAGGTCAGTCTTTCGACCCTGCCGCTGGACGACACCGCCACCTACGCGCTGTTCGCGCGCGGCGACACCTCCGGCATCTTCCAGTTTGAATCCCACGGCATGCGCGACATCCTGAAGCGCTATCAGCCCACGCGCCTGGAGGATCTGACCGCTCTCAACGCCCTGTATCGTCCCGGCCCCATCCAGGGCGGCATGATTGACGACTTCATCGCGCGCAAGCACGGAAAAAAGAAAGTCGCCTACGATCTGCCCGAACTCGAGGAGATTCTCTCCGGCACCTGGGGCGTGATCGTGTTCCAGGAACAGGTGATGCAGATCGCCAACCGCCTGGCGGGCTTCTCGCTCGGCGATGCGGACCTGCTGCGCCGCGCCATGGGCAAGAAGAAGCCCGAGGAGATGGCCGCCCAGCGCGAGAAGTTCCTCACCGGATGCCGCGCGCGCAAGGTGCCGCCGAAAAAAGCCGAGAAAATCTTCGACCTCATGGCCGAGTTCGCCGGCTACGGCTTCAACAAGTCGCACTCCTGTGCTTACGCGCTGCTGGCCTACCAGACGGCCTGGCTCAAAACGCACTACCCGGTGGAATTCATGGCCGCCATGCTCACGTCGGAAACCGGCAACACGGAGAAGGTGGTCAAGTACATCCACGAGTCGCGCGGCATGGGCATCACCGTGCTGCCGCCCGACGTCAACTCCAGCGAAATGAATTTCACCCCCGTGGGCAACGACATTCGTTTCGGCCTCGCGGCCATCAAGAACGTCGGCGAAAATACCGTCAAAGGAATTCTGCAGGCCCGCGACACGCTCGGCCGCTTCACCAACTTCTTCCAGTTCTGCGAATCGGTGGAATCGCGGCTGCTCAACAAGCGCGTCCTCGAAAGCCTGGTGCGCGCCGGGGCTCTGGATGGGCTGGGCGCCCGCCGCGCCCAGATGGCCGCCGCGCTGGACCGCACCATCGAGCGCGCGCAAAAACTGCAGCGCGCCCGGGAAAGCGGCCAGCACGGGTTGTTCGGCGGCGGCGCGGCGCCCCCGGCGCCCTCGGAAACCCTGCCCGATGTGGAGGAATGGCCGGAGCACGAGTTGCTCGCCGCCGAGTACGCCACCCTCGGCTTTTACATCTCCGGGCCTCCGCTGGATAAATATGCGGGGCGCCTGCAGGACCTCAAAGCGGTTGAACTCTCGACGCTGGAGAGTCGCCGCAATGGCGAGGAGATCGTCGTGGCCGGGATCATCGTGCAGTCGCGCTCCATGCGCTCGCGCCGCGGCGCGCGCTGGGCCATCCTGACGTTGCAGGACCGCACGGGCGTGAGCGAGGTCCTAGTGTTTCCCGAGGCGTTTCAAAAGCTCGAATCCGTCCTCAAGCCAGCGACGCCGTTGCTGGTGAAGGGCCGCGTCGCCGTGGAAGACGTCGGCACGCGCGTGATTGTCTCCGACGCGCGCCTGCTCGATCAGGTGGCCGGTCAGGCGGCCGGCCGCGCCGCCAACGGCTCGCCGAGCCTGTTGCGCGTGCGCATGGAACTGGCGGCCATCGATCGGGGCGCGCTCGATCGTCTCCAGGAACTGTTTTCCAGCCGGCCGGGCCGCTGCCGGGTCTCCTTCGAACTCGTGAATAACGACGGCACCGAGGCCACGCTGGAAGCATCCAGCGCGGTCCAGGCGGATCGGGAACTTCTGGAGCGCGTCCGCGAAATCTGCGGCAGCGACTCCGTGGCGGTGGTCCAGTGACCGACGCATCCGAAAGACGCAGACTGGCGCGCGAGCGCCTCCGCCGCATGCGCGAGCGCGCCAAGGCGCGCCAACAATCGGCTGTTGCCGACCCACAGGAACCGTCCAGCCCCGCGCCTCCCGCCGGACGCTCGGACCGGGAACAGCTGCGCGAGCTGGAAATCGCCGCGCTCGAACGCGATATCGCGGCCCTCAGCAGTCTGACCGATCCCTCCGACGCGACCGCCCTCGACATCGAGCGGATCCGCAACGAAGTCGCCGAACTCAAACGCGATTTCTATCTGCACATCAGCCCCTGGCAGCGCATCCAGCTGGCTCGCCATCCGCAGCGGCCCTACACGGAAGACTTCATCCGTCTTCTCTTCAAGAACTTCAGCGAGATCCACGGCGACCGCAATTTCGCCGACGACCCGGCGCTGCTGACCGGCATGGCCTGGTTCCGCGGGCAGCCCGTCATCCTGATCGGAAGCCAGAAGGGGCGCGATACCCGGCAGCGCGTGGCCCGAAATTTCGGCCAGGCCAAGCCGGAAGGTTATCGCAAGGCCCTTCGCGCGATGCAACTCGCCGCGAAATTCGCGCGGCCGGTGATGGTGTTCGTGGATACGCCCGGCGCTTATCCCGGCGTCGACGCCGAAGAGCGCGGCCAGGCCGAAGCCATCGCCCGCAATCTCCGGGAAATGTCGCGGCTGCCCGTGCCCATTCTCATCACCATCACCGGCGAAGGGGGTTCGGGCGGCGCGCTGGCCATCGCCGTGGGCGACCGCGTCTTCATGCTGGAGAACTCCGTCTACTCGGTCATCTCCCCCGAAGGCTGCGCTTCCATCATGTGGCGCGACGCCACCAAGGCGGAAACGGCGGCGCAGGCGCTGAAGATCACCGCCACCGATCTGCTGGAGATGAAGATCATCGACGAAATTGTTCCCGAACCCGAGGGCGGCGCCCATGGCGACCATGCGGCGGCCGCGAAGCTCCTCGAGCCGGTCCTCGCCCGTGCTCTCGAGGAACTTTCTCGATTGTCTCCCCGGCAGTTGGTCGACCAGCGCTACGAAAAGTTCCGCCGCATGGGCCAGTTCTTCGCCTGACGCGCGGTCCGCGCCACCCGCGGTCCAGTCCCTTTTCCGCTCCGTGGCATCCTTTGCCTTACCGCCACCGTTGGCCGCCTGCCATTAGACTATTGGGCACGGATTAGCCCGGTTCCCGTTGCGCCTTGCTTCGTCCTGCTTTAGCTTCATCGGAAGGAGAAACGACCCTCTTGCCGGACACCAAGACGCGTCCAACAACCAATGGAGCTTTTCGGCCGCATGAGCGGCTCGTGGAAATCACCATCCTGGGAAAGCCGTTTCTCGTCCCGGACAGGAATTCCGTGCTGCGCGCGTTCCAGTTCATCAGCCCGGAAACGGTCCCTTACGGCCGCTTTTGCTGGAACCAGGAATGCCAGTATTGCCGCGTCAGCTGCCAGCTCCCCGACGAGGATGCCCCGCGCACCATCCTGAGCTGCAAATTCATGGTCTCCGAGGGCATGAGCATCACCGATCTGTCTCCCGAGTTGCGGGGCTGTTTGCGCGCCAAGCTCGGCCCCATCGCCAGCACCGCATCCTCCAAAACCCAGGGAACCAACGGCTCCGGCATCGCGAGCCATGAGTAAGCTCGCCCCGTCCCGTGCGCGGCAGAATCCCTGCGATGGCCCGGCTTCCGTGAAGACTCGATGAGCGATTTCCACGTATTGGTTGTGGACGACTCACCGGTGCAGCGGAAACTCTTCGAACAGGCCCTCTCTCAGGAGCCCTGCTCCGTGCACCTCGCGACGAACGGCCAAGAGGCCCTGGAAATCTTTCAGCGCGAGCAGCCTTCCCTGGTCATCACCGATTGTCTGATGCCGGATGTGACCGGGGTGGAGTTGTGCCGGCAAATCCGCGAGGCGCAGTCCTCCTACACCTACATCATCATGGTGACCAGCATCGCCGAAAAGGACAACATCGTGAAGGGACTGGCCGCTGGAGCCGACGACTACATCACCAAACCCTTCCACCCCGAGGAGCTGTTGGCGCGCGTCCAGGTAGGCCGGAGACTGGTCGAATTGCAACGCGAACTCCAGGCCAAGAATCGTCTCCTGGAAGAACTGGCGTTGACCGATGCCCTGACGGGCTTGCCCAACCGCCGCGCCATCGAAAGCTGGGCGGAACGCGAGATCAGCGCGGCCGCCCGCCACGGCTTCTCGTTCTGGGTGGTGCTGATCGATTTGGATAATTTCAAGCGGGTGAATGACACTTACGGGCACGATGCGGGAGACGTTGTGCTTAAGAGATTCTCCCAAATCCTCAAAGAGCACACCCGGTCGTCCGACATCTCCGGCCGCATTGGGGGCGAGGAGTTCCTCCACATCGTCACCTACGCCGATCCCCGGGGCGTGCCCGTGGTGGCCGAGCGCATTCGCGCGCGGTTTGCGGCGGAGCACTTTTCGTTCGGGGGTTCCGACGTGACGCTGACGGCCAGCTTCGGCGCGGTGGGCTTTCGTGGCGGGCGGGCTCCCGCGTTCAGCGATCTGGTGAGCCGGGCGGATCGCGCCCTGTACCGGGCCAAAAACCAGGGGCGCAACCGAATCGAAATCGAGCCTTTGCGGCAACCCTAACACAGCCCGTCGCTCTGCCGCCGCTTTTCGCTCTCCGTGTCCGCAACACTCCCATTCGTTACGCCCGTGGTGCGCTGGCCCGCGACTCTCCCGGCGCGCGTCAAAGATACTTTCGGCGGTGTTCAGCGGCTGTGCTAAAATTTTTCATTGGATCACAGCTCCACCAGGGGGGCAGGCCTATGAAAGCCAGCGCGAAGTTCATGATTGGATCGGGCCTCATCGTGGCCACGCTTCTGGTCCTCGCCTACGTCGGCTTCACCCAGAGCCATACCTACTACCACACGATCTCCGAACTTTACGGGGCTGCAGGGCTCCGCGCTTCACCAGCGCATGCGCGTTTCCGGCAATGTCCGCGCCGGCTCGATTTCGCATCCCAGCGGCCGCGTGGATTTCGTGCTCGAAGAGCAGGGTAAGACGCTGGCCGTGAGCTACACCGGCCGCGACCCTCTGCCCGACACATTCCGCGATGGCGCGCAGGCACTCGTGGAGGGCCGTTTGATGCCCGACGGCCACTTCACCGCCGAACTGGTACAAGCGAAATGCGCCTCCAAATACGAGGCCGCGCCCGGCTCTACGCCCGGCGCTCCGGCGCAGCCCGGCCAAAGCAACAACGGCGGTTAGGAAGCATCGAGGTTCAGCCTCCGAGGCAGAGCCGGCGGGTTCTATCACCGCTCTGCTAGGAGATCGGTAAGGAGGCTTCGTGGACATTTTGGGTTCATTCGCACTGCTCCTGGCGCTGGTGGCCGCCGGGTACGCCTTCCTTGCCGGACTTGCGGGCATTTTCACCCAGCGTCCGCTGCTCACTAAAAGCGCGCACCACGCCGGCATGGCCGTCTTCGGCCTGGTCACACTCGGCGTAGGCGTCCTCGAGTATTTCTTTTTCACCGACAATTTTTCGCTGGCCTATGTGGCCTCGCACAGCAACCGAGCCCTGCCGCCTTTCTACAAATTTGCCGCTCTGTGGTCCGGGCAGGAAGGCTCGCTGCTGTTCTGGAGCTGGCTGCTTTCGATTTACGCCTTCTGGGCGCTGTTTCTGAACCGCAAGCGACACCCCGAACTGAT
>JAIQGD010000023.1 GCA_020072765.1 Terriglobia bacterium
TCGATGCGGCGCGGGTCGTCGATCACGCCCCGGCCTGCTGCTTGTTGGTTCGAAAAGAGGTCTTCGCGCGCATCGGACTTATGGACAGCCGCTATTTCGTTTACCTCGATGATACGGATTTCTGCTACCGTGCAAAGCGAGCAGGCTTAAGACTTTTCTACCTCCCCTCCGCTAGACTGCTCCACAAAGCGAGCAGTCTCACGGGCGGGCCGGAATCCGACTTCAGCGTAAGATACCGCACGCGCAACCAGATCTATTTCATGCTGAAGCATCTCGGGCTTTGGCGTGGACTGTACTATCTTCCCGCCTTTCAGATTTTTCTCGTCCTAAAACTGATTTTCCGAGAAATTGACCTATCTGGATTCTTCCTGCGCGAAAAAGCATTCGCCGAAGGTTTGAGAGTCTGGAGGCATTCGGTCGCGCAATAGATCCGGCCAGAAAGCCTATTGTCTTATTGTAGTTACGGGGCACTGGCGGTGGACATGAGGTAGCGAGTGGCAACTCAGTTCGGAAGATGAAAAAACTCCTCTTCATAACGCCAAGTCCGATTCAGAGCGCGAGCGAGCGCTACCGGATCTATCAGTTTCTGCCTTACCTGGAACGTGCCGGATATGCTTGTACGGTGCGCCCATTTGCCACTCGCGCGCTCCATCGAGCCATCCAGGCGGAACGGCTCGCGCCTAAGCTTCTTTATACGCCGTTCTGCTACGTGCGCCGGATGCTCCACTTGGCGGAGATCTCGCAGTATGATGTCGTGATAGTGCATCGCGGGATTTTCCCCTTTCCGTGGCCGGCACTCGAAAAGATGGTCATTCGCCGGCACGCCAAAGTGATCTTCGATTTTGACGACGCCATTCACATTGGCCACCGAAACACGGCCGCCACGAAATATCCCTGGATCTACAAGCTCAAGTACGGTCCCGGTGTAAACGAAATGTTGCGAGAATGCGCCCACGTTATTGCCGGCAACCGAACCTTAGCGGAGCACGCGCTGCAGTTCAATTCGCACGTCAGCATCATCCCGACGGTCGTTGACCTGGACCAGTATGCTTATCGGCCATCGCGTCCCTCAAGCGACGTGCTCACAATCGGTTGGATGGGCAGCCGCTCCACCAGCCCGTACCTTTTGGAAATCGAGCCCGCATTACGCCGGCTCAGCGAAGCGCATCCAGGCAAGATCCGATTCCGACTTTACGGTCATTCACGACGAAAATTGAATTTGCCAAATTGTGAATCGCTGCCTTTCTCGTTGGCTTCGGAGATCGAGGATCTGCGAACCTTCAATATCGGGATCATGCCCATGCCGGACAATGACTGGACGCGCGGGAAGTGCGCGTTTAAGGCTATTCAGTACATGGCACTAGGCATCCCCACGGTGACTTCGCCGGTGGGCATGGCGACTGAGCTTGTCCAGAACAATGCGAACGGACTCTGGGCGCGAACTTCGGAGGAATGGTTTGAAGCGTTGGACCGTCTGGTTACTGATGCAGAGCTTCGTAGGCGATTCGCCGAACAGGGACGCAAAACTGTGGAGGCGCGCTACTCGCTGCAAACCTGGGGACCCCGGCTAGCAGAATTGTTGGAACAAGTTCAAGAGGAGCCTTCCGCCGTTCCATCATCGGTGAATGCCATGCGTGCGAGAAGCTAGCAAGATGCGCATTGCGTTTATATGTGGTTTCGCGTGGGAGCCGAAGGGTACGGTACGAGCGCGGGCTTTCCCTCTAGCAGCGGAGTTGGTGAAGAGGGGACACCAGGTCACAATATTTCTGGTTCCTTACGACAACCCCAATGATTCGAGCAAAGAGGAAGTATTGGAAGGGGTCCGTATCGTGAACGTGCAAGTGGGCCGAGTTTCAAGCTTGAGTCAGGCGCCAGTGCTTGTTAGGAGGCTGTGCAATGCCGTGGAGCGTTATTCAGCCGACGTGGTTCACGCATTCAAGCCGAAAGGATACGCTGGGGCAGCCTGTTCATTATTGTCGATGAAGGGATTCCGCAGTCTTGTTCTGGATTGTGACGATTGGGAAGGCTGGGGAGGATGGAACGATGTCAAGGCCTATCCGTGGATCGTCAAGGAATACATAGACCGCCAGGAGAAATGGCTGATCCGGCGCGTGCCGGTAGTGACAGCCGCAAGTCGGGTTCTGGAGCGCCGTGCAGTTGAACTGCGGGCCTCGTCCAACGGAGTGTTTTACATTCCTAATTGTGGTGCCTCCCGGAAGACAGATATGGCAGCTGGGTCTGCGCCTTCCGCGACGAGAGACGGGGCGAAAAAATCATTCGGACTTCCCGACGGAGCAGCGATTTTCTACGGAGGACATTTTGATCCGGCAGACGACATCATGTTCTTTTGCCGGACCGCCGAGCACGCCGCGCGCCGAGTCGGAGCAACGATAGTGTTCGTAGGAGATGGCCCCCAGCTCTCAGATGTAAAGGACTTTTTCGCGCGACGAGAAGGAGTTATCGTGCGATTTTTCCCGCGACTCCCCTACGAACAATTCCTCCAATTGGTTGCCGCGTCGGACGTTGCTGCATTCCCCTTTCCCGACACTCCGATTTATCGGGCCAAATGCTCGGCCCGCATCGTGGACTACATGTCGATGGGGAAAGCGATCGTAACGACTGCGATCGGTCAGAATAGCGATTACATCGTTGACGGCGTGAGCGGCATCTTGGCCCCTCCAGGGGACGAAGCGAATTTCGGACGTGAACTGGAGAAATTACTCCAAGACCCGCAACTACGGGCCAGGCTGGGCCAAAACGCCAAGGAGCGGGTCGAGACAATGTTCTCCTGGGGCGGCGCTGCAGTGGATAACTGTCTGGCAGCATATCGACAACTTTGCGGATCTTGATCTGTGCTGCAATCGGGGAGTGCTTCTCCCTTTTGCCCGTGAGTTCTTACTTTAAGGGATTCGGCGAGAAAGAATGGTGGCGATGATGGCCGGGTCCATCTCTTATAAGCTCCCCACTTTCAGGGTTCTTCGCTTGGCTTGAAACTGCAATCCGTTGACATCGAATGGATATCAGCGTTGGCGTGTTTCACGCAGAATGCGATCTGAGGTCGTTGGCGGATTCTGAACGCTTCTGTGCCTTCAAAATGTCCCGACACACTCTCGCCGGTCAAGAACTCGCTGAAATTACGAATGAGAGAAAACAATTGGTCCTAAAGCGTGCATTGGACCTTTTTGGCGCCGCGATCCTCCTTCTTCTCCTCTCGCCTCTTTTCGTCCTGTTGTGTCTGCTTGTGGCGCTTGAAGATGGATGGCCGGTTTTCTATCGAAGGCGGGTGGTCGGGGAAAACGGTGAATTCGATGCTTACAAGTTTCGCAGCATGCGGCAGAACGCCGATGCCATCCTGGCTGCGGATCCAGTCTTGAAACAGGAATTTGAGCGCAACTTCAAACTTAAGCACGACCCCCGGGTGACAACAGTCGGGAGTGCGCTCAGAAAGCTCAGTCTGGACGAGTTGCCGCAGTTGTTCAACGTGTTGAAAGGCCAGATGAGTCTTGTGGGCCCGAGAATGATTTCGCCGCCGGAACTTGAAAAATACGGCTCGCACAAAGAACTGCTGCTCACTGTCAAACCTGGGCTTACAGGGTATTGGCAGGTAAATGGAAGGCAAAAAGTCGGTTATGACGAACGCGTGAAGATGGATCTGCACTACATCAACAATTGGAGTCTCGCGATGGATTTGAAGATTCTTTTCAAGACTCCTTATGCGGTTCTGAAAAGAGAAGGTGCCTACTGATGACGTCGATCCTAGTTACTGGTGGTGCAGGGTACATCGGCTCCGCTTGCTGTCGGCAACTCTTGGAGAAGGGCTACAGAGTCACCGTTGTTGATGATCTGTCGACCGGACATGCCGAGGCAGTGCCGTCAGGTGTGTCACTCCATCGCATTGATATCGGCGATAGCGACTCCCTGGCGGCAATCCTGTCGACAAGTGAGATTGATGCCGTGTTCCATTTTGCTGCAAAAGCTCTGATCCCTGAATCCGTCATGAATCCAGGAGTGTTTTTCGATGTAAACGTTGCGCGTGGTATCGCGATGTTAGAGACTCTGAGATCGCACGGCATTCGAAAAGTCGTGTTTTCCTCGACCGCTGCCGTGTACGGTACGCCGACCATTGTTCCGATCCCCGAGGATCACAGTAAAGATCCGATCAATTCCTACGGCGAGAGCAAGCTGGTTTTCGAACGAATTCTTCAGTGGTATGCCGCGGCCTATGGCTGGAGCGTAGTGGCGTTCCGTTATTTCAACGCCTGCGGAGGCGCTTCGGACTGGGGCGAACGCCATGAGCCCGAAACGCATATCATCCCTCTTCTCCTGCAAACCGCGTCGGGACGCCGTCCGATTTTCGAGATACACGGGACCGATTACCCCACACCAGACGGCACCTGCTTGCGCGACTATGTCCACGTCGTTGACATCGCCGAGGCCCACCTACTTGCCCTGCAAAAAATGGATGGGTCTGGATTCCACGCCTACAACATCGGCACCGGCAGAAGTCATTCTGTAAAGGAGATTTGCCAGGCTGCGGAAAGCATTACAAAACAGAAAATCCATGTGCGCGCCGGGCAGCGTCGACCTGGAGATCCCTCCGTGTTGTGTGCGAGCCCCAAGAAACTAATGGATGAATTTTGTTGGGCGCCAAAACACTCAGACTTGGACGAAATCATAGCGGGTGCCTGGGAGTGGGAACAGACACAGTGTAGCAAGCTCGTCGCACGCCCCTAAGTTACGTCGTAAATCAACTACAAAAACGTCCGTTGGGCGATTTCGAAATCGCCAGTCCCGCGCTTTCTCCATCTTGCTTAGAACCCAGATTGGAGCCTCATTGTTAGAACGGCCTGAGAGAGTCTTAGGAACTCTAATTGCACACTTTGGGGGAATGCATGAATGACGGCATAGAGATTTTGGACGCCAAGCAGTATTTTGAGGAATTACAGCGCGTTATGGTTAGTCTTCCCAAGGATGGTATCGACCAAATCGCTGATACCCTCGTGAGAGCTTATGACGCCGGGCGAACGGTGTACCTGTGCGGGAATGGGGGAAGCGCCGCGCTCGCGTCCCATTTTGCTTGTGATCTCGGAAAAGGCACAGCTTACTGTAATGGAGGGAAGAGGTTCCGCGTCCTCTCTCTTACCGACAATCTGCCTACTTTGACAGCTTGGGCAAACGACTGCAGTTATGAAGACGTCTTTTCGGAACAACTAAGGAATTTCGTCCAGCCGCACGATGTTGCGTTTGCCATAAGCGGAAGCGGCAACTCCACAAATGTTCTGAATGCTCTGCAAGTCGCGCGAGAGGCGGGGGCGACGACGGTTGGCATCTCGGGTTTCCACGGCGGGGCAATGAAGTCCCTGTGTGACCTCTGCGTAATCGTCCCTTCCAATAACATGCAAGTCATCGAGGACTTGCATCTTGCGATAGCTCATTCGCTTTTTCGGATTGTCTACACCCGAATGTCGCGTCGCACGATGACGGCGTCTTGCCCAGGATAGACCGGGAACGAAGCGTCCAGAAAGCCGAGGCAAGGCTCCGCCGCACGCAATAGGTTCAGCGGCAATCGATTCTTTTAACTAAGTCTGACAGACCGGGATTTCCGACCCAGTTGAGGGTTGGTTTTCGTGGAAAGCTGAACTGGGAAGTCTTGGCTGCGCTCCAGAAGAATTGTGAGTTTGTTTCGACTCGAAAATGAAAAGTAAAACCATTTCCTACTGGATACTGACTGCCGATTTGTTATGGATGCTCGGGGCTTTGGGTCTCAGCATCTACCTGCGATATGCGGGTATGAAAGAAACGGCCTATTTCACCGTACATTTTCAGACGTACTCTCTGATGATCCTCGCTGCCGTAGTAGTGTGGACTCTTCTTTACTTTGGCATGAGCCTGGACGGCTTCAAAGGTGGCTGGCATCTCTTTGCAATGTTCTCTCAGCTCATCGTGGCCATCTCGCTTTTTATGATCGTTCTGTTGGCCTTCGGTTTCCTCACCGGACATTACTATTCCCGGCTCGTTCTGCTTTACTTCGCGTTTTTCTTCTTTCTTGGGCTTGTTGGCTTACGTTGTATAGCGCGCTTTCTGGCTACCTCCAAGCTGAGGAACATGGCGGATTATCGCTGTGTCATTCTTGGACACGGGCCAGTAGCTAGAGAGCTTGCCAGTAAGATTGCTTCACACCCCGAACTTCCATTTCAAATCGTCGGATTCCTATTCCCTAGCGAATCGGAGGCATTCAACGGATTCGCTAGCTCACTTGAGGCACCCTTCACCTCGGTTAAGACTCTGCAGGTCTTAGAACTCCTGGTGCAGCAAAAGGTCCAGAAGCTCATTATCGCGATGTCGCAGCCCAACGGCGCAGAGATCCGGAAACTGATTTCCAGATGTCGAGAGGCAGCGATCCAGGTGTATCTGGTTCCGCAGTGGTACGACCTGTATCTGTCAAAGGCGGAATTAGTAGAGATCGATGGCCTTCCACTACTCTCGCTGCAGGAGCGACATCCGCCCGCCATAAACTTTGCGCTTAAGCGAATCATGGACTTTGTAGTGAGCTTGGGAATTCTGTTCTTGGTATCGCCGATACTGGCAGTCGCTGCTTTTGTCGTGTACAGCAGAAAGGGTAGGGCATTGCGGACTGAACTCCGTTGCGGCAAGGACGGAATTCCTTTCCGGATGTATCGGCTAAACGTGGAGCGTCACCCAACCAGTCCGGAGCGCTACGAGAGGCTGTTGATCAGATGGAGCCTGACGGAACTGCCCCAGCTGTGGAACGTGCTGAGCGGTGATATGTCCCTGGTTGGTCCGCGACCCGAGGCGCCCGAGAGGGTCAAATATTACTCAGAGTGGCAGCGGCAGCGATTGAAGGTTCATGCCGGCGTCACGGGTCTTGCTCAGGTCCACGGGCTTCGGGATCAGCATTCCTCGGAGGACAAAGCACGTTTTGATTTGCAGTACATCTTCAACTGGTCCCTACTTCTGGACCTCAGCCTTATGTTGCAGACGGTATGGACTTTGCTCTTTAGAGGTTTGAGCCGGGAGCCCGTCCCATCTCAAGCCGCCAGTCTGGTCAGCACGTCGAACGATTTCGTGGGCAGGGAGGTGGCCGATGTTAATCGTTCGTAGCCCTGTGCGGATCAGCTTCGGAGGCGGTGGCACGGATCTTCCTTCCTATTACGAAAGATTCGGCGGTGCTGTCCTCAGCGCAGCCATCAACAAACATTTCTATACCGTGCTTCAGAAGAGGGGCGACGGGAAAATACAAATCATTTCCGCGGACCTTCGCACGATGGAAACTTGGCAAAACATTGCGCGAATGGACATTCGCGGCAATGCTTTAGAAATTCCTCTTGCAGTACTCAAAGAGTTTGGGTGCGAGGTCTCGGTGAACCTTTTTCTTGCTTCTGAGATTCCTCCGGGGACGGGGCTCGGCTCTTCCGCGAGCGTTTGCGTCAATCTGACAAAGGTGCTTGCAGCCTATAATCACATCTCTCTTTCGAAATATGAGCTCGCCGAGCGAGCCTTCCACATTGCCCGCAATGTTTTGGGCCGGCCTGTTGGCAAGCAGGACGAATACGCCTCTGCGTTTGGTGGCTTGAATTTCATTTCATTCCATCAGGACGGCACGACTCACGTCGAGCCCTTGAATCTCCAGCCCGACCTTGTCCGGGAGCTGCAGTCGAGCCTGCTGCTGTTTTTCACCGGCGCATCGCATCACTCCTGGACGATTCTTCAGGAACAAGAAGAGTCCACGCGAAAGACTGACGGCGGGACAATCGAATACTTGCACGAAATTCGAAAACTGGCGGAACCGATGAAGGCCGCTCTGTTGGCCGGAGAACTAAGGCAGTTTGGTCTTTTGCTTCACGAAGGCTGGGAGATCAAGAAGCAGCTTTCTTCAAAGATCTCCAATAGTCACATCAATGAGATGTATGAAGCCGCACTTCGGAACGGAGCCGTGGGAGGCAAGATCACGGGAGCGGGAGGAGGCGGATTCCTTCTTCTGTTTTGCCAGCAGGGGTACCAGCAGAACGTGCGTGAGTCCTTGGTTGCGCTGGGCGCCCAGGAGACGGGTTTTGAATTTGACTTCCAGGGTGCCCAAGTTGTCGCCGACGACCCTTTCATTGATGGCGATGAAAACGGCGGGATGCGCTGGACCTTCGCTCCGGTTGGTAACACGGCTCTTGCCAATAAATATGTGTCAGCAAAGAGTTCTTCGTGAATGTTAATCGGGCGTCTTCACAGATGGAGTTCTCCGAATGAAAGCCTTCCTCTTGGCGGGCGGTCTGGGGACTCGCCTGCGACCGCTGACCGACAGCACACCAAAGTGTCTTCTGCCGGTTCAGGGCACACCCCTGTTGCAGATTTGGTTCGATATATGTCGCCAGTACGGTATCGACGAAGTGTTGATCAATGTTCATTCGCACGGCGATGCCGTCCGCAGGTTCATTGACGAACACAAAGACAGCCTAAGGGTGCGCCTTTTCGAGGAGACCACGCTCCTTGGCAGCGCAGGAACGGTTCTGGCCAACCGAGAATGGGTCGATAAAGAGCGGTCCTTTTGGGTGTTTTATGCGGATGTCCTCACCACGGCCAATCTAAACCAAATGCTAGCTTTTCATTGCAGCCGCGGCCAGATCGCTACGATAGGTGTCTATGAAGTGCCGGAACCATCGCGATGCGGCATCGTTCAAGTGGATGAGAGAGGTGTGGTCTTTGATTTTGTCGAAAAGCCTAAAGCACCAGTCGGTAATTTAGCCTTCTCTGGATTGATGTTGGCCACGCCGGCTCTATTGAAGTTCATTCCGGACAACTATCCGGTCGATTTGGGATTTCACGTCTTGCCTCAAATTGTCGGTCGAATGGCGGCGTATCGAATCCCGGAGTTTCTCATTGATATCGGAACGCTAGAGACTTACCGGGCAGCCCAAGACATCTGGCCAGGTCGTTCTCCATCACAAGAGCAAGGTGGTTTTCGTGTTTAGAGGGGCCGTCTTCGATTTTGATGGAGTGATCGTAGACAGCCACCCTGTGCATGCACGCGCATGGAAGAGGTTTCTTGACTCTGTGGGAAGAAGAGTTTCCGAAGAACAGCTGCAATTCGTCTTAGACGGAAGAAAGCGCGACGACATCCTGCGGCACTTTATGGGTGAGCTGGAAGCAGACCAGATTGTCGAATACGGCCACCGAAAAGAGCAATATTTTCGAGATGAAGCAGCACACGTGCAGACGGCAGACGGTTTGCGGGGTTTCCTGGAGGACCTCGAATACGAGCAGCTGGCCCTAGCCATTGCCAGCTCAGGAAGCAAAAGTAGGATTCACTTTCTTCTCGATAGGCTCGATTTGAAAAAGTTCTTTCGAGTGGTCATCACCGGAGACGAAGTGGAACAGGGCAAGCCCCATCCGGCCGTTTTTCTCAAGGCCGCTCATCAATTGGGAGTGGATCCTTCCGAGTTGATGGCATTCGAAGATGCTGTTTCAGGTGTGAGAGCCGCGAGATCTGCCGGAATGATGTGCGTCGGGATTGCCCAGCCTGACCGCGCCGCCATTCTAGTTGATGCCGGCGCGAAGTATGTGGTGCCGGATTTCCGGCCCCTGTCCTATTCGAAACTCCAGCAAATGTTTGTTCAATGATTGAGAAATCTTGCCGCCTGGCGATAGAAACCGCCAGAGGTGTATTTCGGGATGACCTGCTGTTCTTCCCTCCCGCTCGCAGGTTAACACATTGAAATTCCGGCGCGTTGGTTTGTCGATCTCGATTGCCTCGGTTGCTCTATTCGTGTGCTCGTTTTCCGCCAGAGGAGTCGTCAGTACGGCGAGATCGATGCTGACCGATAACAAACCACTGAATGCCTCGACACGAGTTCAGCCCATCGACACACTCACGCGTGATGCTTTCGGATACTTCTACAACATGCAGTACGATGCTGCGATCCACGATTGTGAGCTTGCGCTCCAAGCGCATCCTGATGACCCCTTCGCCGTCAACCACCTTTTGCAGGCTATATTCACCCGCGAGCTCGACCGTGAAGGGGCACTGAATGCAGAGCTATATCTCGGCGATAGATTCTTTCACTCGCAGAGGGTCCCGGTAGATCCAAACGCGGAAGCGCGAATCAAGAACCTGACTGAACGTTCCCTTCAGCTTTGCGCAAGGCGCCTGATAAGCAACCCTAATGACGTGGACGCACTCTATGCGCGCGGCGTAACCCGCGCTATACGTGCCAGCTATATGGCGCTGGTGGAGAAGGCTTGGTTTGCGGCGCTGCGCAGCGCCCTCGGATCGTATGACGACCACGAGGAAGTTCTCCACCTTTCGCCCGATTATACGGATGCCAAGTTTGTGGTTGGCCTTTATACCTACGCCATCGGAAGCCTCCCTTGGCCCGAGAGGGCGGTAACCTTCGTGCTTCCCGTTACGGGGAACAAATCCAAGGGAAGCGAAGACGTTGAAAAAGCGGCCGATGGCGGCGGAGAAACCAGCGCGGACGGCCAGATTGCTCTGGCACTCATCCTGGCGCGCGAGCGGCATTATTCGGAGGCTATCTCGCTGATGCATGGGCTTTACCGCTCTTATCCCCACAATTTCTTTTTTGCAATGACAGAAGGCGACTTCTTCAAGACTTCCGGGCGCCTGCCTGAAGCAATTGCATCCTACCGAGAGCTCCTCCGTTTGGAGCAGGGGGAAATGTTTCCAGGGGCTCGGTTCGGACTAGTGGCCTACAAGCTAGGCGAAGCCCTCCGGCTCCACGGGGACTACTCTGGTGCCCTCGAAGTGTACGGATCTGTTTCGGGCTATCCGTGCGCCGATCGCGAACTTGTTTCCAAAGCCATTCTGAGTGCGGGAGAAATGTACGATTTGCTCGGACAACGCAACTCAGCGGTGAAGAAATACCAGGAAGTCATCGCGGCTCAAGATGATTCCCCAGGGGCTAAGACTGCGCGTCAACTCTTAAAACATCCCTACCGCATGCAGTGACCCAAATCTGCAAAACTGAACCAAAGCTATGTTGAGGAGGTGGCTGAAACAGATCGCCGACGATTGTAACTTTGAGCGGTTGGGCAATCTGCCCTCGGATGACAGCCACTCAGGAAAGCTGCTCGTGACCACTCCATCCACCCAGCTCACCAAAGTATCGTTCAATAAGTGGGGAGACTGGGATCAAACGAGGCCTCCAGCGGAGCGACAGCACATGCGCCTGAGTCCTTGGTTCATGCGAAGAAGGAATGTATGATGCAAACACTCTTGCGAGACGCCAGGAATGGCCGCTATTGGCCAGCGCACCGACCTGGCGGAATCCCCTGAGCATCGAGGACAAGAAATCATGCCATCGGCCCTGCGCTTAATCCTACTCATCCTCGCCGTTGCTCCACTGGTGTATTACCTCCTGTCGATCTATTGCGTCGTGGGATATTTCCGGGCGCAGCGTAAGGAGAAACCGCGAAGGCCTCAGGCCACGCCACCGGCAAGCATTCTCAAGCCCGTGCGCGGCATGGACCTTGAGGCCTACGAAAATTTTGCAAGCTATTGCCGGCTCGACTACCCGGAATACGAGATGGTTTTCGCGGTGGCGGATCCTGACGATCCCGCGATTCCCGTGATTAAGAAGCTGCAGCGCGATTTTCCAGATCGGGTGATCCGTCTGGTCACGAACGTGCCGCACCTGGGGGCGAATAGAAAAACAAACAACCTGTGCCAGTTGGTGCGAGAGGCCAAATATGACCTGGTGGTGATGGCTGACAGCGACGTGCGCGTCGAGAGTGATTACCTGCAGGACGTCGCAGCCCCCTTCGAGGACCCCAAGGTGGGTGCAGTCACGGCGTTCCGCCGCATCGTCGGCGGAGCAAATCTTGCGGTGTACCTGGATCAGTTAGAGTGCGCGGATTCAGCGGCCAGTGGGCTCGTCGCACGAAGGTTGGAAGGCAAGATGCAATTCGCGTTCGGTTGGACGATGGCAACGACGAAGAAGCACCTTACAGAGATCGGCGGATGGGAAGCCATGGTGGACTATCACTCGGACGATTTCGAGCTGGGGAACCGTATCGCGCGCCATGGTTATCGCGTGGAATTGATGCGCAGGCCGGTGTGGGTAGTATCTCCGCGGGAAACGCTCGATGAGTTTTTGAAACATGAGCTGCGCTGGTCTATCGGACTGAGAAACGTACGCCCGGTTGCGTATGTGGGGATGATTTTCACGCACGGGCTGCCGTGGGCGATGGTCGGAGCACTCGCGGCTCCATCGCGCCACATCGCGATGGCGTACCTACTCGCCTACCTTGTACTGCGGTTGGGTATGGCGTGGACGGCGGGTGTCAGGGGACTAGGCGACACGACGATGGCGGAGAGGCTATGGCTTCTGCCACTGCGCGACGCACTGAACTTTGCCATTTGGACGGCAGGATTGTTTTTGGACAAGATTGTCTGGCGCGGGCTTGTCTATCGTGTGAGGAAAGGACGGCTGGTGCCAGAGGCGGATGTGATGCAACAGACTCGACCGCACCGAGTGGCGGACATTGACCAGCCCGAGTTTTCGTACCACGGCGAATGAGAGAGTTTACATCACAGCTAGGGCCTGTGAAATTGAGTTTGGTGGCATCAGGGGGCTACAGGCCGCTGGCGCCGGTGGTTTATAGCCCGGCGCGGAATGTGGGCGCCTGGTGTGGTATTCTACCCGCCACCGTTTGATCACGATCTGTGCCTTCTTCAGCGAGTACAAGGTCTCCCCATTCAAGCACTCGTCCCGCAGCTTCCCGTTGAAGCTTGCGCAGTAGCCGTTCTCCCAGGGACTTCCCGGCTCGATGTACAACGTTCCGGTCCCCACATTTCCCAGCCACTTCCGCAGTTCCTTTGCCACGAATTCCGGGCCGTTGTCGGACCGAATGTTCTCCGGAATTCCTCACCATAGGATTGCATCCGCCAGCGCTTCGATGACCTCGTAGCCCCCAAGCTTCCGAGCCACCCGAATCGCCAGGCACTCTCCCGCGTGTATTCATCGATCATCGTTAGCATGCGGATCATTCTGCCATCATGGGTCATGGCGCTCAAAAGAAGTCGTTGGAGAAGCTCTCGGCCAAGACTGGAGCACCGGTCGCCGCGCTCATGCGCCGCGCCATCGATAACTACCTTACGATGAGGGAGAAGCAACTAAGATGACGAAGCGCGCAGGACTCTATCGCAGGGTTTCGACTGCTGGCCAACATCCGGAAACGCAGCTGTATGATCTTCGGGATATGGCAAAACAACGCGGATATGGTCACTTCCTTCCAGGACTCTGCGGCAAGACGGAAGCTTCCAGCGCGTGGTTGGTTAACAGGAGCTTTCCGCCGCTCGCCGCCACCGTCTGGAGCTGCGTGGCCCCGACCCAGTCTTGGTAGCGGGAGAGATCGGGCTGGGAGGTGACCAAATAGCAGCGGCTTGGCGCCAGCCAGAGGTCCTTGAATTGCGATTCGTCGATGAAAACTCGCGGTGCTCCCGGGGCATTGGAGCCGTATTCCAGGTTGACCCGGCGATCCGCAAGAAGCAGCCCGGTACGATTCGTATAAAAAAAGACCGACGAGAATGGATAGTAGTGGTCTTGGGTGATCAGCGTTCCCTCCGGGGCTTGCATCAGCGCTATCGCCAGCGGTCGCGAAGACAGAAACGGGTCGAACACCACCATCGCCAGGCGCGCGGCATGGAAGAACAGAACCATCATCAGCGCCGCGGCCAGGAATGCGCGTTCGCGCGCCGCTCGCATCGTCCCCAGCGCGCCCGCCAGGAATGCCACTCCCGCCAGAGCCAGCGGCAGGCGCAGGTAGGCGAATGATTCCAGCGTCAGGTCCAGCATGTGGCCCAGCGACAGCGAATACGCATTGGGATGATGGCTCAGCGCCGCGGAGATATCTCCGGGCGTGGCCACATGTCGCACTAGAAAGAACAGCGTGAACGCCGCGGCGGCCGCGCATGCGGTGATCACCGTGAGCGCGCGCGTTCCCCGGCGCACCCAATCGCCTCCCGCCGCGATCGCCGAGCCCAGCAGCAAGGCCAGGGCCGGGTAGCAGGGCATCGAGTAGTATTCCTGCGTCGTCGAAAAGGTGAAGAAGATCAGCACGAAGCCGGTCCAGCAAAGCGCCAGCAGGCGGGTTCGTCCGGCGCGATCGACGGGCTTGAACGAAAGCTTCGCCACCGCCGGCAAATACACGCTCCAGGGAAACAGCCAGACCAGATGCAGCAGCCAGAACCACAGTCGCGGCACGGTGTTGTAATCGCGCGGGTAACGCAGGTTCAGAAAGCGCAACAGCTGCTCGTTGATGAAAAAGAACCAGAGAAATCCGTGATACTGCCCGGGGCCGCTGTGCAGCGTGAATGCAAAGTAGGGAGGGTTCCGAAAAGTGGCCAGGATGTGCCACGGCGCCGCGATCAGCATCACCACCAATGTCCCGCTGACGAGATGAAGCCTCTGCCAGGTTCGGGCGGCAAACAATTGCCGCGTCAGCAAAAGATAGAGCAGTCCCGCCCCGGCCGGAAACACGACGGCGATCAGGCTCTTCAGCAGCAGCCCGGTTCCCATGCTGGCCGCGAAAATAAACGCCCAGAGGCGCGGATGCCGCTCCTCCTCATCGAGCGCGCGCAGAAACGCCCACATCGCCAGCGCAATCGTCAAGGTCTGCATCGCGTCCGGAATGATGATGCGCGTAAACAGAAACAGTCCGACGCAGGTGGATATGCATAAGCCCGCGTAGAAGCCGGCGCGCTTGCCAAACGCCCACATCCCGAACGCCGCCGTCAGCCAGCTCAGGCCGATGACCGACACGGCGTTGGGCAGGCGTGCGGACCAGTCGTGCACGCCGAAAATCTTGTAGGAAACCGCCATCGCCCAGTAGACCAGCGGCGGCTTTTCCAGGTAGGGAATGCCATCAATGTGCGCCGTCACCCAGTCGCCCGACGTCAGCATATTGCGCGCAATCTGCGCCTGCACCGCGTCCACGTCGTCCATCAGCGACGGCGGGGACACCAGGCAGCCCAGATAGATGGCCGCGGCGATGAGCAGCAGGATTAGGTAGAGGTGAGAACGCTTCCCGTCACTGCGCGACCCGCTGAGGGAACCGCTCCCGTCTGAATTCGCCATTTCTTCATCCACAGAAACAAGATCATCAAACCCCACAGATGGTAGCCGAGATTGGCCCGCCGCTCGAGATGATCCCGCACGAACTGTTCCATCGCCTCCGCCCGGAACAGCCCGGCGTGTTCCGCCGCCCCGCTCTTCAGCGCCTCGACCAGCAGCGAGCGAAGCGGCCCGCGCAGCCATTCGTGCGCCGGGATATCCAGGCCGGTCTTCTTCCGTTGCAGGACCGAAGCCGGCAGCTTTTCCCGCATCAGTTCCTTGAGCAGCACCTTCTGGCGCGATCCCCGGATCTTGAGCGAAGAGGGCAGCGCCGCCGCAAATTCCACGATGCGGTGATCGAGAAGCGGCGGCCGCGCCTCCAGCGAATGCGCCATGCTCATGCGGTCCACCTTCGTCAAGATGTCGTCCGGCAGAAAATATCTCTGATCGAACCACATGTAGGGGGACAGTCCGTCGCCCCCGAGCGACTTCTCGCGCAGTTCGCCCAGAACGTGATCGAGCGCGCCCGGAACCGGCCCTTGCAGCAGCGCCCCTTTCTGCGCCTCGGAGAAAGTCCCATTCCAATGGACATGCGCGCGCTCCGGCGGCAGCAGGCAGCCCTCCAGAAATCGCTTCGCCATGTACTCCAGGCTGATCTTGTCGTCCGACACCGGCCAGAGGCGCAGCGCGGAAATCGCCAGGCGCGTCGCTCCCTGCGGCAGTCCGCGCATCAGGCGCGCGAGCAGGTTCGCCCGATACGTCAGATAACCGCCGAACAGTTCGTCGCCACCCTCGCCGCTGAGCGAAACCGTGACCTGCGTCCGGCTCAGCTTCGTCAGGAACCACACCGGAAGAGCGCCCGCATCGGCGACCGGGTCGTCCATGTAATAGGCGAACTCCTCGATCGCCCCCTGCAAGTTTTCCCCGGGATTGAGGTCCAGCTCGTAATGATCCGTGCCGTAGCGCGACGCGATTTCCCGGATGTATTCGGTCTCATCGAAGCTGCGCCCCCGAAACGAAATCGAAAAGGTCTTCAGTCGCGAGCTCGACGCTTTCGTCGCGTAATGCAGAATCGTCGACGAGTCGATCCCTCCGCTCAGCCACACGCCCAGCGGAACATCCGAAAGCAGATGCTCGCGCACCGATTGTTGCAGCAGCGCGTCCAGTTCTTCCTTGGCGCTCTCCAGGGTGATGCCGCGGCGTGTGCCGTATGGCAGCCGCCAGTACGCCTCCGACCGAATCTTGCCGTCGCGCCATTCCAGCCAGTGCCCGGGCGTAAGCTTCTCGATGCCCTCCACCAGCGTCCACGGGCATGGCACGTAGTTCAACGACAGATAGCAGTCCAGACCCGCCAGGCTCAGGCGGCGCTCGATTTCCGGATGGATGAAAAGAGCCTTCAGCTCGGAGCCGAAAAAAAGATCCTCGCCCTGGCGCGAAATGTAGAGAGGCTTGATGCCCAGACGGTCGCGGGCCAGCACCAGACGCCGCGTGGATTGCGTCCACAGCCCGATGGCAAACATCCCGCGCAGCCGGGTGAACGCTTCCGTGTCCCACTCCAGAAAGGCGTGCAGGACCGCTTCCGTGTCTGAATGCGTGTGAAATTTGTGGCCGCGCCGCGCCAGCTCCGCGCGCAGCTCGAGATGATTGTAAATCTCGCCGTTGAAGACGATCGTCGTGTCGCCATCGTCCGCGGTGATCGGCTGATCGCCGGTTCCCAGGTCGATGATTTTCAACCGGGCGGTGCCGATCGAACAGACCGGCGAGCGGAAAACGCCCTGCTGATCCGGCCCGCGGTGGATCAGCGTGGCGACGGCGCTCGCGATGCGATCCGGATCAGGATGCCAATTTTTGTGGGTGAAGCCGGCGATTCCGCACACGGTACCCTGCTCCTCGATGCTAGCCGCCGCCGGCGGCCACACGGCCGCCTTCAGCGCGCTCTTCCCATCGTCTCACAACCGGCGAGGCGGCTTCTATTCATTCATAGCGCAGAGATTCGACGGGCTGCAGCCGCGCGGCGGTCTTCGCGGGCAGGTAGCCGAACAGCACGCCCGTGGCGGCCGAGACCACAAGCGCCAGCACCACCGACAGCCACGAAATCGGAATGGTCACCCCGCCCGGCACGGGCAGGAATCGCACCAGCGTCTCGATGAAGAAGGGAATCGCGATGGCCAGGGTGATGCCGGCAATGGCCCCGGTCCCGCTGATCAGCACCGCTTCGAGCAGAAATTGGTAGAGGATCTCTTTTTGCCGCGCCCCGATCGCCTTGCGAATCCCGATTTCGCGCGTCCGCTCCGTCACGCTCACCAGCATGATGTTCATGATTCCCACGCCGCTGATGAACAGCGCCAGCAGCGCCACCAGCAGCAGCACGATCGTCATCGCCAGCGAGATGCGCCGCGACGTCTCCAGAATCGAGGAGAGGTTCTCGACCACGTACTCCGCCTCGGGCCGGTGGCGCGCCTTCAAGATCTCGCTGACCTCCCGCGTCGCCAGCGCTACATTCTCGGGCCGGTTCGCCTGCGCGTACAGCGTCACGATGAAGGCGTCTCCCGTGTAGTACTTGATCAGCCCGTACGGCACCAGCACCGAATCCGTGCGAATCTCCGACTGGCCGAATGTTCCGATGCGCTCCCGGAACACCCCAATCACGGTCAGGCTCAGCTCGCCTACATGGAGGCTTTGTCCGATCCGGTTGCCCGGCTGCAGCCCGGTTTCCGCCAGGTGCTCCGAAATCACGCACACCTTGCTCACCGCCGAAAAGTCGCTGTCGTCGAAATACCGCCCGCGCTCGATGACCAGGTTGCGGATCTTTTGAAATCCCGGTGTCACGCCGATCAAGCCTACCGGCCACGCCTTCCCGTTGGCCACCACGGTCATGGGCAGATCGTTCGTGCCGGCCACCTCCACGACGTGGCGGGCGCTTTGCTGGATCGCCTCCACGTCGCTCAGCGAGATCTGGTCGGCCAGGCTGATCGTTTGCGAGGAACTGGATTGCGCCAGCGACGCATACACGATGTTGGACCCCACCGCCTCGATCTGCGCGCTCACATACTTCTTGCCGGTCAGCGCCACCGTCACCACCAGCACGATGCAGGCGCTCCCGATCACGACGCCCAGCATCGTCAGCGCGGCGCGCACTTTATTCGCCCGCAGCGCTTCCACCGCCAGGCTCCACGTCTCCGGCCAGCTGATGCGTGTATCCGCCAGAACTCCCCCTTCCGGTCTTCCCGCAGGACTCTTCGATTAACAGGATGCTGAAAAACTCTGCGAGGTTTGTGGGTCGCGGCTTCAGCGCGCCGTTTGCGTCCCGGACAGCCGTCGGGACCGCGACATAAGCACTGCACAATCCATGGGGCTTTAGCCCCTGAAGCTCCCTGAAGCTCCCTGAAGCGTCTGTTTCAGCACCCTGTTAAGATGCAGCGTCTCACCCGGAGATGCTTGCGGGATGATCTATCCCGCCGCCGCTTCTTCGGTCGCCAGCTCGGGGATCTCGATACGAATCTGCGTCCCCGTTCCTTCTTGGCTGTGAATGTTCATCGCAAACTGATTCCCGTAGAGAAGCCGCAACCGCTCGTGCACGTTGCTGATCCCGATGCCGCCTCCGTACACCTCCGCCAGGCGCTCGGGCGGCATCCCCATCCCGTTATCGTCAATTTCAATGAACAGCCGGCCGTCGCGCCGCTCGGTGCGAAGATGGATTTGCCCTCCCTCCAGGCGCGGCGCCAGCCCGTGCTTGATCGCATTCTCGACAATGGGCTGCAGCAACATGCTGGGCACAAACCAATCCAGCGATGCTTCGTCGATCTCTTTGAAGAACTGCAGCTTGTCCCGCCCGAAGCGGATCACTTCGATGTCCAGGTAGTCGTCGATGAACGCCAGCTCTTCCCGCAACGGAACGAACGTCTCATGCTTCCGCAGCAGCCGCCGCAGGATGTTCGATAGCTTCAGCACCACGCCCCGCGCCATGTCCGGATCGAAACGGATCAGCGACGACACGGTGTTCAGCGTGTTGAACAGGAAGTGGGGATTGATCTGGCTGGTCAGCGCGTCCATACGCGCTCTCAGAAGCAGCTGCTGGTTCTGCTCCAGGTTCATCTCGATGCGCGTGTTGTTCCAGATCTTGACGGCCATGGCCACGCACATCACCGAGGAGAGAACCACCAGCGCTGCGTAGCCCCAGTTGCTGGGCCGAATCAGGAAGACCCAGTTCGAAGGAAGCGCGTTGGCCATCTCGATCAACGCCACTTCGAACGCCACGCACGCAAACAGCGGCAGCATGGCCCAGTGCCCCTTGCGATCCCGCACCAGCCTCCACAGCCACTGCGGGATGCCCAAAAAAAGAAACGGCCCGAAGTGCCAGATGTCTTCTTTCTCCGGCATCCCGTCGCGAATCACGCCCGCCAGCAAACCCACCAGGGCCGCCATCGGGGCCGACAACCATTCATGGAATCCAAACGGGAGCAGGCTGATGAGCGACCCACCGAGCAGGCCGACAATCCGGCCGCCGATCAAACCCATCAGAAACGAGCCTTCCAGCGTCAGATCGAAGAACCGGTAACCCCCGACCAGGCGCAGCATCACGCCGATGGCCAACGGCGGCACCAGGAACAGCAGCAACATCACTTTCTGATCGGAGTCGCGCTCCTCGGTAAACACCAGCTTGCGAAAAGACCGGAACCGCACCAGCAGCGCCGCCAGCGCCGCGGCGAAGCCCACCTTCAGGACCAGCGTGAACAGCAGGTCCCGCCCTTCCAGAAGTGTGTCCATTGCACCCGTAGTCCGCTGCGATGTGAAGTCTGAAGCTAACTTAGCGAATGCCGCCGGGGATGTAAAGAGAGGCCGCGCAATGTCGGAACGCCGGAACGATTTTCATTCGACTCGGCCCAGATATTTGTCCAACCAACCAAGGACCTCTTTCACCAGTTGGGGCCGTTGCTCGGTTACGTCGTGCGGGGCCTCCAGCACCACGTGCCGTTTGTCGGCCTCCGGCGTGCCGAGCATTCGAAACAGCGGCTTTTGCGCCCTCTCGAGCGAAAACGTGAAGTCGTACCGGCCGTTCACCATCAGCACCGGTTTCTTCATGCGCGGCGCAAAATCAGCCTGATCGGCTCCCGTCGGTTGCGGGTTCAGGAAAAAGCCGCCATCCAGGAACACCGCCGTTCGTAGCTTGTCTTGCAGAAGGGCCGTGTAGATCACGCCTTCGGCGGTACCCATGCTCACGCCCAGGTAGGCGAGCTTGTCCTTGGCAAGATCCGGGCGGGTGGCCAGGTAATCGACCGAACGCCCCAGGTCCTTAAAGCGCTCCGTCATTAACTCCACTGCCTTGGAGGTGCCGGGAAGCGTGACATGGTCTTGCCGCTCGTACGTGCCCTTGTAGATGGGGTAAAGAACCGCGCGGCCGCTCTGGACAACATAGTCGAAAAACTTGATGTCTCCCAGTGTTTGGCTGTTGGGAATATCCAGAACCCGCGCACTCGGGAAGAACACCACCGTTTGATACGGCGGGCGGACCTTTTTCGGCAGGAAAAGATATGCGGCCATGCGCTCGTTGTTGTAAGCCGTGTCGAAGGTAATCTTTTCTTCCCGCCAGTCCGCCGACTCCTGCACTACGCCTTCCACCTTCGCGTGCAACGGCGTTTGGTCGTAGGAATACAGGGCCTGGTAGGCATGAAACACGTCATCCGATGCGGGTTTGGCCCTGGAAAAGTCGCGACCGGAAATCTTCATGGGGCTCCTGGCTTCCGGCGGCAGCGGAGCTATGTTTCGTACGCACCGAAAGCCGTTCTCAGGCGAGCGGTCGAAAGGCGGGAGAGCCTCGGGTTCTTCGTACAAATACGTCTGTGATTTCCACGCGCCCCCCAGAAGGAACCGCAGGTTGTCGCCGACAGGGTTCTCGATCCATTCTTTGACGTTGCCCGCCATGTCATAGGTCCCATACGGTCCCAAACCCTGGAACATGCCCACCGGCGCCAGTTTGGAAAGCGAGATATTGCTCGCCGGAATGATGTATCGGGCGGCTTCCTCCGGCGCGGCTTCATACCACTGGGCCACGGTGGGCAGGCTCTTGCCCACGAACGCCGCATAGGCGGACGCCTCGTACCAGCTGACTCCTGACACCGGATAGTCCGCTTGCCCCTCCGGATAGTGGCCGCCTTCCCAGGTCGATGGTCCCGCGCGTCCCGTGCTGTCCCGCAAGAGCGCCATGGCCTCGTCCCACTTCACTTCACGGCCGTTCTGCACGAACTTCTCTTTCCAATACTCCCGCTGGTCGTAGCCGCCCTGGTCCACGAACTCCTGGTATTGCCGGTTCGTCACCTCGAATCGGTCCATGTAGTAAGGCGGCAGGTTGTGAATGCCGACCCATCCAACAAGATCAATCAGCGCCACCCACGGGCCCCCGCCGACCGAAACCATTCCCTGCGGAGCTCCCTGCGCCGCGTCCAGCGCGAAATTCATCTCCTTCCCCGTGATAGGAGCGGTGATGTACTCTCCCACGCCCGTTTTGGAGACCTTCCAGCGAAAGTAGCCGTTCGGAATCCGGATGTTGTTCAGTGGCGTGGTGCCCAAGCGCAACCAGGTACTATCCGGTGACACGTAGTCCTGTATTTCAACAGTAGCGCCCGCAGGGGAAGACGTGACCGACACGACGCGTGTGTTTTCTTCGGCCATCTGCGCGACTTGTGCATCGCCCGGCAGATATCGCTTCGCTTTCTCCAGCAACAAGGACGCCGCCAGGGATTTGCCTTCACCCTGAAGCTTGACGATCCCGGGAATCGCCTCCTCTCGCGCCCAATGGCGTTTCTCGGATCGCTGGTAGAACCAGATCCCGGACGCCCCGAAAAGTATCAGCAACAGTGCCACCGGAGCGGCATACACGGGCGATAGCCTCAGCTCTCGGCTCGCCGGCGGCAGCGCAGGACTGCTGAGCCGCACCAGCACGGCGGAAAGATCCCGAGACATCTCCGATGCCGATTGGTAGCGCTTTGACACATCCTTTTCCAGCGCATGCGACACGATGCGCTCCGCTTCTTCCGGCGTGTCCGGACACACTTCCCGCAGCGGTTTCGCATTCTCGTCGGTCACCGCGCGGAGCAGCGCCAGCGCGCTACCTCCTTCAAACGGCGCCTTGCCGGCCAGCAATTCATACAGCACCACGCCCAAACTCCACAAATCCGTGCGCGAGTCGACGATCTTGCCCTCGGCCTGTTCGGGCGACATATACAACACCGTGCCCACGGGGCCTCGCGTGTCCGCGAATGACACCGTCACGTCGCTCGCCTCGGCTGGCGCCAGCAGTTTCGCCAATCCGAAGTCCAGCACCTTGGCGTGCCCCTTCGGCGTGACCATGATGTTTCCCGGCTTCAGGTCGCGGTGCACGACGCCTTGTTCGTGGGCTTCCTCCAGGGCCGCGGCGATCTGCACGCCCAACGACATCACTTCCTTGGCCGGCAGCGGTCCCGATTTCAGCTTTTCCCCCAGCGACTGGCCCGGGACGCACTCCATCACCAGATAGTCCACGCCCTCGTGCTCGCCCACGTCATACACCGCGGCAATATTCGGATGGCTGAGCCGGGCCAGCGCCAGGGCTTCGGTGCGGAAGCGCCTCCGCGCCGGTTCGTCGGTCAGCAGCCCTGGCGGGAGCACCTTGATGGCGACATCGCGCTCCAGCCGTTCATCCCGCGCGCGATACACCACCCCCATCCCGCCCGCGCCCAGCCGCGCCACAATTTCGTACGGCCCCAGCTTGGCGCCGCTCTTCAGCGCCCCTTGCTTTGCCGCCGGCTGTTCCATAATGCTGCTGTCCCCTTGCTCGTGCGCGGCGATCAGCGACTCCACCTCGCGGCGCAGCCCCGGTTCCGTGCACGCCTGATCGAGATAGACGCTCCGCTCCTCCGGCGCTCGTTCCAGCGCCGCGGCCAGCAACTTCTTCACCACTTGCCACCGTTCCGGAGTCACTTGCGTTCCGCCCTCTTCAAATCGCGCTGCAGCCACGCCCGGGCCCTCGCCCATTCGCGTTTCACCGTGGCCGGCCAAATCCCCACCACGACGGCTCCTTGCGGAGCAGGCGCAGATACGCCTCGTTCACGAGCGCCGCGCTCTGCAGGGTGTGATCGGGACGCCCACGGCCCAGGTGCTGGCGGGCGATGCGGCGCAACTCATTGTAAATCAGCGGTAGCAGCGCGTCCCGCGCAGCCTGATCGCCCTGGCCGCACTCGGCCAGCAGCCTCGTGATCTGTGAGGATGAATCTGGGCACAACTTGCCTTGTCCTCCATCGTGCGACCCGCCAAAAATTACTGACAAGGTACAGTCCAAGGCCAGCAAAGTCAATTAGGGGCAGGGGGGATCTCCTCTCTGGAGACGAACTCGAATCAGCGGAAAAAGTGCCCGTCGTGAAACAGCCCCAACGGCCATTTACTGTTGCTGGGCGGGTTGCTGCGGACGCTCCAAAATCGAGGGTGCCACGAGCGGTGGTGCGGCGCTTTCGTTGAGCTGCTCACGCCCTTCGTCGTCCAGAGCAGGGCGCACGCGCACATCAACCGCCAGGCGCTGTCCGGCATGGCCTCGGTACACGCCGCGGACCGGCGCCACGTCGCCGTAGTCCCGCCCGTGCGCCACGCGGATGTGCCGCAAGGCCACCGGCCGGCCCAGCGTGGGATCGAATCCCATCCAGCCTTGCTGGGGAATCATGGCTTCCGCCCACGCGTGCGATGCCTGTCCGCCGATGACTTCCTCTTGCTTCGCATCCACCGAAGCCGTGCTCCCCGGAACCAGGTACCCGGAAACGTAGCGCGCAGGGATTCCCCGCATGCGCAACATTCCGAGAAGCAGGTGCGCGAAATCCTGACAGACCCCCGCGCCAATGGACAGCGAATCCCGGATCGAAGAGTGTACGTGCGTGGCTCCCTGGACGTAGCGAAACCGCTCGTGAATCAGGTTCGAGGCCGCCTGTGCGAACCCTTGGACCGTCCCGTCGCTTGCGCGTGTGGCCACTTCGAGTAGTTCGGCAAGGCCGGTGAGGTGGGGTACATACGCCGTCGGCGCAACGAAATCGAAGTAGGTGTCGTCCAGCTCCTCCCGGAGCGAATCGAACTCCGCGAGCAGCAGAGGATCAGCAACCCCACCTGAAGGCTCGTGAGCCAGCACCACCGACTCCGCTTCCACCTTGAGGTGGCGGTGCTCGGAGAGCACGTTGAACTGATGCACCCAGTTCCCGAACGAATCGCGATACGCCGTGCCGTGCGAACCCGGAGTGGTGTGGAGACGGAACGACAGGCAGCTCTGCTGCTCATCGTGTATGGGTCGCAGGCGAACTTCGTTGTAGCTCTCCGAGACGGGCCCGTCATATAGAAATTCGGTTGTGTGCACCAGGCGATATCGGTTCATGCCACCACCGCATAGTAAAAGTAGCTTCGCGCGATATCTTCTCCGATGGACCCGCAGATGCGCAGCAGATCGTCCAGGTACCCATGCAATCCCTGCCGGAAGATTTCGTCCACCGTATCGTAACTGAGTCGTTCGACCACGCGGCCCGCGAGCCGTTCGGCTTCGTTGGCGTACGTCCCCGGCCCGCTGCCGCTGACCGCGCGGAGGCCGGCCCGCACCGTCTCGATATTGAAGCGAATCGAGTGCGGGTGCTGGGGCTTGAGCATGAGCATCGCGGCGACCTTCTCCGGCTCGATGGGCGCGTGGTACTCGCGCTGATAGGCCTCATACGCCCCGACCGACCTCAGTACCGCCATCCATTGATGGTTGTCCAGCACGTCGGCTGCCGACGGTCCGTCGAGAAGGTTGTGGTACTGCACATCGACCAGACGCGCCGTCATCTCCGCGCGTTCCAGTGACCATCCGATCCGCAAAAACTCCCAGCCCTCGTCATGCGGCAGCGTGGCGTCCGTCACGCCGTGAAAACGGTGCGCGCCGAATTTGATCCGGTCGCAGAATCGGTGCGGACCGGCGGCAATTTCGTCCTGCGGACTGAATTGGCTCACCATGTGATACAGCCCGTTAATGTCTTCCCACATTTCTCGGGAAATGCAGTCGCGGATCGTGCGGGCGTTTTCACGGGCCTTCGCGATGCACTGGACGATCGAGCTGGGATTGTCCGGCCGGAACGCGAGGAACTCAAAAACGTTCTCGGCATTCACCTCCGGGTACAGCTTCCGGAACCGGTCCGCTTCCCCGGCCATCACAATCAGCGGCTCCCACCGCAATCGATACGACGGCTGCGATTGCTCCAGCAGCATGTGGTAATTGACGTCCAGGACGCGCGCCGTGCCCTCCGCGCGCTCGATGTAGCGCGCCAGCCAGAACAGCGAGTCCGCGATGCGCGACAGCATCTCAGTCCTCTCCCCGCAAGACCCACGTATCCTTGCTTCCCCCGCCTTGCGACGAATTCACCACCAGGGAATTCTTCTGGAGAGCGACCCGCGTTAATCCCCCCGGCACAATCGTGACTTTCTCTCCGTCGTACAGGCAGTACGGCCGCAAGTCCACGTGGCGCCCGCCCATGCATCCCCCCTCGGAATCATAGGACGGCACGCGCGAAAGCGGCACCACCGGCTGCGCGATGTAATTCCGTGGGTTGGCCTGGATGCAGCGGCGAAACTCCTCGATTCTCTTGGCGTCGGAAGCGGGCCCGATCAGCATGCCGTAACCCCCCGATTCTCCGGCGGGTTTCACCACCAGTTCCGGGAGATGATCGAGCACGTAGGCCAGGTCCTCCGCCTTGCCGCACAGGTAGGTTTTCACCGTCCCCAAAATGGGTTCTTCCGCAAGATAGTAGCGGATGAACTCGGGGACGTACGAGTAGATGGCCTTGTCGTCCGCCACCCCGTTTCCAATCGCGTTGGCCAGGGCCACGTTCCCGGCCCGGTACGCCGCCAGAAGTCCGGGCACTCCGAGAAACGAGTCGGGCCGGAAGCTCAGCGGGTCCAGAAACTCGTCATCCACGCGGCGGTAGATGACGTCGACGCGTTTCAACCCCCGGATCGTCTTCGTGTACACCATGCCGCCGTCCACAATCAGATCGCGCCCCTCCACCAGCCCAATCCCCATTTGTCGCGCCAGAAAGCTGTGTTCGAAATAGGCGCTGTTGTATATGCCCGGCGTTAACAGCACGATCTGGGCCTCGGCTTCGCCCCGGGGCGAAAGGCTGCGCAGGATCCGGGACAGCTCCGCCGGATAATGGTCCACCGGAAGCACCTCGTGGGCCCGGAAAACATCGGGAAGCGTACGGGTCATGACCAGCCGGTTTTCCAGCACGTAGGAAATGCCGCTGGGCGTGCGCACGTTGTCCTCGAGCACGCAGAACTCGCCCGTCTTCGAGTCGCGCACCAGGTCGATTCCGCAGATGTGCGTGTGGATTCCCCGCGGGACTTCCACCCCGATCATTTCCCGCCGAAATTGAGGACACGAATACACCAGAGAGCGGGGGATTCGGCGATCCTTGAAGATACACTGCCGGCCGTAGACGTCCTGCAGAAACAGGTTGAGCGCCACCACCCGCTGGGACAGCCCCCGGTTGATCCGCTCCCATTCCGAACGCGCCAGGATGCGTGGGATGAGATCGAACGGAAACAGCCGCTCCGTGCCCTGGCCATCGCTGTAAACGGTGAACGTGATGCCCTGGATCAAAAACGCCAGGTCGGCAAGTTTCCGCTTCTCCTCAAACTGCCCGGGCGCCATGCTGGCGAGCTTTTGAAAAAGCTTCCGGTATTGGGGACGCGGCTGGCCGGGAGCGGCAAACATCTCGTCGTAGAAAGCCCCCGGGTCGTAGCCCTCAAACAGGGCTGATTGGAGCATGTGTGCGGGCGCCGCTGGCATGGGAGGACTTTAGCAGGGCCGTCAAAATAGCTCTCACGCAAAAAGTTGATGGAACGAATCAGAGATTCCCCGTCTGGCATTTCCCGGCGAGCGATGCGAGATGGGATGGCGAACCTGCTATAATGACCGATTCCTATGAAGCGTCGAAAGCCAACCAGCAAAGCGCGCGTCGTGGCACGGGCCAAATTGCCCACGCGTTTCGGGCGATTCACCATCGCCGGCATCCAGGGCCGCGGCCCGGCCGAAGAGGCCGTGGCCATCCAGCACGGCCGGCTTTCGCCGGGCAAGGCCCCCCTCGTGCGGATTCACTCGCAGTGTCTTACCGGAGATGTCTTTACCTCCCAGCGATGCGATTGCCGCGCCCAGCTCGAACTCTCGCTCCGCAAAATTGCCCGCGAACCCTCCGGCATCGTTCTCTATTTGCCGCAGGAGGGCCGCGGCATCGGCCTCATCAACAAGGTGAAGGCCTACGAACTCCAGGACGGGGGACTTGATACGGTGGAAGCGAACCGCCGGCTGGGATTCGCGGCCGATTCGCGGGACTACGATTTCGCGGCCGCCGCTCTGAAGGCCCTGGGCGTCCGCTCCGTGCGATTGCTCTCCAACAACCCCGACAAAGTCCAGCAGCTCGAACAGGGCGGAATTCGCGTCGTCCGGCGCATCCCCTGCCGCCCGCCCACGAGCCATCATTCCCGCGCTTACCTGCGCACCAAAAAGGACAAGCTCGGCCACCTGCTCGCCGGCATCTAGCAGGATGCTTGCCCGCCTTTGTAGCAGCCGCCTTTAGGCGGGCGCTTTGGTCTTGTGCGTCGCGGCTTTACAGCATGAGGGAAAAGGGCGATTTTTAGGAGGCCGGGGCTTCAGCCCGGGCGTAACTTGCCTGGAATCAGGAGGCCTTAGCCCCTCAAGCTCCCGGAACCGTCTCTTTCAGCACCCAGCGAGCTTATCCCCCGCCGACGAAGTGAACGATCTCAAAACTATCGTTGGATAACACCGCGGTGTCTTGCCAGCGCGCCCGAGGAAGAATGTCGCGATTGCGTTCGATCGCCAGCCGGTCGCCCGCCAGTCCCAGGTGCTCGACCAGCGTAACCACCGTCAGCCCCTCGGGCACCTCGCGGCGCTCTCCGTTGATCGTGATATGCATGACTACGAGCTTGGCGCCGCGCTGGCCGGCGGAGCCTTGGCGCGCGACCTCATGGTGAAGCGAATCTCGTCGCGCCCGGCATCCGTCTTCGCGGTAATCACCAGCGCCAGGTCGCCCGATCCCAGCGGCGGCAGCGGAAACTGAATTTTCACGCGCCCCGCTTCGTCGGTCGTGCCCGTGTGCAGCGCGTTGGCCAGCGCGCCTTCGATCGCCGCTTCCACTTGCGCGCCCGCCTGCGGCTTCTGGTCCGCGCGCCCCAGAATTTCCACCTCCAGCGAGACGCGCCCCGCCGAAAGCCACGACCCGGTATTGAGTAGTTGCACTTGGATCCCGCCCGCCGGGTTTGTCTGTCCCCCCGCCGACGCCAGCTCGGCCGCCAGCGCGCCGGAGCGCAGGTCACCAATCACGTTGCTGTGTTGCAGTTCCACGCGCTCGCGCAACGCCTCCGCGCTGAAGGCCGGCGAAGCCGCGAATTGTTCGTAGTTCGAGGACCGCCGCAGCAGCACTCGGCCACTCTGGTACACGGCGGTGTCGATCACCGGGCGGCTGGGTCCCCGGTCTTCGGTCTGCACGTGGAAGACCTGATCGCCCACCCGGACGTCGGTGTTGAATCCGGAACTCATTGGCCGCTGCATCCCTCCTGAACTGCCCGGCGCGCTTCCGCATCGTAAAAAATGTTTTCGGAGTTCATTGACCGCCGCGCACCTGGACGTTATTATATCAGCGCCTTGAACATGGATAGCAGCTACCTCGACATTTATGCGCCGCTTTTGCTGATGTTTATACTAGCGGCCGGACTGGCCGGAGTCTTGGTCGCCGCGTCCACCCTGGTGGGACGGCACAAGCACACCCGCGAAAAGGATCAGCCCTATGAGTGCGGCATCACCCCCACAGGTGACGCTCGTGCTCCCTTTTCCGTGCATTTCTATCTCGTGGCGTTGATTTTCATCCTGTTTGATATTGAGGCCATCTTTCTCTACCCATGGGCATTGGTCTACCACGAGCTGAAAGTATTTGGCTTTGTGGAGATGATGCTCTACATTATGATTCTGCTGGTCGGTTACATTTTCCTCTGGAAAAAGGGAGCGCTCGACTGGAGTTAGCGGCCGGCTGCCCTCCAGAAGCGGACGTATAGTGGAACCCCAGGAAAACGACAAACTTCCGGTGGTGCGCAAGCTCCGCGAGTGGGATGCCCAGGCGATCGCCCAGGTCACCCAGTTCCGGGGCGAGGTCACCCTCGTTGTGTCCCGCGAGCAACTCCGCCGCGTCGCCGAGTACCTCGCGTCCGAGCCCTCGCTGCAGTTTTCCTTCTTGTCGGACATTACCACCGTCGACCGCTTTCCCATCGAGCCCCGCTTCGAAGTCAATTACCACCTGGTTTCGCTGGACCGCCACGAGCGCCTGCGCCTCAAGGTGTGCTTGCCGGGGACCGATGCCGTCGTCCCGACCCTGACTTCCGTCTGGCCCACGGCCAACTGGCACGAACGCGAGAATTTCGATCTCTTCGGCATTCGCTTTGACGGCCATCCCGATCTCTGCCGCATTCTCCTGCCGGACGAATGGGAAGGCCACCCGCTGCGCAAGGACTATCCGGTCGAGGGGTATCGCTAAGGCCATGGACACTACCCGCCCCATGGCGACCACCATTGAAACCGCGGCAGGCGCCGCCCAGTCCATGGTCCTCAACATGGGGCCGCAGCACCCCTCTACCCACGGCGTGCTCCGCGTGATCCTCGAACTCGACGGCGAAATCGTTCTTAAGGCCCGGCCGGTGATCGGTTACCTCCACACCGGCATCGAGAAGTCCTGCGAATCGAAGACCTTTTCTCAGGCCATCACGCTCACCGATCGCATTGACTACCTCGCGCCTCTGTCCAACAACCTGTGCTATTGCCTGGCGGCGGAAAGGCTCCTTGGGCTCGAGGTGCCCAAGCGCGCGCAGTATATCCGCGTGCTGCTCACCGAGCTCACCCGCATCGCCTCGCACCTGGTATGGCTCGGCACCCATGCCATCGACCTGGGCGCGATGTCCGTCTTCCTTTACACCTTCCGCGAGCGTGAAGAGATCGTCAAAATTTTCGAGTATGTCGGCGGCCAGCGGATGATGACCAGCTACTTCCGCATCGGCGGCCTCGCCCTCGAGCCTCCCCCGGACTGGCTCGACCGCGTCCGCCGCGTCGTCGATTCCATGCCTGCCCATATCGACGAATACGAAGGCCTGCTCACCCAGAATCGCATCTGGCTTGCCCGCACCAAGGGCGTCGGACTCCTGAGCGCCGCCGATGCCATTGCCATGGGCGTTTCCGGCCCTTTGCTCCGCGCCAGCGGCGTGCCCTACGACGTTCGCAAGGCCTTCCCGTATTCCAGTTACGACGAGTTTGATTTCAACGTGCAGACCCAAACCGCGGGCGATTGTTTCGCGCGCTACCAGGTGCGCGTGGCCGAGATGCGCGAGAGCCTCAAAATCATCCGCCAGGCCATGGACAAGATCCCGGCCGAGGGGCCCTTCGTGGCCGAAGCCAAGGGCATCGTCCCGCCCTCCCGCGAGGAGATGAAGACCTCCATCGAGGGCCTCATCTACCATTTCAAACTTTTCACCGAAGGATTTGCTCCGCCCCCCGGCGAAGTCTATCAGGCCATCGAATCGCCCCGGGGAGAGCTGGGAGTCTTTTTGGTCAGCGACGGCTCCGCCAAACCGTACCGCGTGAAGTTCCGCACGCCGTCGTTTGTGAATTTGCAGTCGCTGCCCAATCTGTGTGAAGGACGACTGATTGCCGATGTCGTCGCCTGTATCGGCACCACCGACATTGTGCTCGGAGAAGTGGACCGCTAGCTGGGGATGAGCGAAAACCGGACCATGCAACTGCCGCCGCTGCTCGAAGCAAAATTTACCGAGATTATCGCGCGCTATCCCGTCAAGCGCTCGGCCCTGATCCCCATGATGCTCTACGCCCAGGATCAGTTCGGATTCCTGAGCGATGAGCTCCTGGGCGAAATCGCCGGCCGCCTCGACCTGAACATTACCCAGGTCGCCGAAACTCTCGAGTATTACTCCATGCTCCGGCGCAAGCCCGCCGGGCGCTATCACGTCCAGGTCTGCACCAACATCTCCTGCATGCTCCGCGGCGGCAAGGAGATCTACGACCACGTCGAAAAGCGCCTCGGCATTGGACACAAGCAAGTTTCGCCCAACGGCACCTTCTCGCTCGAGGAAGTCGAATGCATGGGCGCCTGCACCGGCGCGCCCGCCATGCAGGTCAACTACGACTTCTACGAGAATCTCGATCCCGCCAAAGTGGACGCCATTCTCGAGCAGCTCCAGCAGGGCAGCCGGCCCAAGCCCGTCCCGGTCATCTCCGGCGCGCTGCACGAACGCCATCCCGCTGAAGTCCCTGTCATCAGCAAGCGCTTCGGAATTCCCGACTCGCGCACCATCGGCGTCTACCTCCAGCACGAAGGCTATCAGGCCCTGGAAAAGGCCCTGAAGCAGATGACCCCGGATCAGATCATCGACGAAGTGAAGAAGTCGAATCTGCGAGGCCGCGGTGGCGCGGGATTCCCCGCCGGCATGAAGTGGAGCTTCGTCCCCAAGGACATCAACAAGCCCAAATACGTCCTCGCCAACGGCGATGAGAGCGAGCCGGGCACCTCCAAGGACCGCCCGCTCATGGAAATGGACCCGCACCAGCTCATCGAAGGCATGGTCATCGCGGGCCGCGCCATTGGCTCGCATCAGGGCTACGTCTACATCCGCGGCGAATATCGCTATGTCATCGACCTCGTCGAGGCCGCCATTGCCGAAGCCTACGCCAAGGGCTATCTCGGCAAGAACATTCTCGGCAGCGGATTTGATTTCGACCTCGCCGCGCATACCGGCGCCGGCGCCTACGAGTGCGGCGAAGAATCCGCGCTGATGGAATCCCTCGAGGGCAAGCGCGGCTATCCGCGCATCAAGCCGCCATTCCCGGCCGTGGTGGGACTCTACGGTTGCCCCACCATCATCAACAACATCGAAACGCTCAGCACCGTTCCGGCGATCATTCGCCAGGGTGGCGAATGGTACGCCGGTCTGGGCACGCCGAGAAACGGCGGGACGCGCCTCTACTCGATTTCCGGACACGTCAACCGCCCCGGAATTTACGAGCTGCCGCTCGGTTTTCCGCTCCGCCGCCTGATTGAAGATGTGGCCGGCGGCGTGCGCGGCGGCAAGAAGCTCAAGGCCGTCATCCCCGGCGGAAGTTCCTGCCCGATGCTTTCCGCCGACGACTCGGTCGCCAAGATCGGCTCGATGCTGGGCTCCGGCGGCACCGTCGTGATCGACGAAGACACCTGCATGGTCGACGTCGCGCGCCGCATCATGCATTTCTACGCCCACGAATCCTGCGGCTGGTGCATTCCGTGCCGCGAGGGTACCACCTGGCTGCGCAAACTGCTCGACCGCTTCCACGCCGGCGGCGGAACGCCGGAAGACATCCCGATGATCGATGAGCTGGCCAAAAACATTCTCGGGCGGACGTTCTGCCCGCTGGGCGACGCCGCCGCGATGCCTACGATCAGTATCGTCAACAAGTGGCGGCATGAATTTGAAGAACACCTCCAGGGCAAGTGCGCCTATAAGCCTGCCGAGATGATTTCCGGAGCGCGTTAGGAAATACATGGCGGAACAGAAACAAGTCGTCTTCACGATCGATGGCCAGCAGGTGGCCACCTCTCCGGGGACCCTCGTCATCGAGGCGGCCAAGAAGCAGGGCATTGAGGTCCCGTCGTTCTGCTACCACCCCGGACTTTCGCTCCAGGCGGCCTGCCGGATGTGTCTGGTCGAAGTTGAAAAGATGCCCAAGCTGCAAACCGCCTGCACCCTGGTCGCCACCGACGGCATGGTGGTTAAGACCGACACGCCCACGGTCCACAAAGCGCGCAAGGACATGATCGAGTTCCTGCTCTCGAACCATCCCCTCGATTGTCCCGTCTGCGACAAGGGCGGCGAGTGCGAACTCCAGGACATGACCTTCCGCTACGGCCTCGATAAGAGCCGTTTCGCCGAGGAGAAGCTCCACCACCCCGAGGAAAAATGGTCTCCGCTGGTCTATTACGATGCGCCGCGCTGCATCCTCTGTTTCCGCTGCGTGCGCGTCTGCGATGAGGGCATGGACGTCAAGGCGCTTGGCGTCGGTTCCCGCGGCATCAACTCCGTCATCCTACCCAACCGCCCCGGCGAGCTGGCCTGCGAGGAGTGCGGCGCGTGCATCGATATCTGTCCCGTCGGCGCGCTCACCAGCGGCACCTACCGCTACCACACGCGCCCCTGGGAGATGACCTACGTCCCCAGCCCTTGCGCGCACTGCTCCAACGGCTGCAAGACCACGCTGGGCGTTCGCAACAACGAAATCCTGCGCGCCAATAACCGCGACCGCTCCGGCGTCAACGGCGAGTTCCTCTGCGGCAAGGGCCGTTTCGGCTTTGATTTCACCGCCCATGCCGAACGCATCCGCCAGCCGTTGATTCGCCGCAATGGCACGCTTCAGCCCGCCACCTGGGAGGAAGCGCTCGAGGAAATCGCGCGCCGCCTGAAGCAGGTGCGCGACGCGCACGGCCCCGCCTCACTCGGCGTGATCGGCTCGAACCACACCACCAACGAAGAAAATTATCTACTCAATCGTTTCGCCCGCGTCACCCTGGGCACCAACAATCTCGACCATCATCGCACCGCCGACTATGCGGGGCTGGCCGCTTTGCTCGGGCCCCAGGCAAAAGGCTCGCTGGCCACGATGGCGGACGTCTACAACGCCGACGCCGTTCTGTTGATCGCCAACGACGTCACCCAGCAGAATCCTCTGGTCGCCTGGCAGATTCGCACCGCCGTGCGCCATCGCAATGCGCGCCTCTACGTTCTCAACGGCCGCCCCAGCAAGATTCACCGCAAGGCCAAGCTGCTCGCTGAAGTCCCCAAGGGCGCCGAGCGCGACGCCCTGCGCTGGCTCGCCACCGAGCAGGGACAGCTGGACGCGAAAACCATCGAATCTCTCGTGCACCTCAAGGCCGCGCTGGAAGCCGAAAAGGATGTCGTCGTGCTCTTCGGCGCCGAGATCAACGGCGCGGCCCTGCGCGACCTGCTTTCCCTCGCTGCGCGTTTCGGCGGTAAAACCAAGTTCATGGCCCTGGGCGACTACGCCAATTCCCGCGGCGCCGCCGATATGGGACTTTTGCCCGACCGCTTGCCCGGCTACGCGCCGTTGTCCGACGCCGTCGAGCGGGCGCGCTTCGGCAAGTTGTGGGGCGGGGAAGTTCCCGCTGCTCCGGGCCTCACGGCGCGCGCCATGATGGAAGCCGCCGTGGCCGGAAAGTTGAAGGCTCTCTACGTCGTCGGCGCCAATCCCGTGAAGACCTTCGGCCTCACCGCGCCCGGCCGCATCGCCGGACTCGATCTGCTCGTCGTGCACGATCTGTTCCTCACCGAAACCGCCGAACGCGCCGACGTCGTCCTGCCCGCCGCCTCCAGTTATGAAAAGGATGGCACCCTCACCAACACGGCCGGCGAAGTCCAGTTGACCCATCGCTCCGTCGACCCGCAGGGCCCGCGCAGCGATTTCGATTTGATTCGCATTCTTTCGCACCAGTTGGGCATACTCGGGCTCGGCTCCGCGATCCGCCATCGCACGCCCGAGGCGGCCTTCGACGAGATTCGCCAGCACGTCGCCGGTTATGCTCTCTCGCATGCCCAGTTGCTCGGCGGCGGCGCGGAAGTTTCCGCCGCGGCGTGCAAATCTGTAGATCCGTCGCACGACGTGCCCCCGGGCGCGGTTTTCTCTTCTCACGATTCTTTGTTTACCAGCGGCACCATGGGGCGTTACTGTTCCAGACTCAATTCGACTAACGAGGCAAAAGATACGCCGTGGAGTTCATCACCCAGCACCCAGTCCTGGTGGTATCGCTAGGAAAGATCGCCGTCCTGCTGTTTGTCATTATGACGGTCCTGGCGTACCTGTCCTGGTTTGAACGGAAGGTCATCGCGCACATCCAATCGCGATGGGGGCCGTACTATGTCGGCGCGCACGGATTGCTTCAGCCGCTCGCCGACGGCATCAAGTTCCTGTTCAAGGAGGACCTCACGCCTCCGGTCGCCGACCGCCTGGTCTTCACGCTGGCGCCGTTCCTCGCCCTGGCCCTGGCCCTGACGGCCATTGCCCTGATCCCCTTCGGCCCGCCGATGCAACTGCTCGGCCAGCAGGTCTTTGTCGTCTCCAATTCCGAGATCGGCTTGCTCTTCCTGTTCGCCATCACTTCCATCGGCGTCTACGGCATCGTGCTGGCTGGCTGGTCGTCCAACAGCAAATATGCTTTGCTCGGCGGCCTCCGCAGTTCGGCCCAGATGATCAGCTACGAAGTCTCGCTCACGCTGTCGGTCGTCGGCGTGCTCCTCCTGGCCGGAACGCTCAATTTCAACGGCATCATCGCGGGCCAGCAGGGCTACTGGTGGCACCTGATCCCCCGGTGGCACATCTTCCCGCAGATCATCGGGTTTTTCTGCTACCTCACCGCCGCCATCGCGGAGACCAACCGCGTTCCCTTCGATCTGCCCGAGGCCGAAACCGAACTCGTCGCCGGATTCCATACCGAGTACTCCAGCTTCAAGTTCGCCATGTTCTTCATGGCTGAGTACGCCAACATGATTACGGTCTCCTGCCTGGCCACCATTCTGTTTTTCGGCGGATGGCTCTCTCCCTTCCCGGACCGCTGGACCTGGCAGCTGTTTCTTCCCGGCGCGGCCTTGCTCGCCACCGGCGTCTACACCGCCTTTGACACCGTCGCGCAGATGCGCGGCCTCAAGCGCCTTCAGATGACCATCGTCACCCTCCTGGCCCTGGGCATCGGATCGCTCTGCTTGATTCCCGTCGTCGCCCACGTCATCCAGGGACCCTTCTGGTTTTCCGTCAAGGTCTTCCTGTTCATGTTCTTCTACGTCTGGATTCGCGCCACGCTGCCGCGCTTCCGCTACGACCAGTTGATGTCGTTCGGCTGGAAGCTGCTGCTGCCCGTTTCGCTCGCCAATCTGGTGGGAACGGCCGCATGGTTCGTGTGGGGCTGGATGAGGCACGGATGAGCATACCGCTGATCGTATTCTTCGCCTGTGCCCTGCTGGCCGTGGCCGGCGCGGTCACCCTGATCCTGGCGCGCGAGCCGGTTCACAGCGCCCTCGCCCTGATCGTGGTGATGCTGTCGCTCGCCATCCTGTACCTGCTGCTGGGTTCCGACTTCATCGCCGCCGTGCAGATCCTGGTCTACGGCGGCGCCATCATGGTGCTGTTCGTCTACGTCATCATGCTGCTCAACGCGGGCGCCGAGGAACGCACTGATTTCAGCAAGCTGGCCAAATTTGCCGGCGTGCCTCTCGGATTCTTCCTGCTGCTCTGGACCGCTCACTGGCTGGCCCATTCCCCCGCCGGACGCGCGGCCGGGACCGGCGGCGCGGCCCGCCACGGAGTTTCCACCATCGATCTGTCCCTGCTGATTTTCCGGAAGTACCTGTTCCCGTTTGAAGCGACCTCCATTCTGATCCTGGTCGCCATTCTGGGCGCGCTGGTTCTGGCGAGGAAAAGCGAATGAGCATGATTCCCGTTTCCTGGTATCTGGTGCTGAGCGCCATCCTGTTCGGGCTGGGCGTGGTGGCCTTCGTCTTCAAGCGCAATATCATCACGATTTTCATGTCCATCGAGCTAATGCTCAATGCCGTGAATCTCGCGTTTGTGGCTTTCGCCCGGGCCCACAATCAGCTCGATGGCCTGGTGTTCGTCTTTTTCGTGATCGTGGTGGCCGCGGCCGAGGCGGCCGTGGGCCTGGCCATCATCATCATGCTCGCGCAGAATCGCGAGTCGCTCAATATTGAACGCGTGAACCTGCTCAAATTCTAATGCTGCTACTCGAACATCTCTGGATCATTCTCGCCCTGCCGCTGGCCGGCGCGGCCATCAATGGCCTGTGCGGCAAGCGCTGGCCCAAGTCCGCCGTCAACTCCGTGGCCATCGGCTCGGTCTCGCTGGCCTTTCTCGCCGCCGCGGAAACCGTCCGCGAATTCTCGCACCTCGCCGCCGCCCAGATTCCCTACGTGAAGAGCTATTTCACTTGGATCGTCGCCGGGCCGTTCAAGGTCGATTTCGCCCTCCAGGTGGACCAGCTCACCGTCGTCATGCTGCTGACCGTTTCCTTCGTCGGCATGCTCATCCACATCTATTCCACCGGCTACATGGCACACGAAGGCGGCTATTACCGCTTCTTCTCCTATCTCAATCTCTTCAAGTTCTTCATGCTGACCCTGGTGCTGGCGGCCAATCTCATCGTGATGTTCGTCGGATGGGAAGGCGTCGGCCTGTGCAGCTACCTGCTCATCGGGTTCTGGTTCCTGAAAAAATCCGCGGCCGACGCTGGCAAGAAAGCCTTCATCACCACGCGCATCGGCGATTTCGGTTTCACCGTCGGTGTGTTGCTGGTCTTCTGGACCTTCGGCTCGGTCAATTTCGGCGACATCTTCAAAAGCGTTTCGGGCATGCCCGCCGAAAGCATGGCGCAGATGGGCATCCTCACGGTGATCTGCCTGCTGCTCTTCACCGGCGCGGTCGGCAAATCGGCCCAGTTGCCTCTCTACGTCTGGCTGCCCGACGCCATGGAAGGCCCCACGCCGGTCAGCGCGCTGATTCACGCCGCCACGATGGTCACCGCCGGCGTCTATATGGTGGCGCGCATGCACCCGCTGTTCTCCCGCGCTCCCATCGCCATGCTCGTCGTCGCCATCGTCGGCGCTCTCACGGCCTTCTACTCCGCCACCATCGGCCTCGTCCAGACCGACATCAAAAAAGTCCTCGCCTATTCCACCGTCTCGCAGCTCGGCTACATGTTCCTGGCCTGCGGCGTGGGCGCCTATGGCGCGGGCATCTTTCATCTGATGACCCACGCGTTTTTCAAGGGACTCCTCTTCCTGGCCGCCGGCAGCGTCATCCACGCCATGGGCGGCGAGCAGGACATGCGCCAGATGGGCGGCCTGCGCAAAAAGATTCCCTTCACCTACTGGACGATGTTCATCGCCACCCTGGCCATCGCCGGCATTCCCGGCTTCGCCGGATTCTTCAGCAAGGACCAGATCCTCGAGGCCGTGCAGTCCGGACCTCACGCCAATCCCTTGCTCTGGCTGCTCGGCGTGGTCGGCGCCGCCCTCACGTCGTTTTATATGTTCCGCCTCGTCTTCCTCACCTTCTTCGGCGCGCCGCGTTACGACGAACACAAGGTCCACGTCCACGAATCGCCCGTGAACATGACCGTGCCGCTGATGATCCTGGCCTTCCTCTCCATCTTCGGCGGCTGGTTTGCCGCGCCCAAGCTGGTGGGCGGCGTCGATCACTTCACAAAATTTCTGGATCCTGTCTTCTCGTCCTACGCGCTACCTGGAGCCGAAGTGGCGGCGGAAGTGCCTGCCGAGGCGGCTGCTACCCCAGCTACGGAATTGCTGCACGCCCTGACGGGAGTGCCCGTGATCGTGGGCATCCTCGGATTGCTCCTGGCGTGGTGGTTCTACATCAAGAACCCGGAAACGCCCAAGCGCCTGGCGCAGAAGGCGCGCGGCCTGCACGCGCTCCTGCTCAACAAGTATTACGTCGACGAAATTTACGCCGCGCTGATCGTCCGCCCGCTGCTCTGGCTTTCCACCAACGTCTTCTGGCACGCCGTGGACGAAGGCGTGATCGACGCCGCCGTCAACGGCACGGCGAGCGTGGCGCGCGCCTCGGGCGGGCAGGTGCGCAAGCTGCAGTCCGGCAACGCGCGCAGCTACGCCGCGTGGATCATCATCGGCGCCGTGGGTTTCACCGTGCTCTTGCTCGGACTCCTGGGGGTGGTGCGCTAGCATGGCAACGGAATCTCATTTGCTGACGGTCATCACGTTTCTGCCGCTGTTGAGCGTGGTGGCGCTGCTCTTCCTGAGCTCCGACGATCACGTCTGGATTCGCCGGATCGCCCTCGCGGCTTCCCTCGCGGAATTTGCCGTCTCGTTGCTGCTTCTGCGCGGTTTCGTGGCGAGCAGCCCCGACTATCAGTTCCAGGAAAATCACGATTGGATCGGCAGCGTGATCCATTACCACGTCGGCGTGGACGGCATCAGCCTGTTTCTCGTGCTGCTCACGACGTTCCTCACGCCCGTCGCCATCCTGTGCTCCTGGCAGTCCATTCGCGAAAACGTCAAGGGTTTCTTCATCGCCCTGCTGGTGATCGAGACGGCCATGATCGGCGTTTTCGTCTCTCTCGACCTCTTCCTCTTCTTCGTTTTCTGGGAGCTCACGCTCATCCCCATGTATTTCATGATCGGGATGTGGGGCCACGACCGCCGCATCTACGCCGCCGTCAAATTCATTCTGTACACCATGTTTGGCTCCATCCTCATGCTGATCGCCATCCTGTGGCTGTACAACAAGGCCGGCACGTTTGACCTGCTCGAAATCCAGGGATTGCTGCAAGCGGGCCATGTCGTGTTTGCGCCCCGCACCGAGCTTTTGATGTTCGGCGCGTTTTTCCTCGCCTTCGCGATCAAGGTTACGCTGTTCCCGTTGAACTCCTGGCTGCCCGACGCGCACACCGAGGCGCCCACCGCCGGATCGGTCATCCTCGCCGGCGTCATGCTGAAGCTGGGCACCTACGGCATCCTGCGCTTCTGCCTGCCGCTATTTCCCGATGCCGCGCACCGCATGGCCCCGTTCATCGCCGTGCTCGCGATTATCGGCATCGTCTATGGAGCGCTGGTCGCCACCGTTCAGCACGATCTCAAGCGTCTGGTCGCTTACACGTCGGTGAGCCACCTCGGCTTCGTCGTCCTCGGAATTTTCGCCTTCAGCACCGTATCGATCCAGGGTGCCATCTACCAGATGCTCAGCCACGGCATTTCCACCGGCGCACTCTTCCTCGGCGTCGGCATGCTCTACGACCGCCGCCACACCCACGAGATCAAGGAATATGGCGGGCTGGCCACGCCCATGCCCGTGCTGATGTCCTTCTTCTTGTTCATTTGCCTGTCGTCGCTCGCGCTGCCCCCGCTCAACGGCTTTATCGGCGAATTCCTGATTCTGGTCGGAACATTCCAGAACCATCACGCCTGGGCTTCCTGGGCCGCCAGCGGCGCGGTGCTCTCCGCGATCTACCTGCTGTGGGCCTACCAGCGCGTCGCGCTCGGCGATGTCACGGTCGAAAAAAATAAGACGCTGCCGGACGCTTCGGCCCGCGAGCGCGTCATTCTGGCCACCATGGCCCTTGCGATTATCGTGATGGGCATTGCTTCGCCCGTGTTTACCCGCCGCATGGAAGCTTCCACCAACGCCGTGCTCCAGCAGATGGAGCGCGTGCAGAACGCCTCGCACCGCGCCGCCGTTGCGAATGGCGCGCGCGCGGCGTTGCTGCCGGAGCCGCCACAGCCTTCGGCCGCAGTGACCCTGGCGGAAAGGCGGGTGCAGCCGTGATTCCTCTCCCCGCTGAACAGCTTCTCAATCTTCACCGCGTCGCGCCGGAAGTAGTTCTGTGCGTGTTCGGCATCGTCATTATGGTGGTGGACCCCTTCGTCCAGGCCGCCGGCCGGCGCGCCCTCGGATGGCTCGCGTTCATCGGAGCGCTCACCGCGCTGGCCTCGGTCCACCTCGCCGCCCACTTTCCCGGACGCGCCTACAGCGATCTGGTTAACGTAGACCGCTTCAGCATTTTTGTTCATGTGGTCGTCATCGGAGCCGCCTCGCTCGCCATTCTCGGCTCGCTCGATTACCTCGAAGGCGAAGGCCTGCAGCGCGGCGAATACTACGCCCTGGTGTTGTTCGCCACCGCGGGCATGGGCATTCTGGCCGGCGCCAACGAACTCGTCACCGCCTTCATCGGCCTCGAGATGAGCTCGATTTCGAGTTACGTCCTGGCCGGGTTCCGCCGCCGCGCTCTGCCGTCCAACGAAGCGTCCGTAAAATATTTCCTGCTGGGTTCCTTCGCCACGGCGTTCTTCCTCTATGGCATTGCCATGGTGTACGGCGCCACCGGCACGACGCTCATCAGCGGGATTCAGACGTTCCTTGTTTCTCTTCCTCCCTCCCAGCATCTGCCCGCGCTCGCCATCCTGGGCCTGGGGCTGATTTTCGTCGGTTTGGGTTTCAAGGTGGTGGTCGCGCCCTTCCAGGCCTACGCGCCCGATGTGTACGAAGGCGCGCCCACGCCCGTCACCGCGCTACTGGCGTCGGCCCCCAAAGTCGCCACCTTCGCGCTGATGCTGCGGGTTTTCTACGTCTCCTTCGGCTCGGCCCAGCACCTCTGGTTCTGGGTCATCTGGATTTCCGCCGTGCTGACCATGTTCATCGGCAATCTCGGCGCGCTCATGCAGACCAACGTTAAGCGCATGCTCGGGTATTCCTCGATCGCCCACGCCGGCTATATCCTCGTCGCCTTTGCGGCCTCCACCGACCTGGGCATTGCCGCCGCGCTCTTCTATCTTTCCGCGTACGTGCTGATGAAGGTGGGCGCTTTCCTGGTGGTCACGCATCTGGGCCAGCAGGGCGAACGCCGCCTCGCCGTCGCGGACTACGCCGGGCTGGGCATGAAGCAGCCGGTTCTGGCGGCGTGCTTCTCGTTGTTCCTGTTCTCGCTGCTCGGCTTGCCGGTTACGGGCGGCTTTCTTGGAAAGTTCTTCGCCTTCCAATCGGCGCTCGACGCGAAGATCGTTTGGCTGGTGGTGATCGCCGGCATCAACAGCGTCATCGGCGCCTACTACTACCTGCGCGTCATCATCGCCATGTATTTCTGGGAGCCGTCGCAGGACTACACGCCCACGCCGGTTGCTCCGGCGCTCAGCGCCGCCCTTCTGGTCGCCGCCGCCGGCACGCTCTATCTCGGCCTTCTCCCCACCCGCGTCCTCGTTCTCGCCAAAGCCGCCGCCGATTCGCTGTCGCTCCTCTCGCTCCGCTAATCCGCGCAGTTCGCGAAAAGCGTCAAAAGAGATTCGTTAGCCGCAGCCGCGCAGATCTTCTCGCTGTGAACTCGCTCTCCCGCTGTGGCGATGCGATACGGCCCTCGTATCGATCCGTAGGGGCACGGCACCGCCGTGCCCGCGCCGCTGTGGCGAAATCTCTCCCTCGATTCCCGCACCGCCGCTCGGGCCACATGTTGGCCTGTTCAGCATCGTGGTGAAAAAGAACGCCCGCACATAGCCGCGTCCCCAAAAACAAAAACGCCCGGGAACTCGCTGCTCGCGAACTCCCGGGCGTCTGGAAAAACGATTCGCTTAGTATCCGACTTTGAGAACCACCATGACCAGCGTAAACAGCACCAGGGTCTCGATGAACACCAGCCCCAGAATCATGGCCGTCCGAATGGCGCCGGCCGCTCCCGGGTTCCGCGCAATGGCTTCGCAGGCTGCCGCGCCGACTTTCCCCTGACCGAGACCGCAAAGCCCCGCCGCGATGGCCATCGAAAAGCCCGCTGCGATCACAATGGCGGTAGCCACGTGCTCCGGCGGCTTCCCGGCTTCCGCTGCGCCCTGGGCAAACGCCGGGCCAGCGACGATTCCGACGATCAACAACAACAGAACAACCGCTCCGATCTTCTTCATCCTTTTCTCCTCGTATGAAAGATCCGCCAGGAGGTGGTTCCGGACCGCCTGGGGAGGCCGCCGGCTCACGCTGTAACGGTCACTGCACAACCGAACGATGCCCGGGCTAGTGCGATTCCGATGTGGCCAGCCCAATATAAACCGCGGGAAGAATCGTGAACACGAACGCCTGCACCACGGCCACGAACGCGTGGAGCAGGATGAACAGAACCGGAAAGGCCGCCGGGAAAACTCCCAGCACGAAACCCAGCACCGGATGCGTTTGCCCCACGTGCATCGCCGGCGCCAGCAGCATGCCTAGGAAAATCACGTAGATCAGTTCGCTGGCGAAAATGTTGGCCCACAACCGGACGGTCAGCGAGATCAGCCGCGCCAGGTTGCTGATTATTTCCACCACAAAAATCAGCGGCGAAAGCGCCGGGACCGGGCCGGCGAACGTCTTGGCGTAGCCCAGCGGGCCCAGCGCGCGGAATCCCGAATAGTTGTAGTAGAGGAACACCAGGATGGCGCAGGCCAGCGGAACGCTCTTTTCTCCCGTGGGCGACGTGAAGGCCGGAATAATGCTGATCGCGTTGGCCATCAGAATAAAAATCGAAATGGACCCGACCATCGGCAGGTACTGCCGGGAGTGGTGGTCCACGTTGTCATCCAGAAGATCGGCGATGCCCACCTGCATCGGATTGGTGAGCAGATATTCCATCACCTGCTGCGTGCCGCCGGGCTTGTCCGCCGAGATTCGGGGGCGCAGCCACAGGAAAAACGCGATGGCGATCAGGAACACGGCGATGGACATCGCCACGTGGTTCGGAATTGGGTGCAGCCGGTCGTTGGGCGTGATATGCAGCGCGGTCAGAAGGCCCAGCGCCGCGCCGCCAAACCACTTGTTCAGCAGGATGGTGAACCAGTTCAAGTGCTCAGTCATTCGCTATCCGGTCCCCGGAAGATTTCGTACAGGCCCTCGGCCATGGCCCCCGCTCCCAGCGCGAGCAGGCCCAGCAGAACGGCCAAAAGAGGCACACCAAAGTAGGTAACGATACCATAGACGGCCAGGCCTATCAACAAATAGCGGCCTCCGAATTTTACATACACGCTCAGCGGAACGCGCGGCTGCGGGCGCCCCTGTTGCGCCAGCGCCGCCATTTCCAGCGCCCCGAGGCCCTGGTCGAGCCACCGAAAGTTCAGCCAGGCCAGCAGCGCCCCGGCCGCCACGCCGCAGGCGGAGCGCCCGGACTTGAGGAATACGGCGGCGATGGCCGCCGCGGCACCGAATCCGATCGTCAGCCATTGGATCCGGTGCGAGAACCGCGCGTGCTCTTTACGGTCCGGATTTGGTAGGGATGTCAGGGTCATCCTTTTGCAGTCTTCTGAGCAGGTCGCGCAGGCTTACGAAGAATCCCACGGCGCCCAGCAGGATCATCAGCACGGGCTTGGTGTGCCACCAGCGGTCCAGCAGATAGCCCAGGAATCCCCCGGCCACCACGCCGCCCACCAGCAGGAACGGCAATTCCGTCGCCAGCGCAAATTGCCGCGCCACGGAACCGGGGCGCTTGCCGGGTTCGGAACCTTGCGAGGCCATGGTGGCTCCTGTGTGGCGAATCAATCGTGGCGGGCGCCGTGGAGGACGTCGACGGCGTGCGGCAGCAGGTCGGCGATCGCATCCAGCGAATCGACCGCGCCCCGCGGGCTGCCCGGCAAATTGACGATCAGCGTTTTTCCGCGAACGCCGGCCACGCTGCGCGACAGCAGCGCCCGGCGCGTCTTCTCGACGCCGGCGGCGCGGATATGTTCGGGAAGTCCGGGAATGAGCCGGTCCACGACGGCGGTAGTGGCTTCGGGGGTCACGTCCCGCGGGCCGAGTCCGGTTCCGCCGGTGGTCAGGATGAGGTCCGCGTCGTTGGAATCGGCGGTCTCTTTGAGAAACGCCTCGATGGCGGGGCGGTCATCAGGACGCAGCGACGAAGACACGATTCTCCAGCCCAGCTCGCGGCAACGTTCGACGAGCGACTGCCCGGAGCGATCCTCGGCCTTGCCCCCGGACACCGAATCGCTGATGGTGAGAATGGCAACACGCATGGCATGGCTCCGGGAACGCTTCGCTTACCCCTTGGCGGTCTCCACGCCTTCGGCGCTGCCGTCGCGCTGACTTTCGTCCATCAGGCGCAGCGCTTCCATCAGCAGCCCGGTGGTCGAGCGGGAAATGGTTGCGGTGACCGGCGGCGCGTTGAAGTCGATTTCAAACTCGCCCGCCGGCCAGGCGATCACTTTGTACACCGCCTCTTCCCCGTGCAGCGCGCCCAGGTGCGCGTCGGCGCACTGGCCGGAAGTGAAAAACAGCTCGCCGGTCTGGTCGCCGTTGCGGATGGTGAGGCGGCAGGATTTCTGCCCCATTTCCAGCGACTGCATCAGGTCGATCATGCTCATTTCCTCGAGCCGCCCCTGGATGACGCCCGGGCGCACGGCGCGGTTCTGCAGCTTTTCCAGGTGCAGGCGGTCGATCACTTTCTTGGCGATGCGCACCAGATCCTTCAGAAAAAACGGCTTGGGGATGAATTCCTCGACGCCTTCGACCATCGGCCGCAGCTTTTCCTCGATGTCGCCGCGGCTGGCGAGAAAGATGAAGGGAATCTGCTTGGTCTGCTGGCGGGCGCGCAATTTGTCGTAGAGCTGCCGCCCGTCGAGGCCGGGGATGCGGTAATCGCACAGGATCAGGTCGGGGGGATCGTCCACGACCTTCATCAGCGCGTCGCCTCCATCGGCTGCGGCGGACGCTTCGCAATGCGGCCCCAGACCCTTCATCAGGAGGTCGAGGATCAGCGCATTGTCCTCCACCACCAGGACTTTGACGCTCTTTACCGCTGCCATTTCTTCCCGCTCTTTCCGGGGCCGATGCCCGCCCGCACGTAGGTGCCGCTCCGCCCGCCCGACTTCTTCACGACGTGCAACGCCGTTATCTCCATGCCGCGCTCCAGCGCCTTGCACATGTCGTAGATCGTGAGCGCCGCCGTGGCCGCCGCCACCAGCGCCTCCATCTCGACGCCGGTCGGCCCGGTCGCGGTGGCCTCCGCGATAATCTCAATTCCATTCTGGCATAGCTTGGGGCGGACATCCACGTGCGTCAAGGACAGGGGGTGACAAAGCGGAATCAGCTCGGAGGTGCGCTTGGCCGCCGTGATTCCGGCGATCCGCGCAATTTCCAGCGGGCTTCCTTTCGGCGACTTGAGCCGCCGCACGCTGGCCAGCGTGGCGCGCTGCATGCGCACAAAGGCGTGGGCGACCGCGGTGCGCGAGGTGGCGGGCTTGGCGGTGACGTCCACCATGCGGACGCGGCCGGCTTTGTCGTAGTGCGAAAGTTTCTTCATGGATTCGTGGTTTTGCGGTTCAAAACAGGGCGGCGCGCTTCGCGCAAAGTGTTGCGATTAGAACGGGTCGTCGCCGTTTGTTTCCAATGACTTAGGCCGATTTCTGTTTCCGCCTGTGTAGCGATTAGAATGCGGGCGCCGGAGGCCGGGGAAGTGCCGCTGGAACCACGCGCAACGGCCGGTGCGAGCCAGGGGCGGGCATAGAATCCAGCTTCGCATCGCGGAGCGAGCAGGGAACGCCGACCAGCTTGCGGATTGCCGCTCCGCCTTCGCTCCCATGGCGCCCGTGTAAAACCGCGCACTGCGCACCTCCAATCTCCACGCTGCCATATTGGGAAGGGCATCGCAAGCGGTTGTTGGTGTAAACATCCGGCCGGTTGCCCGTGGCGAGCCCACGGGCAACCCGGCGGAGTATGGCAGGCGGAAGTGCGTCAGTTGGCCTTGGGCGGAGGGGGCGGGGTGATCGTGGCACCGTCCCAGTGCTCGTCGGCCTTGCCGTCCTTGATGCGCCACATGTCGAACCACGACGTGGTGTAGGTCTTGCCCGGAGTTCTGGGATCAGGGAACTGGCGAGCGATGACCACGACCACGAGGTCGCCATCCGCGATCACGGCCACAACCGGGGTTTTCATGTGCTCGGGAACGGGCGAGGGTTTGGTGAAGGACTTGAAAAATTTCACCACCGGGGCGAGCCCGGAGCCCACGTTGGGGTTGTGTTGGAGGTAGCGGTCGCTGAGATATTTGCCCGCGTCGTCCCAGTGATTGGCCTCCAGCAGGTCGCGCATGATGTGGAGGGCGACCTGTTTGTTTGCGTTCAGCCGGGGATCGGGGCTGGTGAACAGAGATTCAGGGTTGGCGACGCCGACGACGGGTTCCTGAGCAATCGCCGGGACGCAGGAAAACAGAGTCGCGAGTGTGACGAGCAAGCCTATGCGTAGTTTCATGCGCGGTAGATTTAATCAGGTGCGGGCGGATGTCAAGAGAAGTGATACGCGATCGCGAGTGCCGTGGCGAAGCATGCCCGGTCGGCAGAAGGCAGGAGCACCGCCAGGAGTGGCTGTGCCACCAGGAGCAGGCTCCCGTTAGAGGGTGCCGCGGCGGAGCAGGACGTCGACCCATTCCTCGGCCTGCATTTGCAGGTGCGAGGCGTGCACCAGCAGGAAGCAATTGGCGCGCACCACGGCGCCGATATCGCCCGAGCCTTCCCACAACAGCACTTGCACCGTGGGGACGCTGGGGGCCGCCGGCGCAGCGCCTGTATCCGTGGCGGGCGCGGTGAAGCGCGCGGGCAGGAAATGCGCGACGGGTCCTTTTTCGTCCACCGGATGGGAAAGCCGGGCCTTGAACAGGGGCAGGGGACGCGGTTGCGCGCCGCTGAGCAGGTCGATGGCGGGCACGGCGAACAGCTCGAAGGTGACCATGGTCGAAACGGGATTACCCGGCAGGCCGAACACTGGCTTGCCGCGGCACCATCCGAACACCGTGGGCCGGCCGGGACGCACGGCCACGGAATTAAAGAGAATTTCCGCGCCGAGTTCGCGCAGGACATCCTCGACGAAATCGTAGCTGCCCGCGGAGACGCCGCCGCTCAAGATCAGGGCGTCGCACTCGAGTCCTTGTTCAATCTGGGCGCGGAGTTTGGCGACGTCGTCCGGAGCCGTGCCGATGACGACGGGCTCGCCGCCGGCCAGGGAGACCTGCGTGGACAGCGAGATGTTGTTGCTGTCGCGGATTTGGTATCGGCCGGGCGCGGTTCCGACTGGCACAAGTTCATCGCCGGTCGCCAGGATGCCGATCCGCGGCCGGCGGTAGACTTCCAGCCGCGCGTGGCCCACTTCGGCGGCCATGGCCAGCTCGGCGTAACTGAGCCGCGAGCCGCGCACGACCATCACTTCTCCCACGCGCGCTTCGGCGCCCGCCAGAACCAGATGCTGCCCGGGACGCGCCGCGTCTTCCAACACGACGAAATCGTCTTCGGTCCGTACATGCTCCTGCATCACGACGGTGTTGGCGCCCTTGGGCAGGGGCGCGCCGGTGAGGATCCGCACGCACTCGCCCGCGCCCACGGTTCCCGAAAAGCCCACGCCGGCGCGGCTTTCGCCGATCCGGCGCAACCGGGCTCCGGGCGCGGCGGCATCGGCTGCGCGCAGGGCGAAACCATCACGGACCGAGCGATCAAAAGGGGGATAGTTGCGGTCGGCGACGATGTTTTCGGCCAGGACCCGGCCAAACGCCGCCGAAGTGTTCGGCACCAGATCGAGAACTTCGGTGCCCGAGGCGGAGACACGCGCGCTGAGCGTTTCGATGACCTTGGCGCGCGCCGATTCGAAGGAAAGCATGACGGTTCAGAGCCAGGAAGCGAGCTTGGTGCCTCGCGCGATGATGGTGGCGTCGCGCTCCGGCCCGGTGGAGATCATGCCGATTTCGACCTGGAGCTCGTTGGAAATGAAATCGAGATAGTCGCGCGCGGCGGCAGGCAGGTCCTTGACCTCGCGAGCACCCTGGGTGGAGGTTTTCCAGCCGGGCAGCGTGCGGTATTGCGGCTCGACTTGCGCGAGGGTCTCCGCATCCGGAGGAATCTCGGCGAGCGGACGCCCGTGCAGGAGGTAGCCGGTGCAGACTTTGATTTCGGGCTGTGCGTCGAAGACGTCGAGCTTGGTGACTACGAGCGAATCAATGCCGTTGAGCATCTTGGCGTAGCGCAGAACCACCAAATCGAGCCAGCCGCAGCGCCGGGGGCGTCCGGTGACCGCGCCGAATTCGTTGCCGCGCGCGCGCACTTCCTGGGCGTCCAGATCGGGCATCTCGGTGGGGAAGGGGCCTCCGCCGACGCGGGTGGTGTAGGCCTTGGTTACGCCGACGATGCCGGTCACGCGCGTGGGAGCGACGCCCAGTCCTGTGGCAGCGCCTCCGGAGATCGCGTTCGAGGACGTCACATAAGGATAAGTTCCGTGGTCAATGTCGAGCATCGTGCCCTGCGCGCCCTCGAAGAGCACCGATTCTCCCTGGTCGAGCGCGCGGTTCAGCAGGACGGCCGTATCGGCCACGAGCCCGCGAATCCTCCCGGCGATTTCCAGATACTGTTCGAGCATGCCGGCGGTCTCGAGTGGAACGCCGTAGGCCCCGCGGCTGATCTTGCTCTTTTCGGCCAGCACGCGCGCGAGCTTGACGCGGAAACGCTCCGGCTCGAGCAGGTCGCAGACGCGGATGCCGCGGCGCGCCATCTTATCCTCGTAGGCCGGGCCGATGCCGCGCGAGGTGGTGCCAATCTTGTCCGAGCCGAGAGCTGCTTCCGCTGCCTGGTCCAGGGCGCGATGGTAGGGGAAGATCAGATGGGCGCGATTGCTGAGGAACAGCCGGCCGTTAACGTCCACGCCGGACTTCTTGAGATTGTCGAGCTCGCCCAGCAGGGCCACCGGATCGACGACCGCGCCGGGGCCGATGACGGCTTTCTTGCCGGGCCGGAGGATGCCGCTGGGGACCAGTTGCAGGACGTAGCGGTGGTCGTTGAACATGACCGTGTGGCCCGCGTTGTGCCCGCCCGCGTAGCGCGCCGTGTAGTCAAACGACGAGGCCAGGTAGTCGACGACCTTGCCCTTTCCTTCGTCGCCCCACTGGGCGCCCACCACGGCAATGCCTTTGGTTCGGATCTGTTCGGCCACCGCGACCACTCCAGGACCACACGAGTCGCACTTGCTCCGCTCCGGCTCACAGATGAAACCTTACAGGAGGGCTAGTGCGGCAAACTCCAATGCAACATCCTACGCTGCACGTGGCTCGAAGGCAAGCACGGGCGCGCCGGGAGTTGTGCTTGGGCAGGGTGGCAGTCGCGAAGGGACAGGATGGGCGGCGTGGCGGGCGAGCGCATCCGCCCGCCACGCCCGCCTGTCGCGCAGGATTTTAGGAATGTTAGAACTTGCCGAACAGTTTCTCGGCCAGATCCGCTGCCACCGGCACGCGGAATCGCTCGCCCTGGAATCCCTTGACCATCAGGAGGATCCAGAGGACGAAGGTCAGGAGGCTGACGACCCAAGAGATCATGATCCCCAGCGAGAATCCACCCAGGCCTCCGGCCAGCATGCTTAGCCCAAAGATGCTGAGGCAAAAGCTGACGATGTTCAGTCCGCCGAAGACGACGATGGACTGTGCGGCGTGGAAACGCACGTTGGGACGCTTGTCGATCAGGAAGAAGATCAGCCCCGTCACCCAGCCGAGGACGTAGCAGAGCAAACTGGCGATGTTTTCCGCCATGGGGGCCTGGGTTGCGGTGCTGGCTGGTGCCGCGCCGGACGCTGCTGTCTGGGATGCTCCGCAACCGCCGCAGAAGGATGCGTTGTCGGCGACTTGTGCTCCGCACTTCGTGCAATGGGCCATGATGTCCTCCTCCAGCTGTCTTTGCGGCGAAGCCTAGCAAAACCCGGCCGGGAGGGGCAAGGAGATTCGCGGACGAGCCGGGGCGCGCGGCGAGCAGCTCTTCGTGGCACAGGCACTCTGCCTGTGCCCTTGCAGGTGTGCGGCAGGCTGAGCGGATGCGCGGCGATGGTATACTCGGATGCGCCGCGCGGAAGTGGCGGAATTGGCAGACGCGCCAGCCTTAGGAGCTGGTGGCCGAAAGGCCGTAGGGGTTCGAGTCCCTTCTTCCGCACCAGACAGGCATCGTCAGTGCCGGGTCCCGCCTCGCGGGACCGGCCGCTACAATAGCGCGATATTTTTCCAGGAGAGATCAATGGCCAGGATTATTGGAGCAGTGGCGACGTCGCATTCCCCGACGATCGGTTTCGCGCTGGACCGGAACAAGCAGAACGATCCGGATTGGGCGCCGATCTTCGAGGCCTACCAGCCGGTGCAGAAGTGGCTGGCCGAGAAGAAGCCCGACGTCATCTTTCTGATCTTCAACGACCACGTCACTTCCTTCTTCTTCAACCACTATTCGGCGTTCGCGCTGGGGATTGACGACGTCTATGGCGTGGCGGACGAAGGAGGAGGGCCGCGGGCCGTGCCTCCGGTCAAGGGACACGCCGCGCTGGCGCAGCACGTCGGGGCGTCGCTGGTGGCGGACGAATTCGACATGTCGTTCTTTCAGGACAAGCCGCTCGATCACGGCTGCTTTTCTCCGCTCTCGATGCTCTGGCCGCACGACGGAGGCTGGCCGGGTGCGATTGTTCCGCTGCAGGTGGGCGTGCTCCAGTTTCCGATTCCATCGCCGGCGCGCTGTTACAAGCTGGGCCAGGCCGTGCGGCGCGCCATCGAAAGCTATCCGGAAGATTTGTCGGTGGTGATCGCCGGAACGGGAGGGCTCTCGCATCAGGTGCACGGCGAGCGGGCGGGATTCAACAACACGCCGTGGGACAAGGAGTTTCTCGACCTCATTGAGAAGGACCCGGTGAGGCTGACGCAGATGACGGTGGCCGACTACGCGCGGCTGGGCGGGATGGAAGGCGCCGAGATCATCATGTGGCTGATCATGCGCGGCGCGCTCTCGAACAACGTCCGCAAGGTTCACCAGTCGTACTATCTGCCGACGATGACCGCCCTGGCGACGGCCATCTATGAGAACGAAGCCGAGGCGCCGAAGGCGGAGAACTATCGGGAGCACCTGCACCACATGCAGTATCAATTGGCCGGCGCGGAGAAGCTCGAAGGGACCTATCCGTATACGCTGGCGCGGAGCCGCAAGGGATATCGCCTCAACAAATTTCTGCACACCATGACCGACCCGAGTCACCGCAAGCGTTTCCTGGAAAATCCCGAGGCGCTGTTTGAGGAATGCGGGCTGCCCAGCGAAGAACGCGACTTGGTGCGCCGGCGCGACTGGCGGGGCATGATTCATTACGGCGTCAATTTCTTCATGCTGGAAAAGCTGGGCGCGGTGGTGGGCGTGTCGAATCTGCACATCTACGCCGCCATGCGCGGCCAGCCGTTCGAGGAATTTTTGAAGACGCGCAACAAGCCGGGCGCGCTCTACTCCGTGGCGGGCGCCAACGCGCCGAAGCAGGATTGGGAGAAGGATGCGCCGGGCAAGCCCAAGGCCGGTTAAGGCAATCCGGGGAATGCCGGGTCGGCAAATTCCGCCGACCCGCCTCTACAAAGGCATTGTCGGGACGGTTTTGTAGAGGCTGGTCGGCCGCCCTTGCCGGCCGGGCAAGATTTCCCGGCCGGGCGCGGTTGACGCGCCGCGGGGGATTCCCTATACTGAGGATGTTGATGGCGGCGCTGCACGGGGCCGCCGTTCCTGCCTTCTTCCTTCTCGGATTCCGAACAAGTGAAAGGCGGATTGAAACCAGGGTTTGTCACCAAATCACCCGTCGGGAAACTCTTCCTATGACTGAAGCCACCTGCAGGCGCGAAATGGAGCTGGAAATACCAGCCGAGAACGTACAGAAGGCCACGGAAAAAGTGGCGCGCGACATCGCGCGGGTAGCCCGCATTCCGGGATTCCGTCCCGGCAAGGCGCCAGTGACCATCGTGCGGCGGCGTTTCGCCGACGACATCCAGGGCGAAGTGGTGCAGTCGCTGGTGCCGGAATATCTCGAGAAGGCGCTGGACGAGAAGAAACTCGTTCCGGTGGCGCGTCCCGAGGTCGATAAAGTCGAATACAAGGAAGGCGAGCCGCTGCGCTTCCGCGCCGTCTTCGAGGTTCTTCCGGAATTCGAGCTGGGCGACTACAAGAATCTGCACGTGCAGGTGGACGCGATCGAAGTCGGGGACGCGCAGGTGGACAAGGCGCTGGAAGAGATGCGCGAGCGCGTGGCCACGTTCGTGCCCATCGAAGGCCGCCCGGCGCAGGACGGCGATTACGCCCTCATCAAGATTGCGGGCATGCCCGCCGGGGGCGGCGAGCCGGTGCAGGCGGACAACATCATGTGCCATCTGGGCGCCGAGGAAACGGTCGCCAGCTTCACCGAAAACCTGCGCGGCGCGACGCCGGGCGAAACCAAAAAGTTTCAGACGGTCTACCCGGAGGATTTTCCGGACCCCAAGCTGGCCGGCAAGACCTACGATTATTCCGTCGAGCTGCAAGCGATCAAGGAAAAGAAGCTGCCGGAGCTGAACGACGAATTTGCCAAGGACGCGGCGAGCGAGCAGGGAAACGTCACCACGCTGGCCGAGCTGCGCCAGAAGATTCGCGAGAGCCTGGAGGCACACAAGCAGGAGCAGCAGTCGGCGCAGGGCCGCGAGAAGATTCTCGAGCAGTTGGTGAAGCAGCATGATTTTCCGGTGCCCGAAGCGCTGATCGAACATCAGATGGACACGCGGCTGGAGCGCGTGGTGCGGTCGCTGGCGGCGCAGGGGATGGATCCGCGCGCCGCGAACATCGATTGGATGTCGCTCCGCCGGGGCCAGCGCGACCGGGCCGTGGCCGACGTGAAGGCCGAACTCCTGCTGGACCGCATTGCCACCGCCGAAAAGATTGAAGCCACCGAGGAAGACGTCGAAAAGGAGCTGGCGGAGGCCGCGCAGGGCAGTGGCGAATCGGCGACATCGTTGCGCGCTCGCTTGACAAAGCAGGGGGCCCTCGATAGGATGAAATCGAAGTTGCGCAGCGAAAAAACAATCGAGTGGTTGTACCGCACCTCCCGAATCGAGACGACAGCCCAACGTGAAACATAGCCTCGGATTCGGGTTCCTCCGCGCGCAAGAAACTTCCAAAATGAGACAAAACGACGACGCCAGTCCCCGTGCCACAACGCTGGTTCCCATGGTGGTCGAACAGACCAACCGGGGCGAGCGGGCTTACGATATTTATTCCCGGCTGCTGAAGGACCACATCATTTTCATCGGCACGCCGATTGATGATCATGTGGCCAATCTGGTGACCGCCCAGCTGCTGTTCCTGGAGTCCGAGGACCCGGAGAAGGACATCTCCGTGTACATCAACTCCCCAGGCGGGTCGATTTCGGCGGGGATGGCCATTTACGACACCATGCAGTTCGTCCGCCCCGACGTGGTCACCTACTGCATCGGGCAGTCGGCTTCGATCGCGGCGCTGCTGCTGGCCGCGGGCACGGCCAAGAAGCGCTATGCGCTGCCCAACTCGCGCGTGCTGATTCATCAGCCGTGGATGTCGGGCCTTTCCGGCCAGGCCACGGACATTGATATTCACGCCAAGGAAATCATCCGCACGCGGGCGTCGCTCAATAACCTGCTGGCGTTTCACACCGGCCAGCCGGTGGAAAAGATCGAGAAGGACGTGGAGCGCGATTTCATCATGACCGCCGAACAGGCCAAGGCCTACGGCATCGTCGATGAAATCATCTCCAAGCACCGCTAATCGCGTTCCAAAGGGTTAGTAGCGCATGCGAGGAATCGCGCCGCGAGGGCCGGCTTTCGTCCTAGAATAGGGCACGGATTCAGAAGCGGTGTGGGTCGGACCAGAGGGGGGCCTCCTCAGTGAAACGGTTCACTCCAGAAGAGCCGTTACGTTGTTCCTTCTGCCATAAGACGCAGGAGCAGGTGGAGAAGCTCATCAGCTCTCCATCCGAGTATCCGCGCTCCTATATCTGCAACGAGTGCGTGGGCGTCTGCCAGCAGATTCTCGAGGACGAGAAGCGCGAGCAAGCCAGCCCCGTCAGCCGGCGCCTGCCGCGCCCGCCCGAGATCAAGGCCTTTCTCGACGGCTACGTCATCGGCCAGGACAAGACCAAGAAGAAGCTGGCCGTGGCGGTGTACAACCATTACAAGCGCGTCTTCCTGAACCGCCAGCCCGGCGACGTCGAGCTGACCAAGTCGAATATCCTGCTGATCGGGCCGACCGGCACGGGCAAGACGCTGCTGGCGCAGACGCTGTCGCGCATGCTGGATGTGCCCTTCGCCATCGTCGACGCCACGACGCTCACCGAAGCCGGCTACGTCGGCGAGGACGTCGAAAACATCATTTTGAAGCTGCTGCAGGCCGCCGACGGAGACGTCCAGAAGGCCCAGCAGGGCATCATCTACATCGACGAGATCGACAAGATTTCCAAGAAGGACGAGAACCCCTCCATCACCCGGGACGTTTCCGGCGAGGGAGTGCAGCAGGCGCTGCTGAAAATTCTCGAAGGCACGGTGGCCAACGTTCCCCCGCAGGGCGGACGCAAGCACCCGCACCAGGAATTCACGCCGGTGGACACGACCAACATCCTGTTCATCTGCGGCGGAGCCTTCGTGGGGCTGGAAAAGACCATCGAGCGCCGCGTGGGGCAGAAGTCGCTGGGTTTCAACGCTGATGCGCAGCCGGCGACGGTGACGCGCCGCAACATCGAGATGCTCGAACAGGTGCAGCCCACCGACCTGATCCGCTACGGCTTGATCCCGGAATTCGTCGGGCGGCTGCCGGTGATGGGCGTGCTGAGCGATCTGGACAAGGGCGCGCTGGTCCGCATCCTGACCGAGCCCAAGAATTCGCTGGTGCGCCAGTATCAGAGGCTGTTCGAGTTTGAGAACGTCCGGCTGCGCTTCACCGACGACGCGCTGGAAACGGTGGCGGAGCTGGCGCTGCAGCGCAAGGTGGGAGCGCGCGGCCTGCGCATGATTCTCGAGGATTTGATGCTGGAAATGATGTACCACTTGCCGGCGCAGCGGAAGTTGCGCGACTTCGTGGTGACGGGGGAGATGGTCAAGAGCCGCGAAATCAACTGGAGCCTGCTGGAAAAGGCGGGCTAGTTTTCCGGTTTTGCCTGCGCGATCCAGCCAGGCGCCAAGGAAATTCGATGTTCAACAGGGAAAAAGCCGATCTCAAGCGCGTGCCGATGATGCCGGTGCGGGACATGGTCATCTTTCCGGAGATGATGCACCCGTTCATCGTCGGCCGCGAAGCCTCGGTGCGCGCGCTGGAAGAGGCGCTGGCCGGCGACAAAAAGATTTTCCTGGTCACGCAACACGACGCCTCGGTGGACGATCCCAAGCCCGAGGAAATCTACCAGGTGGGGACGCTCGCCAACATCGTGCAGAGCGTCAAGCTGCCCGATGGCAACGTCAAGGTGCTGGTTGAAGGCACCGAGCGCGCCCGCGTCGTGCAGGTCACCAGCGACGAGGGCTTTTTCCGCGCCTCGGTGCGCGTCGTTCCCTCGAAGGCCGAGCCCGGCCCGCAGACCCAGCAGGTCTCCGACCGGGTCACCAATCTGTTCGAGCAGTACGTCAAGCTCTCGCAAAGCCTCAACTACGACACCATGATCGCCGCGGTGCGCGTCGAGGATCCCGGCAAGCTGGCCGACGCCATTGCCGCCAACCTGCAGATCCCCGTCGAGGAAAAGCAGGAACTTCTCGAGATTTTCGATCCGGTCGAGCGCCTGAACCGCATCGCCGACATGCTCGAGGTGGAAATCGACAAGCTCAACGTCGACCGCTCCATCAATACGCGCGTGAAGCGCCAGATGGAGCGCGCGCAAAAAGAGTATTACCTCAACGAGAAGCTCAAGGCCATTCAGAAGGAGTTGGGACGCGGGGAAGCCAGCGAGATCGACCAGCTCAAGAAGAAGATCGAGACCTCCGGCATGCCCGAGGGCCCCATGGAAAAGGCCCTGCAGGAGCTGAAGCGGCTGGAAATGATGCCGCCGATGTCGGCCGAATCCACCGTCTCGCGCAATTACCTCGATTGGCTGCTGGCTGTGCCCTGGAAGAAGAAGTCGAAGGAGATTCGCGACATCCAGCGCGCCGAGGAGATTCTCTCCGAGGACCACTACGGCCTGGAAAAGGTCAAGGAACGCATCCTGGAATACCTGGCCGTCCGGCAGCTGGTGAAGAATCCCAAGGGCTCGATTTTGTGCTTCGTCGGGCCGCCGGGCGTGGGCAAGACCTCGCTGGCGATGTCCATCGGGCGCGCCACGGGCCGCAAGTTCGTGCGCGTGTCGCTGGGCGGCGTGCGCGACGAAGCGGAAATCCGCGGACACCGCCGCACCTACATCGGCGCGCTCCCCGGGCAGATCATTCAGCTGATGCGCAAGGCCGGGACGACCAATCCCGTCTTCGTGCTCGATGAAGTGGACAAGATGTCCACCGATTTTCGCGGCGATCCGTCCGCCGCGCTGATGGAAGTGCTCGATCCCGAGCTCAACCACGCCTTCACCGACCACTACCTCGACGTGGAATACGACCTGTCGAAGGTGATGTTCATCTGCACGGCCAACGTGCTGCACACGATTCCGCAGCCGCTGCAGGACCGCATGGAGGTCCTGCGCATTCCCGGCTACACCGAGCAGGAAAAACATCAGATCGCGCAGCGCTACCTGATCCCGCGGCAGCTGGAAAAGACCGGATTGACGAAGGAAAACCTGAAATTTTCCGACGACTCCATTCCGCACCTGATCCGCCATTACACGCACGAGGCCGGCGTCCGCAATCTGGACCGCGAGATCGCCAATGTGGCCCGCAAGGTGGCGCGCAAGGTGGTGGCCGGCGGCAAGAGTTTCTCCGCCGAGGTCACGGTGACCAACGTCAACGACTACCTCGGCGTGCTGAAGTACCGCGATTTCCTGGCCGAAAAGAAGAACGAAACCGGCCTGACCACCGGCCTGGCCTGGACCGAAGTGGGCGGGCAAGTGCTGGTGACCGAGGCGACCCTGATGCAGGGCAAGGGCCGGTTGACGCTGACCGGCAAGCTGGGCGACGTCATGCAGGAATCGGCGCAGGCGGCCATGAGCTACGTGCGCTCGCGCAGCCAGCTGTTCGGACTGCCCAAGGATTTCTACCGCCACCTCGACATTCACATGCACGTGCCCGAAGGCGCCATTCCCAAGGACGGGCCCTCGGCCGGCATCACTATCTGCACGTCGATCGTCAGCGCCCTGACGCACATTCCTGTGCGCTGCGACATCGCCATGACCGGCGAGATCACCCTGCGCGGCAAGGTGCTTCCCATCGGAGGCCTGAAGGAAAAGCTGCTGGCGGCGCACCGCCTGGGCCTGCGCACCGTGATTCTGCCCAAGGATAACGAAAAGGATCTGGCGGACATCCCCGCGGATATTCAAGCGCAGATGTCGCTGCATTTTGTGGAGTCGATGGACCAAGTCCTGCAGATCGCCCTCGAGCGGCCGCTGCCGGTTCTGGGCCACCCGCCGGTGGCGGAAGTCGAGCCGAAGTTCGGCGTCGATGTCGCGCAGGATAGCGAACTGACCAACTGAGTCCCTTCGGTCACCCCACTCCCTGCACGGCAGGTTCGGCCCGCGACCGGAGCATGAAAATTATCTGTCGGGAAGCCCGTTTGACAATCTGGGAAAGCGTGCCTCAAGCAACGCGCCCGCCCCGGATCAATTTCAAAGCAAGTTCGTGCCTGCAAACCAGGCTGGAGAAGGAAAGAACGCGATGAGCATTAGCCTTGCAGAACTGAAAGACAAAAACATCACCGACCTGGCGAAAATCGCCAAGGAGCTCAATATTCCCGGCTCCTCCGGCATGCGCAAGCAGGAGCTGATCTTCCAGATCCTCCGCGCGCAGACCGAAAAGAACGGCCTCATCTTCTCCGAGGGCGTTCTGGAGTGCCTGCCCGACGGCTTCGGCTTCCTGCGCGCCCCGGAATACAACTACCTGCCGGGACCGGACGACATCTACGTCTCGCCGTCGCAGATCCGCAAGTTCGACCTGCGCACCGGCGACACCGTCTCCGGCCAGGTCCGCCCGCCCAAGGACGGCGAGCGCTATTTCGCGCTCATCAAGGTCGAGGCCATCAATTTCGAAGACCCGGAAATCACGCGCACCAAGATTTTCTTCGACAACCTGACGCCGCTCTACCCCCAGGACCGCATTCGCCTGGAGACCACCAAGGAAAATCTCACCGGGCGCGTGCTGGACATGCTCTGCCCGGTCGGCAAGGGACAGCGCGGCCTGATCGTCGCGCCCCCGCGCACCGGCAAGACCATGATGCTGCAGTCCATCGCCAATTCCATCACCACCAACCACCCGGAGATCGCGCTGATCGTCCTGCTGATCGACGAGCGGCCCGAGGAAGTCACCGACATGCAGCGCACGGTGAAGGGCGAGGTCATCAGCTCGACTTTCGACGAGCCGCCCCAGCGCCACATCCAGGTGGCGGAAATGGTGCTCGAGAAGGCCAAGCGCCTGGTCGAGCACAAGCGCGACGTCGTGATTCTGCTCGACTCGCTCACCCGCCTGGGCCGCGCCTATAACGCCGTCACGCCGCCGTCCGGCAAGGTCCTCTCCGGCGGTATCGACGCCAACGCCCTGCAGCGGCCGCGCCGCTTCTTCGCCGCGGCCCGCAACGTCGAGGAGGGCGGCTCGCTCACCATCATGGCCACCGCGCTGATCGATACCGGCAGCCGCATGGACGACGTCATCTTCGAGGAATTCAAGGGCACCGGCAACATGGAAATCAACCTGGACCGCCGCCTCGTTGACAAGCGCGTCTTCCCGACCATCGACATCAACCGCTCGGGCACCCGTAAGGACGAACTGCTGCTGCCCGCCGACGAGCTGAACCGCATCTGGGTGCTGCGCAAGGTGCTCAGCCCGCTTTCGACCGTCGAAGCGATGGAGCTTCTCCTGGGCCGCCTGTCGAAGACCAAGACCAACGCGGAATTCCTGGCTTCGATGTCCAGCCCGGCGTAGGATTGTTTACGGGGCCACCGGGCCCCTGTCCCCTTCCAGAAAGCACCCGCCTGCCCGGCGCGTGTGCGGTGACGGAAGGAGGCAGCGCCCGTGGAAAAATTTCTCGCCCGCCAACCCATCTTCAATTCCAAGCTCGGCGTGTACGGATACGAGTTGTTGTATCGCGCCGGGGCGGAAAACCGTTTCTTTCCAGGCCAGACCGACGTGGCCAGCGCCTCGGCCGCCGATAATCTGCTTCTGTTCGGGCTGGACCGTCTCACGCAGGGGCGCCGCGCGTTTGTCAACTGCACGCGCGACTTCCTGCTCCGGGATTACCCCGCGCTGCTGCCCAAGGACCGCGTGGTGCTGGAGATTCTCGAGGACGTCGTCATCGACGAGAGTCTCCTCGACGCCTGCCGCCGCCTGAAGCAGGCCGGGTATCTTCTGGCTCTAGACGACTACCAGGAATCGCCCGACTGGCAACGCCTGGTGTCGCTGGCGGATTTCATCAAGGTGGACCTGCTGGCCACGCCCCCGGCCGAACAGCTGCGCCTGGCGCGCCAGTTCGCGCACCACAACGTCCGGCTGGTGGCCGAAAAGGTCGAAACCCACGAGGATTTTCAGCGCACGCTCCGCTGGGGCTACTCCTTCTTTCAGGGCTACTTTTTCAGCCGGCCGCAGATGGTGACGCACCACGACATCCCCGCGTCCAAGATGAATTACCTGGCGGTCCTGCAGACCGTGAACCGCTCGCCCCTGGACATGGAGCAGGTGGGCCAGCAGATCAAGGCCGAAGCGTCGCTCAGCTACCGCCTGTTGCGCTACCTGAATTCGCCGGCCTTTTTCCTGGCCGCCGAAATCCACTCCATCCCGCACGCGCTGGCCCTGCTGGGCGAACGCGGCGTGCGCAAATGGGTGTCGCTGGTCGCCGTGGCCTGCCTGGCCGAGGAAAAGCCCGAGGAACTGATCCTGTTGCCGCTGGTGCGCGCTCGTTTTTGCGAGAAAATGGCTCGTTCCACGGGGCACGCCGGCGCCGCCAACGACCTCTTCCTTCTGGGCCTGCTCTCGGCCATGGACGCGATTCTGGATATGAAGATGGAGGAGGTGGTCCAGGAAGTTCCCGTGGGCCGGGAAATCCGCGAGGCGCTGCTCGGCGAGCCGAACTCCCTGCGCCGCATCCTCGATCTCGTGCTGCTGTATGAAAAGGGCGCGTGGGAGGAGATCGAACGCGCCGGCGCGCGGCTGAAGATTCCCGAGGGCGTGATTTCGTCCACCTACGTCGAGGCCACCATCTGGGCCCGCGAAATTCTCGCCGGCCATCCCGCCGGCCAAGCCGAGACCCGATGAAGGGTTCCGGCGGGCCCGCTACGAGATACGGTTTTGTGGGACAGCCACTCTTGGCTGTCCAGGCGGGCGGAGTCGAAAGCGCGGGCGCACAGCCAGGAGTGGCTTTGCCACGCTGAAGAGTTTTGTAGCGGCCGGTCCCGCGCAGCGGGACCGGGCATCTCGTGCTAACTGACAGCGTGTTCCTGGGAGAAGTTCCGGTTAGCCGGTCTTGCCGGCCGCCTGGCCCTTGGCCAGCAGGACGATCAGCCGCGCGACTTCCTCGGGTTCCATGGCCGTGCTGTCCACCACCACGGCGTCGGGGGCGCGGACCAGCGGCGAGGAGCTGCGCTCGCGGTCGCGCCGGTCGCGTTCGTGGACTTCTTCCAGCGTGCGCGCCAGGTCGATCGCGTCGCCCTTCTGCTGGTGCTCGCGCCAGCGCCGCTCCGCGCGGACTTCCGCCGAGGCCGTCAGGAAAATCTTCAGCTGCGCATCCGGGAAAACCACGCTGCCGATGTCGCGCCCCTCCATCACCACGCCGCCGCGCTCGCCCGCGCGGCGCTGCTCGGCCACCAGGACGTGACGCACGCCGGGCACCACGGCGATCTTCGAGGCCGACTGCGACACTTCCGGCGTGCGAATCGCGGCGGTCACGTCTTCGCCATCGAGAAACACCCGCTGCGCGCCATCCTGCACGCGCAAGTCGATGTGTGTGGCTTGCGCGAGCGCCGTCAGTGCGCCCGCATCGTCCAGCGAGACGCCTCGCCGCAGCGCCTTGAGCGCCACCGCCCGGTACATCGCCCCCGAGTCAATGTAGACGTAGCCCAGCAGCGCCGCCACGCGCCGCGCCACCGTGCTCTTGCCCGAGCCCACCGGGCCGTCAATTGCTATGATCAGCTTTTGCATCGATAGAGCTACTTCGTCCTAAACACTATCCACAGTACAGTGACCAAGCCGATGCCTGCGAAAACTGCACTACCGATCGCCGAACCGGCGAAAATCTTGTGGATTGGACTGTTTGGAAACCGGCGCCTGTACAGTTCAACAACACGATTCCCTTCCCACGGCAAGAAAAGTCCTTTGGTTACTACTCCCATGGCACCGATGCAGCCCATCGCAACGAAGATACAAACGATGAAGGCTGTCCCGACCATCAACAGCAACCAGTTCGTTATGTGTGAGCCTTGCATGAGCTAGATGCGCTTGAATGCGCGCTCGATCTCGCGCACCGAATAGCGCAGCACCACCGGCCGGCCGTGCGGGCAGCTCATGGGGTACTCGGTCCGGGCCAGCTCGCCGAGCAGCCATTCCATCTTCTTCGTGTCCAGCGGCGTGGTCACCTTGATGGCCGCGTGGCACGCCGTCGAAGCGGCGATCTTCGATTGCAGCGTGTCGATCGAGATGGACTGGTTCTCGCGCGCGATGCCGTCCAGAATCTCGAACAGCAGCTTTTCCGCGTCGCCGCCGGCGATGCCCGCGGGCGCCGCCTGAATCGCCACGC